>ONSQ01000002.1 GCA_900320465.1 uncultured Eubacteriales bacterium
TAGCGCCCGGAGGCGTAGTTGTAGCCCGCGATGTCCAGGCTGTCCAGGAACGGCGTGGTCACTTCATCGATCTTCCTGGAATTGCCGGCCTTGTTCATGCCGCTTCCGATGAACGACGCCATGATGTTGAAGGCCAGGCTCGCGTTGCCGCCGTCCTTCTGAGGCTTCTGATCGCCGCCGGGCTGCTCGCCGTCCTTGTAGAGGGCGTTGCCCTTGGCCGTCTTGCCCATGATCATCAGATTCGCGCCGCAGGTGACGGGGCGGGAGGCGTCGAGCTTGTGGCAGAGGTCGATCATCTTTCTGCCGTAGTCAAGGCCCTTGGCCTCGGCCGGCTCGCCCACCTCGTTGCCGATGGAGTAGAGGATGACGGACGGGTGGTTGAAGTCGCGCTCCACCATACTCGTCACGTCCGCTTCCCAGCACTTTTCAAAATCGCAGCCGTAATCGTGGGGGTTCTTGCGGTTGTACCACATGTCAAAGGTCTCGTCCATCACGTACATGCCGAGCCTGTCGCAGGCCTCCAGCATGGCTTTCGATGCCGGGTTGTGGGCCGAGCGGATGGCGTTGAAGCCGTTTTCCTTCAGGATGCGCACGCGCCGCTCCTCGCTCTCGGCATAGGTCGCCGCGCCCAGGATGCCGCTGTCGTGGTGGACGCAGCCGCCGCGCAGCAGGGTTTCCTTTCCGTTGATGAAAAAGCCCTTGTTCGACCAGGTGATTTTCCGGATACCAAAGGGGATTTCGACCGTATCGCCCTCGCCCGCCGTGATTTTTGCGGTATAGAGATCGGGCGTCTCGTCGCTCCAGAGCTTTGCGTTGGGGATCGTCAATTCAAAGCTCGTGCCCTTGCCGCTGACACCCTCGACCTCCGCCTTGACAGAGACCGGGCTTTCGATCTTCACCACGGCCGGGTCAATAGACACGGTGGAGATCTTCACGCTCTCGGGGCGCAGCCCGCCCTTTTCGCAGACGTACAGCCAAACCGGCCGATAGATGCCCGCGCCGGAGTACCAGCGGGAGTTGGGCAGCTTGGAGTTGTCCGCGACCACCGTCAGCGTGTTCTCCGCGCCGTAAACGAGACCCTCCAGCTCCACGAAGAAGCCGGTGTAGCCGTAGGCGTGGAAGCAAAGCTCTTTGCCGTTCAGGCTGACGGTCGCGTTTTTATACACGCCCTCGAACTCCAGGAGGATGTCCTTGTCTTCCCACTCTGCCGGAGCGGTGAAGGTCTTTTCATAGGTATAGACGCCGCCGGGGAAATATCCGTGGCCTCCGTTGGATACGTCCGCGCCGCGGCGTTCGGAAATCTGCGCGTCGTGGGGCAGCGTGACGCTTTTGCCGCCCAGGGTCCAGTTTTCGTTGAATGACAGCTTGTTCATACCGTTCTCCTTTCGGATATTTACTATATTATACCTCTGTGGGGATCACTTGCCAATAGGGGGCGGCTGAAAAAGCCGCCCCCTATGGATCAGATCGGATCAGTTTTCGCTTTTCTCTGCGCGTCTGGCGGCCAGATCCGCGTTCATCTGCGGCCGGATGCTGTCGACCTTGTACAGCAGGCTCAGCACGAACATGGCGACGAGCCTGTGCAGAACCTCGCCCACCGTCTGGGCTACAGCTCCCAGAGCTATTTTACCGAGCAGTTCAAGGCCGAGCTGGGCATGACCCCCGGCGAGTACCGCCGCCGCTGCGGGCTGCGCTGACCATCCGCGCCTCCCGCCGCGGAAAGCCAGTCTCTTCCATTGACTTGTGCCGCTTTCCTGCTACAATGTAAGGGAAACAAAACCTGAAAGGATGCATGCTTATGAACGATCCCATGGAACTGATGCGCGCGCGTCACAGCGTCCGCCAGTATCTGCCCCGCAGCATCCCGGCCGAGCTGCGCGAAGCCCTGGACGGCTATACCGCGGAGCTCAACGCCGCCTCGGGCCTGCACATGCAGATCCTCTACGACGAGCCGGACTGCTTCAACACCCGTCTGGCCCACTACGGCAGCTTTGAAAGCTGCAGCAACTATATCGCGCTGGTGGGCCGCAAGGCGCCGGATCTGGACGAGCGCTGCGGCTACTGGGGCGAAAAGCTGGTGCTGCGCGCCCAGGAGCTGGGGCTCAACACCTGCTGGGCCGCGCTGACCCACGGCAAGAGCCGGGCCCTGGTGTCCGACGAGGAAAAGGAAGTCATCCTCATTGCCCTGGGCTACGGCAAAACCCAGGGGCGGCCGCATCGGGGCAAGGACGCCGCCGCGGTCAGCGGCAGCTATTCCGAGGCCCCCGCGTGGTTCCGGCGGGGCGTGGAGGCGGCGCTGCTGGCCCCCACCGCCGTCAACCAGCAGAAATTCCGCTTTGAGCTGCTGCCCGGCGGCCGCGTCAGCGCCAAAGCGGGGCTGATCGGCTCCTGTCTCAAGATCGACCTGGGCATCGTCAAATGCCACTTCGAGCTTGGCGCGGGAAAGGAAAACTTCAGCTGGGCTGACTGAAAACCGAAAACAGCAAAAGCCCCGGAGGGAACACAAGCGTTCCCTCCGGGGCTTTTGCTGTTATACGAGCCTCAGCAGCTCGTCTCTTACGCCATCCATGCGCGCGTCGGCAAGGCCGAAGTCCATCTGCTTATAGCTCCACAGACTGCGTCCGATGCCGTGCCGTTCGAATACCTTGTGCAGGTCGCGGAACCACTTGACCGCCTCCTCCGGCGGCACGATGTCGATCACGCCGTATTCGCCGCAGTAGAGCGTACAGCCCTCCTTCTCCGCCTTTTCCAGAGCCGGTGCGAGGAAGCTTTCAAAATACGTTTCTGACGCGCCGCTCTCGGCGTAGGTATAGCGCGCGCTCACGTCCCGATACGGCGCCTCCCAGTAGGCTCCCTGGTGGGTGAAGTCGTGTGGCTCGTAGAAGTGGAAGTTGTAGAGGACATGATCGTCATAGGGCGCGTCCAGCTCGCCGAGCGTCCTGGCGCTGTTCCAGTTATAGCTGCCCAGAAGCACGTCCACCTCCGGCGCAAAGGCCCGGATACGCCGCACGGCCTCGCGGGAAATACGCTTCCATGCGGGGAGATAGGCCTTTTCCGTCACCTCGTTGAGCAGTTCGAACATCACACTCCCGGCCTTCTCGCCCCAGCGCCGGGCAAAGCATTCCCAGATAGCGTAGAATTTCTCCTGATAGGCCGCGCTCTCGAAAAAGCCTGCCTCGTGCTCGCCGGCGTCAAAGGAAAAGCCCTGGGTCTTGTGCAGATCCAGCACCGTGTGCAGACCGTATCGCTCGCACAGGGCCAGCGCCCGGTCGATGCGCGCCAGGCCCTCTTCCTTCATGCTGCCGTCCTCGCATTGGATCACGTTGTAGTCGATGGGGATGCGCACATGGTCAAAGCCCCACCGGGCGATCTGTTCAAAATCCGCCTCGGTGATAAAGCCGTCCAGCCGCTCGGGGCTGTAGTCGCACTGGCTCATCCAGCCGCCCAGATTGACGCCCCGGTAAAAGCCGCGCTGTTTCAGATCACAAAGCATGACAGATAACTCCTCCCGTTAAAAACGGCCCTCCCGCGGGAGAGCCGTTCCGATTTTTTCTCAGCCCTTGACCGAGCCGGCGGTAACGCCCTTGATAATGGCTCTGGACAGGAAAATGTACACGATCAGCACCGGCAGGATCGCCAGCAGGATGAACATATACACCTTGCCCATGTCGAACTTGGAATAGTCCGCGCTGCGCAGCTGGGCGATCATGATCGGCACGGTCTTCATCTCGGCCTTGTCCAGCAGCAGGGCGGGAATGAAGTAGTTGTTCCACGAGCCGACAAAGGAGAAGATCATCTGCACGGCGATGGCGGGCTTCATGATGGGCAGCACGATCTGGTTGAAGGTGCGGAACTCGCTGGAGCCGTCCATGCGCGCGGCCTCCACCATTTCCATGGGCAGCACGCTCTCCAGGTATTGCTTCATATAGAAGAACACGACCGGCGCTGCGATGCTGGGCAGGATCAGCGGGATATAGTTGTTGGTCAGATGGAACTTGTACACCAGCTGGATGAAGCCCACGGCCGAGACCTGAGGCGGGATCATCATGACCGCCATGATGAACAGGAAGGCGGCCCGCTTGAGCTTGAACTGGTAGGCGTGGATGCCGTAGGCCGTCAGCGCCGAGAAGTAGGTGGTCAGAACAGCCGAGCAGGCGGCGATGAAGAAGCTGTTGAGCATGCCGCGGGGGATATTGATGGACTGGTCGCTCCAGGCGTTGCGCAGGTTGTTAAAGAAGTTGTCCTTCGGCAGCAGTGTGAAGCCGGCCTGCAGCTGGGCGTTGGAGCGGGTGGCGTTGATGATCAGCATGTAAAAGCTGAACAGGCACAGGAACGACAGGAAGATCAGGATCGCGTACACCACGACGGGGGCCACGATCATCATTACTCTGCCCCTGGTGTTTTCGGCGTTTTTCATGTCTCTGTCCTCCTTACTGCTTATACTGCTTGGACAGCGAGTTGTACACGAACAGGCTCAGCACCGCCGAGACGATGAACAGCACCACGCTGATCGCGCCGGCCATGCCGTAGTTCTTGCTGGTGCCCAGATAGTTGTTCAGATACATGACCATGGTCATGCTGGCGCGGTCGGGCGTGCCCTTGCCGTTGGTCAGCACCTGAGGGACGTCGAACATCTGCAGGCCGCCGATCATCGCCGTGATGATCGTACATCTGCAGGCCGCCGATCATCGCCGTGATGATCGTATAGACCAGAATCGGCGCCAGCAGCGGCATGGTCACCCGGAAGAAGACCTGCAGGGAGTTGGCTCCGTCGATCTCCGCGGCCTCGAACATGTTCTGGTCGATGCCCTGGATGCCCGCCATCAGCAGGATCGTGGTGTTGCCGAACCACATCAGGAAGTTCATCAGACTGATCAGCAGCCGCACCGAGATCTTGATGCCCAGGAAGTTGACGCTCTGCTCCACGATGCCGTGGGCCAGCAGCACCTGGTTGACCGGACCCACCGTGGAGAACAGGGTGAAGAACAGCATCGAGAAGGCCGCCGCCATGATCAGGTTCGGCATATAGATGACGGTCTTGAAGAACTGCTGGCCCTTGATATTCAGCCGGTAGCTGGTGAAGAACACCGCCAGCAGCAGCGCCACGACGATCTGGGGCACCGCGCCCATCAGCCAGAGAATCATCGTGTTGCCGAAATACTTGAGCATACCCACCGTTCCGGTTTTGTCCGGGCTGAAGAGGCTGACATAGTTCTGCAGACCGACGAAGTTCGGGCCGATCTGCTTGAGGCCGCTGCGGTAGTTCTCAAAGAAGCTGTTGTAAAAGGTCATGATCTGGGGAGTCAGCGTGAAAATGATGTAAGCCACGAAGAAAGGCAGAATGAAGATATAGCCCCACTTCGCGTAGCTGACGCCCTTTCTTTTGGTTTTCAGTTTTTCGTCCATGGCGTTTCCTCCCGCTGTGTTGTTCACAGAAAAGCGCTTCCCGGCGCGCCGGACCGAGGGACCGATGCGTCCGGAAGGGCTTTTCTTGTTACGCTTAATAAAACTTGAGGCAAGGCAAAGCGCCTTGCCTCAAGACATGCGTTTGTGTTATCGGATCGCATCAGCTGCGCTCAGATCACGGGGTGATCACGTCGGGGTACTTCTCGTTGATGTCCAGGTAGAAGTTGTTCAGAGCGGTGTCTTTGTCCACAAGACCCTGGAAGTACTCCTGCAGCTTGTTCTGCAGACCCTCGTTGCAGGCCTGGTCATAGATGGTGTGGTTCTCCCACTTGATGTTGTCGGTCATCGCGGAGAAGACGGCGATGTCGTTCTGGCCGCCCAGGAAGGCGTTGCCGTAGGTCTCATCCTGCGCGAACTTGGCGTTGACAGCGATGTTGTTGGGGAACTGATTCTGCTCGGTAACGAGCTTGGTGCACACGTCGGCGTCGTTGAGGAACAGGTTCATGATCTCGGCGACGGCCTCGGGGTTATCGGTGCCAACAGGAGCCATCATCCAGGTGCCGCCCCAGAAGTGAGCAGCGGGGCCTTCGCAGATGGCCCAGTCGCCGGGGCAGCCCTTCTCGGGATCCTGGGCGTTGCCCATGCAGAAGTTGAAGTACCAGGCAGGTCCGAAGAAGCACATGGTCTTGCCGTCGGCGAACATCTGATCGTTCTTGGGCTGATCCCAGATGCCGGAGTCGGCCAGGGTGTAGCCGTTCTCAACGAACTTCTCGGTCTGGGCGATCCAGGCCTCGATCATCGGGTCGAACTGGAGCTCATTGTTCTCGTTGACCCAGGGGGAGCTGCAGTTGTTGGAGAAGGGACGGTAGGTCTCGGCGAAGGAGGCGGTCATGTAGTAGCCCTTGGCCTTGGCCTCGGCGGCGACGGCTTCGAACTTCTCCCAGGTGTCGAGCTTGGCCTGGACCTCGGCGGGATCATCGGTGCCGAGAACATCCTTGGCGATGGAGCGGCGGTAGATCAGAGCAGAGGGGCAGCACTGGAAGGAAACGCCCTTGACAACGCCGTTGGCGTCGGAGGCGGCCTGCACGGTGTACTTGTACGCGTTGGAGAAGTCGGTCACGCCCAGGGCGGTGACGTCCTGCGTGAAGTCGGAGTCGGCGTACTTCTGGATGTAGTCGGCCTCGGCCAGGAACAGGTCGACCTTATCGTTGTCGGCAGCACTGGCCTGGTTGAGCAGGGTGGTGTCCAGCTTGTCCTGGTAAGCGTTGTTGTCGCTGGGGGTGATGACGAAGTTGATCTTGGTCACGCCGTCGGGCAGATACCAGTTGCCGTCCTTCTCAACGGCGTAGTAGGCCTTGAGGAAGCCGATGAACTCTTCGTTCCAGGCATACAGATTGAAAACCTTGGCATTGTCGGCGGGAGCGGCCTCGGCGGCGGGGGCGGCGTCGGCAGCGGGAGCGGCGTCCGCGGCGGGGGCGGCATCGGCAGCGGGAGCAGCGGCGGGGGCCGCCTGCTGGCCGCATGCGCAAAGCGCAAACACCATGACGAGCGCCAGAAGCATTGCGATAGTCTTTTTCATTTCGAATCCTCCTGTTTAGTTTTGTGATTTATATTCTTGCGGGATTGCTCCCGCCAATCACCTGTTTGTCAGATCGGCCACACTGCCGCCTTCCAGCAGTCTGCCGGAGACGACATAGCGGTCGATCAGCGCGGTTTTGGGATGCTCGATGAGCTCGATGAGCTTGGCCGTGGCCTCGCGTCCCAGCTCCTCGGTGTTCTGCCGCCAGGTCGTCAGCGCCGGGCTCATCACCGATGATAGCCGGATGCCGTCATAGCCGACGGCAGAGATATCCTCCGGGATCTTCAGCCCCGCCTCGGCGATGGCGTTGTAGCCGCCGATGTAGGAGAAGTCGTCCGGGAAGAAGATGCAGCTGGGTCTGGGGTCGAGGGCCAGCAGCTGTTTTGTCGCCTCATAGCAGCGCTCGGTGTCGTGGTAGGCGCCCTGGAGCACGCATTCGTCCGGCACTGTCACGCCCAGCTCCTCGCAGGCCCGGTAAAAGCCGGTCAGCCGTCCGTCGGTGACGGTGGTCTGCTCGCCGTGGATAAAGGCCAGTCTCCTGTGTCCCCTGCCCACCGTGTAGCGCACCAGCGCCTCCATGCCGGCGACGTTGTCGCTCATCACCGCCATGCGGCCGTTGAACATGTGGTCGATTGTCACCACCGGCAGTCCTGCGTGGACCAGTTCCAGCACCATGGGGTCGGTGAAGTCTACCGAGGCGATGACCACGCCGTCCACCCCGCGGTACAGACAGTGCTGCAGGTAGGTGGTCTGGCGTCTGGCCACATTGCGATTGATAAAGGTGATATCGTAACCGCAGCGCTCGCACTCCACGCGCACGCTGTCGAGCACCGACGAGAAATACTCGTGAGCCAGACCGCCCTGCCGCGGATCGACGAACAGCACGCCGATGTTGAAGCTGCGGCTGGTCTTCAGTGCCCGGGCCGAGGCGTTGGTCATATAGCCCATTTCCTCCGCCGTCTGCCTGACCCTCTCGCGGGTCTCGCGTCCGATATCCTCCTGACCGTTGAGAGCCTTGCTAACCGTGGCGACCGAGACGCCGCACGCCCGTGCAATGTCTTTCATGGAAACCACGTTGCCGCCCTCCTCTGTACTTAATCGTTTTCGCATCTCAAAAATAGCGCATTTGATTCAAAAAATCAAGAAAAGCTTTGCAAAAAATTGAAAGAAAAATCATTTTTGGCAATGGTGTACAGTTTTGATGCGAAAAAATAGTCTTTTTGACCACTTAATGTTTTCGCGCTTGGAGGTGTTTGGAAAAAAGTTTGGCAAAATGCCGGATTTCTTGCAAAAACATCTTGCAATTTCCGGGAGAATCCGTTACATTCATGAACAGGAATGCCACTTAAACGATTTCGTCAAGGGAGTGTTCACCATGCAGTACGGATATTTTGACGATGCGAGAAAAGAATATGTGATCACCACGCCCCGCACGCCCCTGCCCTGGATCAACTATCTGGGCAGCGAGAGCTTTTTTGCCCTGTGCTCCAACACGGCGGGCGGCTATGCCTTTTACCGTGACGCGCGGCTGCGGCGTCTGACGCGCTTTCGCTACAACGGCAGCCCGCTGGACGGCGAGGGCTTTCGTATTTATATAAAGGATGGCGAGCGCGTCTGGAACCCCGGCTGGCAGCCGACGCAGACCGAGCTTGACAGCTACCGCTGCCGCCACGGTCTGGGCTACACGGTCATTGAGGGCGTGAAGGACGGACTCGCGGCCACGCAGGAGCTGCTCGTTCCCCAGGGGGACGACTGTCTGCTGCTGCGTCTGACGCTGCGCAATGGCGGCGCGCAGCCCAAAACGCCCCGCGTCTTTCCCTATCTGGAGTTCTGTCTATGGGACGCCATGGACGACTCCTCCAACTTCCAGCGCAACTACTCCACCGGCGAGGTAGAGGTGGTGGGCAGCGCCATCTATCACAAGACCGAGTACCGCGAGCGGCGCGACCACTACGCCGTGTTCTGGTCCGACCGCACGCCGGACGGTTTTGATACCTCCCGCGACGCCTTCCTGGGCGTATACGGCAGCCCCGCGAAGCCCGAGGCCGTGTTCGGCTCCGGCTGCACCGGCAGCGTGGCCCACGGCTGGCAGCCCGTGGCGGCCCAGCAGTACGATCTGTCCCTGGCCCCGGGTGAGAGCGTTTCGATCCTCTTCGGTCTGGGCTACATCGAAAACCCGGAGGCGGAAAAATGGGCCGCCCCCGGTGTCGTCAACAAAAAGCGTGCCGAGGCCATGATGGCCCGCTACATCGCGCCCGGCGCCTTTGACGCCGCGATGGACGCCCTGCGCGCCCACTGGGAGGAGCTGTTATCCGGCTTCCGGGTGCACAGCGGCGAGGAGAAGCTGGACCGCATGGTCAACATCTGGAACCAGTACCAGTGCATGGTCACCTTCAACATGAGCCGCTCGGCCAGCTACTTTGAATCCGGCATGGGCCGCGGCATGGGCTTCCGGGATTCCTGCCAGGATCTGCTGGGCTTTGTCCACATGATCCCCCAGCGTGCGCGCGAGCGCATCCTGGACATTGCCGCCACCCAGTTCCCGGACGGCAGCGCCTATCACCAGTACCAGCCTCTGACGAAAAAGGGCAACCTGGCGGTGGGCAGCGGCTTCAACGACGACCCGCTGTGGCTGATCGCGGGCACCGACGCCTATCTGCGCGAGACCGGCGACTGGAGCATCCTGGACGAGTCGGTGGACTTTGACAACGACCCCTCCCTGGCTCAGAGTCTGCTGGAGCATCTGCGCCGCAGCTTCGCCTACACCCGCACCCACCTGGGTCCCCACGGTCTGCCGCTGATCGGCCGGGCGGACTGGAACGACTGTCTGAACCTCAACTGCTTCTCCGCCCATCCGGGCGAGAGCTTCCAGACCACCGGCCCCAGCGAGGGTCCCGTGGCCGAAAGCGTGTTCATCGCCGGTATGTTCGTCAAATACGGCCGGGCTTGGGCCGACATCTGCCGCCACATCGGTCTGACCGACGAGGCGGACGAGGCCGACGAGGCCGTGCGCGCCATGGAGCGCACGGTGCTCTCCAGCGGCTGGGACGGCGCCTGGTTCCGCCGCGCCTACGACGCCTTCGGCCATGTGGTGGGCGGCGAGGAATGCGAGGAGGGCAAGATCTTCATCGAGCCCCAGGGCATGTGCGTCATGGCCGGCATCGGCAAGGAATCCGGCGAGGCCGCCCGCGCGCTCAAGAGCGTGGAGGAGCGTCTGGATACCAAATACGGCATCGTGCTGCTCCAGCCCGCCTACACCCGCTACCATCTGGAGCTGGGCGAGATCTCCAGCTATCCCCCCGGGTACAAGGAAAACGCGGGCATTTTCTGCCATAACAACCCCTGGATCGTCTGCGCCGAGGCCGAGCTGGGCCACGGCGACCGGGCCTTCACCCTCTACCGCCGCACCGCCCCCGCCTATATTGAGGACATCAGCGAGATCCACCGCACCGAGCCCTATGTCTACAGCCAGATGATCGCCGGCAAGGACGCCCCCGGCTTCGGCGAGGGCAAGAACAGCTGGCTCACCGGCACCGCGGCCTGGACCTTCCTCAGCGTGTCCCAGGCGATCCTGGGCGTGCAGCCCACGCTGGACGGGCTGCGGATCGATCCCTGCGTCCCCTCCGCGCTCAAGGGCTTCACCGTCAGCCGCCGTTACCGCGGCGCGCTCTACGAGATCACGGTGGAGAATCCCGACAGCGTGCAGAAGGGCGTGTGCTCCGTCACGATGAACGGAACAGCGATCACGGGCAACGTTCTGCCGGTGCAGCCGGCCGGGGCGCGCGTGGCCGTCACCGTGCGCATGGGCTGAGCCCGCCGCGCTGCGTTCAGGGAGGGATCGACATGAAAAGGACCCTTGCTCTTGTTCTCGCGCTGCTGACGCTGCTGGGCGCTCTCAGTGCCTGCGGTTCCCCCGCTCCTGCAGACGTCCCCGCCTCCTCCTCGCCCGTCGAGGTCAGCGAAGAGCCGCAGCCGGAAGAAGCGCCGTTCGCCGCGGTCCCCGCCGTGGACGACGGCCGGGCCCGGCCCTCTCTCTGCGGGCCTCTGTGCGTCCTGGACGGCAAGCTCTGCGACGAGAGCGGCGAGCGGGTGATGCTCCGGGGCGTCAGCACCAACGGCCTCATCACCGCCGAGGATTTTCTGACCGACGAGCTGTTCCGTGAGCTGTCCTGCGACGTTGGCGTCAACCTTGTCCGTCTGGCCATGTACACCTACGGGGTCGGCAGCGTGGGGTACTGCACCAACGGCGACAAGGACCGCCACAAGCAGGATATCATCCGGGGCGTCGAGCTGGCGCGGGCGCACGACATGTATGTTCTCATCGACTGGCACATCCTCAGCGACGGCGATCCCAACCTGTATCTGGACGAGGCGAAGCTGTTCTTCGCTGAGATGGCCGAGCGCTTCGCCGATTACGACAATGTGCTCTACGAAATCTGCAACGAGCCCAACGGCGTGGACTGGCCCGCCGTCAAGGCCTATGCCGGGCAGATCATCCCCGTCATCCGGGAAAAAGCGCCTGACGCCGTTGTGATCGTCGGCAATCCGGACTGGTCCAAGGATCTCGCCGCCGCGGCGGCCGATCCCCTGGACTTTGATAACATCCTCTACACGCTGCACTTCTATTCCGCCACCCACGGGCAGGAGCTGCGAGAGCTGACCGAGCGCGTCAGCCGCGCCGGTCTTCCCCTCTTCGTCACGGAATTCGGCGTCACCGCCGCCAGCGGCGGCCAGCCCCGGGATCTGGAGAGCGCGGACGCCTGGATCGCGCTGCTGGAGCAGGAGAACATCTCCTACTGCATGTGGTCCTACTCCGCGGCCCCCGAGGCCTGCTCGGCGCTGCGCTCCGGCCTGCACAGGTACAGCGGCTTTGCCCGGGAGGATTACAGCCCCACCGGCCAGTGGCTGCTGGACACGCTCTCTGCCCACCGCACGAAATAAAGTTGACCTGCAAAACTTGAGTTTTATTTTGGCATGAAGGAATACTTTCTCACGACACGAACTCTTGCTGCGTCACATTTGTGTCATAGCGTCTTGGTAGTGCAGGTATGTAATGCACAACAGCAGAGCGGAAGAATCCGCTCTGCTGTTGTTTTTCTTTTTATGTGAAAAACAGAATAATGGATTATCTATTTCTGAAAATTGATGTAAAAATATTAAAATCTATATTGACAATTAGATAACTATATAGTATGCTGTCCCCGGAGGTGGTTGAAATGCCAAAGATGATGAAACACTGTCCGGTATGCAACAGTGATCTTATTATTAATTCTTTACTTTGTCCAACTTGTAAATTAGAACTAAGGGGAGAGTTTGAAATCAATCCCTTTGAACAACTCTCTGAAGATCAAACAGCTTTCCTGTATTCTTTTCTGAAAAACAGAGGCAATTTGAGCGCAGTTCAAGCAAATTTGCAAATATCTTACCCCACAGCAAAAAAACGTCTTGGTGAACTACTAGTTCAGTTGGGCATCGAAGATAAAGACTCAGCGGGCGAAAATAAGGAGCTACTTGATATGACAAACTGGACATATGATAAAAGCAGTCGCAAAGCTTCCGATATTATCCGTTCAAAATTGATAGCCTGCGGTGGGCGAGCTGTAGTTCACACGGCGAGGGGCTTGCCTTGTGAAGTTGTTGTATCTGCGGATGGTCAAGGATTCACCTGTGACAAACTCCCTATAACGCCTCCGTACCGTTTTGAGGTATTTGATGTTATTGTTGATCTGCTCATTGCAAATAACGGAAGAGCTCGGAAAGGAAACGGCCGTAGCTATCGCCTTGGCGAACCAGAGTGTGATGAAACAACCGTCGTCGGCACAATTGCTTATAATTATTCTGGAAAGAAAACCGGAAACTCGGTATTTGATCCCGTATTCGCTTTGGCTGCAATTCTAGATTGGGCAGACATTGCGAGAAATGAGCGTGGAGAACTCGTCTTAACCGCCTCATATAAGAGCGCACTATGATCGAAACTCTTTTCTTTCTAACCATTTTATCAGGGGGCTTTATTGGTAGGCTGATCCTATTTCCAATTATCGTTTTATACAATATTCTTTTCAAATATAATGACTTCTAGTTTTCTGGAATTGTCATAGTTCTTCGTTAGTCAGCGTAACATAAATATCAAGAGCGCACTTACTAGACACCTTTCGGCGGGGTAAGTGCGCTCTTGGCTTTCCTATATATGGGTGCAATAAAAAATACTGTATGGGACGGCACCTACGCGCGGGGAAAATCGCCATTGAAAAAACCTCATCCCGGCTTCGGGATGAGGTTTTTTGTCCGTATCAGCTTTTTACCAGCTGAAGGTGAACAGGCCGTAGATGTACAGCGCCGCGACGCAGACGGGGACGAAGTACTTGAAGATCGGCTTCATCCAGTTCTGTACCTTCAGTCCCTTGCCCGCGTTGGCCTCGGCCAGGAATTTGTCCCAGCCCCAGCCGATCTTGTAGCAGCAGAACACCGAGAAGACCAGCGCGCCCAGCGGCAGCAGGTTGGTGCTCACGATGAAGTCCCAGAAATCCAGCCAGGCGCTGCCGTCGGCAAAGGGCTGGAAGTGGAACACGCTGTAACCCAGCGCGGTGGTCAGCGCCAGCAGGAAGATGCCCGCGCCGCAGACCAGACAGCCCTTGGGGCGGTTCAGGCCCGTCAGTTCCCGCACGCAGGCCAGAATGTTTTCAAACACCGCCAGCTCTGTGGAGAAGGCCGCGAACACCATGAACAGGAAGAACAGGGTGCCCCAGATGCGGCCGCCGGCCATGCTGTTGAAGACGGTGGCCATGGTGTCGAACAGCAGCGACGGTCCCTTGTTCACCTCGATGCCGTAGGTGAAGCAGGCGGGGAACATGATAAAGCCCGCCATGATGGCCACAAAGGTATCCAGGATGATCACGTTCACCGACTCGCCCATCAGCGTGCGTTCCTTGCCGATATAGCTGCCGAAGATGGCCATGGAGCCGATGCCGATGGACAGGGTGAAGAAAGCCTGGTTCATGGCCCCGACGATCACCGAGCCGGTGATCTTCGAGAAGTCGGGCACCAGATAGAAGGCCAGTCCCTCCTTGGCGCCCGAGAGCGTGGCGCTGTGGAAGGCCAGCACCAGCATCAGCGCGAACAGCGCCGCCATCAGATACTTGGTCACGCGCTCCAGTCCGCCCTGCAGGTCGAAGCACAGCACGCCGAAGCCCAGCACCACCGCGACGAGGAGATACGCCACGTTGACCGTGGGGTTGGTGATCATGCCGACGAAGCTCAGATTGGCGCTCTGCCCCAGCAGGAACTTGACGAAATAGTACATCATCCAGCCCGTGACCACGGTGTAAAAGGCCATGAGCGCGATATTGCCCAAAAGGGCGAAATAGCCGTGCAGGTGCCATTTCTGGCCCGGCTTTTCCAGCTTGTCGTACATTTTGACGGGGCTGGCCTGGGACGCTCTGCCGATGGCGAACTCCATGGTCATGGAGGGCAGGCCCAGCAGGATCAGGCACAGGACGTAGACCAGCACGAAGCCGCCGCCGCCGAACTGGCCGGTCATCCACGGGAATTTCCACACGTTGCCGCAGCCGATGGCGCAGCCCGCGCTGAGCATGATGAAGCCCAGACGGCTGCCGAGTCTCTCTCTTTGGTTGTTCATATGCTGCCTCCTTTTTCTCTCCGGGAGGGGCGCCGCGCGCTCGTCCCGGCAAAGCCTCTCTTATTGCGCGATTGGATTTTTATAAATAATACAACAAAACGCCGCAATTTGGAAGAGGGAAAATGCAGAAAAAACGAATAAATAGTGAATAAAGATGTGGCGCATGTGCTTGAAATATTCGGTCATAATCCTCACAAATGCGTCTTTTTCCGGTCGCCGTGTCGTTCATCCCGTCATAGATCTTCGTTTCCGTCAGTATTCGATCCGCTCCTGCGTTCCGCATTATTTTTTCCGGACTTCCTCAAGCTCGCTCGCTATCTTGCTCTTCGCCTTTTCCATCCCCACGCGCATCATGTATTTCGGCAGATCGGACAGTGTGCGCTTGGTCGTCTCGCTCGCGTCGGCAAGGCGTTTCAGGATCGCCTCCAACCCCTCGCGGCCGCCTGTCCGGATCTCGTCGAGCGTCTCCGCCCCGCCGGCGGAAAGCGTGTCGAACAGCTCGTCGACGAACACCTTGCGATCCGCCTGGCTTATCCCAGTGATCCACTCGTCGATCGCTTCGTTCGCGATCAGGCTTTCGGTATCGTGCTCTGCGCTCTCGGCAAGTCTGCCGTGGTCGACGCCCCAGGTGATCAGCGCGTGCTGCATGAAGCCCGCCGCCGAGGAGGATACGATCTTCGTATTCGTGATCGTGGGGGCAAAGAGCTTGCCGATGATGCAAAAACGCGGCACGATCTGCGTAGTCTTCGCGTCGATGTGCTCTATCAGTCCGGGGTCCAGCACCTCAGGGCAGAAGCCAGGCCCGTCGAGCAGATACACCCGCTCGATCGCGCTCCACCGCTCCTCATCAAGCAGGCTCGCGGCGTACAATGCGAGGTTGCTGCCCTTTGACTGTCCGCCGATGCGCCAGCGTCTTTCCGTCTGAATATGCTCCTGCGCGAATTGCAGCGCAAGCTCCTGCGCCTCGGTCCGCATGAAGCTGATCATGAAGTCCTCTTTCCAGCCCGCGAGCGAGTTGTCCGTCCCGCGATAGGCCAGAAATGAAAAATCCGCGTCGTCGTGGAAGCACACGGCCGAGAACTGCAGCGGCGGCTCGGCGCGAAAGATGTCGCAGTAATCGCTCATGATCAGCTCGCCAAAGCGCTTCGACGACGCCGCAGCGGAGAGCAGCTCCGGATAGCCCTTGTCTCCGCCGGTGATCATAACTTTGACACGGCCATCGGCAATCATGCCCGCACACTCGCTGACACGGACGCGCTCCGCCCCGGTTAAAAACACAGGTGAGAGGTCGATATAGCAAAGCGCGCACAGCACAAGCGCGTCTACGTCGCGGAAGCCGGTCATGGCAATCGGAAAATCGCCCATCCACCGGACATAATCGGTCAAGGTATCCATCGCGGCAGCTCCTTTTCTCCCGTCCGCTCCCTGCCGCACGGCATAATGATTATAAGATGGCGAAAAGCCAAAAAGCTTTTCGCCGCGCCGCTTTACGGCGCAGCAAAACAGCCAGGCTGTTTTGCCATATAATCATTGCAATGAGCGTCGGGCGAATGATTCAAAGAATCATTCGCTGCCAAACTTGTCGTTTGGCAGCGAAATCAATCGAATCATCGATTGATTTCGCCATCCGATGATCATTATCGCCGCCCGGATAGGGATAGCAGACCTTTGTTGATGGGTATATTATACGTTCAACCGCCCTCATCGTCAAAGCTTTTCCTGCTTTGGAAAACAAAACGGCCTTCCTTTTCAGGATGACCGCGAGCATTACTGAAGTGTCCGCTCCAAGTAAAGCTTGCCCTGTTTTTTATAAGGCGAATTCTCCGACCGGAGAAATAAGAGGCAGAGATGCGTAGAGATCATTACTCTCTCCGCATCTCTGCGGTCAGTCTGAATCTTGAAATTGTTTTTTCTTGGATTTCAGTGGCGCTGCTTCGCCTCAATCGTCTGCGCTGATGGCTTCGTCAACGGCGTTGGCCAGCACGGGCTTGGCGTCGCCGTGCTTGACCATGATGCTTGTCAGCACCGTCAGCACACTGAAGACGCCGGCTGGCCTTGGAGAACTCCTTGCCGACATAGTCAGCCAGTTCCTCCGGCAAGACGGTGGAAGCATCTTTGCCGATGTTCTTGGCTGTTGTACAGCTCGATCCAGTCGGGGAACTGACCGTTGACCGCAAGCGTCGCCTTGTTTAAGCCCACTCTTTACCAAAAGCAAACGCCGCCCACGGGGGCGGCTTTGCTTTTGGCTAAAAACTGAAAAGGTTTTTTCCTGAAGGCTGCATCTTTCGGGGACACACGCATCCGTTTCAGCGATGAACATATTTATTTGTTCAGCAGGGCGTAGATCACCGGAAGAGAATCGCTATCCATTCCTGCCGCCTGCTGTGCCTCCAGATCGCGGCGGATCATCTCGACCTGTCCTTCACCGAGGGCGGCGACCGCGGAGAAAAGCGTCTCGGCGTCCTCTTCATAGCCGCAGTACAGGCAGGTATAGGCCAGGATCAGGTTGACCAGGACATTGTCCGGTTGGAGCTCATATGCCTCACAGGCAGCGTCAAAGGCCCTGAGAGGATCCCGCTCGTGGATCAGCCGGTAATAGGCAAGCCAGGCCAGATACTGCGCCCGATCATATTCGCCGAGGCCGTCCAGCGCCGACTCATAGGCGCGAAGGCCATCCTCGAAACATGTCCGTGACCGCGTGTAATCCGGCATTTTGAAGGCATTATCCCCAAGGTTGATCAGCGAGAGCGCCGCCATGGCCCGGTCATGGGCGCTGCCGGTCTGTTCGGCGAGCGTGACGCTGATCTCCGCGGCACGAGAATAATACCTGTCTGCCGCATCGTAGTCGCCGTGCATGTTGAGGCTTATGGCGCGATTGTTGCAGAGCTCCGCCAGATTACGCTGATAGGCCGTGTTCTCGCCGTCCTGCGCCATCACTTCCGCATGCTCGATCGCGAGGGCATAGACCGCGTCGGCCTCTTCAAAATTCCCCTCGTCGGTCAGCACGGCAGCCAGCGCGCTCATGGTCTGCACGGCTTGCGCCCTGTTCTGCAGGGAATCCACAGACGCAAGCAGCTGCTCGCAGATCGCCCCGGCCTCACGCAGATGTTCCTCCGCATCGTGATACCGTCCCTGGCGGTAGAGCAGCACGCCATAGTTCTGCCGGACGCGGGCGGCGGTCTCAAGCCCGCGTGTTTCCGTAACGCCGTCGAGCAGCGCGATACAGGCGTCAAAGGAACTCGCGGCGGCTTTTCCGTCGCCGCGGTCGGTGGCGTTGGCCCCGTCGTTCAGATAGAATTCCGCCAGGCGCAGCCGATCCTCCTCCAACCCTTTCTGGCGTGCGATCGCCTGCGCGTAGGCCTCCGCCGCCTCGTCATAGCGGCCGGACGCATGATAGATGTTCCCCAGGTTATTATACGCCGAAGCGAGCTTTTCTCCGCTCCCCTTCGCTCCGCGGAGCAGCAGCTCGTTATAGTTGCCGATCGCGGTCTCCTGTGCCGCGAGCGCCTCCTCGTATCGGCCGAGCACCGCGCTGGCGTTGGCCAGCTTTTCATAATTGGCCGCCGCCTCGCTCTCGGCCTTGTCCCGATCCGATGACAGACGCAAAATGTCGTTAAGTTCCTCGGTATTTCTCTCAAGGATGCCTGCGATGCGGCTGTAAGCCCCCGGCACGTTGGTCAGATGGTCCGGGAGCGAATAGGTCAGCTCGTTGAGGATGCGCATGGAGGCCTGTTCCCGCATCCGGGCGGTGTCCCGGTAGCCCTGCGCCAGATTCATCAGGCCTAGGGAGATTGCCGCAACGGCCGCAAAGGCGGCAAGGCCCGCGGCTGTCCTGGCCGCAAAGCGTCGGTTCCTGCGCAGCGTATGCTCCCGCAGCAGTTCTTCCTCCGGGCATCCGGCAACGTCGGCAACAGCACGCAGGATCTCCGTCTCCGCTTTGGTCATCATCGTTTTGACGGTGTTGCCCGGCGTGCGGATATCCATGATGCGCCCCTCGATATCCGGCACCAGCTTGAGTGACGGCGGAAAAGATTGTTCGGGGTCGCCCGAAATGAGCAGGGGGTAGATATGCTCCGCCCGGCCCAATTCGATAAAGGTCGCGACCTCGCGGTCGATCCACTCTGAACTCGGAGTGTCGGTGGAACAGACGACGATCAGGCAGCGCGTCGAACGCAGGGCCTGGTCAATGGTATCGGTCAGGATCCGGCTGACGGGCAGCTCCTCCATATCCCGGAAGGCGCGGCGCACATCCTCGCAGCCGCGCTCCCGCAGCGCCTTCGGCAGGCGGTAGCTCTCCACCAGGTTGAAGGTCTTTTGGGTGATCTCCGCGTCGAGGGGCTTGTGGCGATAGCTGAAGAAGAAGTCGTAGCGAAAGCTCATGCGCCGCCTCCCGTCTCCGCTTCGTCAAGAAGCTCGCCGAGGCCGAGCTCGTCAAGGCCGGCGCGCGCGTTTTCGACGGCCTCATCGATATAGGCCAGCGCCTGCTCGTCCCCCTCAAAGGCGGCGGGCAGTTCCTCGATCGTGCGCTGTGCGATGGAGACGCTCAGCTTTGTCTGTTCCTCGGCGATCCGCCCCTCGTTCCGGGCAATCAGTCCGAGACGCAGAAAGATTCCCGCTGCGGCGAGACACACTGCTCCGACCGCAGCCAGAGCCGCCGCGGCTGCGCGCCGTCTGCGGCTGCGGTGACGCTGTTCCAGATCGTCCGGATGTAAGCCGAGGACCGAGGCGGCAATGCGCACGGTCTCATAGCGCAGCACCTCTCTGCGGCGTTTTTCGGTCGTGCCGCGCAGATCCGCCGCAACCGGCTCAATGGTCTCGACGCGTTCAACCACGCGCATATCCGGCAGGATATGCCGCACCGTTTTTTTCTCGATAAAGCTCTCGGGAAAGGACTCCGCCGGCTCGCCAACTGCGATC
This sequence comes from uncultured Eubacteriales bacterium, assembly GCA_900320465.1. Taxonomy (GTDB): domain Bacteria; phylum Bacillota; class Clostridia; order Oscillospirales; family Oscillospiraceae; genus Limivicinus. The sequence continues at coordinate 19,539 of ONSQ01000002.1, forward strand.
ACAGCAATGATCTCCTCCCTCCCGTGCGTCTCCTGAAAGCTGTTCAGGCGCTCTAGGATGACCGGATCATCCCGGGTCGCGGGTGAGCAGATCAGCGCCAGAAAGCGGGAGGCATTCAGCTTCGCGCGCCGCGCCTCGTCCAGCGGCGTCTCGTCACAGTCATAGAGGATACGCCGATAGTCCAGCGCGGGGTCCGGCAGGCTGACGTTGGCGGGCAGCCTGTAGCTTTGAAGGCTCTCGCCCAGTCTGCGGGCGACCGCCGCATCCGATTTGGCCGAGAGAATACAGATGTCGTAGACTTCCATGTTCCGCCCTCTCTTCCCGCGGCTCGCTCAGTTGAGGTGCTGCCGCTCCAGCAGATCCTCCAGTGCCGCGTAAAAGGCGTCGGAGAATTCCTCTCCGTCGAAGTCAAAGGCCACGATGACGAACGTGCCCAAATGGTCCGTCTCAAAGCTCAGTTCGCCTTTCAGACCGGAGTAGCGTGCCCGTGCGGCCGAGATCGTTCCGTCCGCATTGCGGAAAACAGCATAGAGCGCTTTGCCCGTATCCTGAGGCGGGAGCTCGTAGCGCATGCTCGCCGATACGCGGCCGCCGAGATCCCGAAGGGTCTTCTCCCCTTCTGCTGCACAGAGCGTATAGTGAATCCCATCGCTCTGCGCATCGACCCAAACCGTTGCAGCTTGGGGCGCAGTGACGGTCTCCGTACGGCCGGGATCGCCGTTTTCTTTCCCGTTGTCGTCAGGGGCGCCGTTTTCTTTCCCGTTGTCGTCGTCGGGTTCGATTGGGTCGTTATGGTTCGTGCTTCCGTAATGAACAGATCCCGCGCCGCTGCCCCCCAGGATCCCGCTTCCGGTAAAGAGCGTTCCCGTCTGCGTAGCAACACCGGCAGGCTCGACGAAAGAGGTGGCCTGCATGAAAACGATCCGCACAAGACAAACGTCGCCGGCAGAGAACTGCGCCAGTTCGCTTTCTTTGAAGGTATCCAGACTGAGTACCCCGTCGTTGAGATGCAGAAGCTCGAAATTAATCGCTCCCTCTTCCTCATTCCATCCGGCGGACGTCTTGTATGCTTCGATCAGAGTCCGGAGATCCGTCGGCGAAAGCACCAGGTTCTGGTTTTCGTCACGTGACGCCCGGATCGACGTATTCTCCGCGAGCTTAACAACTTCTTTCCAACTGCGTTTGTTTTTTTCCGCATGCTCTATCATCCATACCCCCGCAACAGGGATGCTTTGATTTTCGCTCTCATCCGCCCGGGTCATATCTTCCGGGCTGATATGTATCAGCGGCAGGCAGGTCTCAAGGACGCCGGGATAATCAAACACGTTTCCGCCCGGCTCTGTGGATATCGAAACATCGTTCAGCTTGATCCCCTTTGCAAGGGAAAAGGTTCCATTTTCAAAGCGGATCGTCCCGCTGCCGGCAATGTCGCCGCTGACCGAACAGACCGGGTCTCCCCACATACGAAGAGAGAGCGTCCCGTCCACGCTGCTCAGTTCCACATCAGCCCCGGTCGGGAGAAGAATCGTACTGTTGCCGGAGATATTCAGGCCGCTGATCGCGGCGCTACCGTCCTCCATGTGAACGATACTGTTATCGATCGTCAGATCCTGATATGTCCCATTTCCGTTCAGATAAATGTCCCCGGCGGAGAAAGTTATATCTGCGTTGCTGACGGCATCGGGGTCATCAATCGTGATCTGGCGAGCCGTAACGCTGCCGCTGCCGGACAGGGAGCTGCCGTTTCCGTCAACGCTCACGAAACCGCCGCCTGTCACATCACCTTCCACAGTCAGCGTTCCGCCATTTGTCACGGCAAGCTCCGGATAGCGCATAAAATCATCGGTATTCGTAAAGCCCAGGCTCCTCAGATTCTCCTGCAGCAGAGCAGCGCCCTGATGGATAAACAGCGACGCATCGCCTGTGATTGTCAGCTTGCCCACCTGTTCTATGACGTTTTCGCGGTCGGAAGCACTATAGTTGTGCTCTGTGCCGTGATAATAATTGACGGCTGTGACGTTTCCGTCGTTGTCCCGGATCGCCTCCGCACCGGTGCCGCAGAGAACCAATCTCGACTGATCGGGCATCACGAGGCTGGCGTCGTTGATGGTATATTCCTCATCAAGGATTCCCGGAACCGCGCCGTTGACCAGCAGATAACTGCCGTCCGTCTGCTTGACGAAAACCGCGGTGCTTCCCTTGTCATAGACGTCCGTCAGCGTCATCAGATCCAGTTCGCCCTCCAGGCTGTCCACCAGGAGGATTCCGGTTCCGGCAATAATGACCTTGCCGGTGCCGGAGATGGAGGAGACCCGGTTCAGCCCCGCGGCGAGAATGGTGATGTCCCCATCCGCCTGAAGGCTCTCCGTTCCGGAATGGTTGACCAAAACATAGCTGCCGTCCTCGAGCCGCGTGATGGTGGCGGCAGCGGTGTTTTGCGTCCCGGACGTCTCGTTATCCGCCGCTGCGGTCACAGCCGGATCTGCGGTTATCCGGAGAGTCACAACATTTGCATCGTCCGCCTCAACCGGAGCGTCATCCGTCACCGCCGACGCATCGTCCGCCTCAGCCACAGCATCATCCGTCACCGCCGGCGCATCGTCTGCCTCAGCCGGGGCATCATCCGTCACCGCCGACGCATCGTCCGCCTCAGCCGTGGCGTCGTTCGACACAGACGGCTCTGAAATCTGAAGCGGAGGCTCGAGGCCCGGGTTCTCCTCGGACTCAGCATGGATCTGCCCATTGAGCGAGACGGTCAGCAGAGACGCCAGAAAAGCGCTCGTCAGTCTCTTTATCCACTGTTTCATCGTTATCCGTCCTTTCCGAACAGTCTGCTTCTCTTTTCGCTCTCCGTTCTGCAAAGGGCCGCCCCTCTGGATGCGGAAATCGCTTCTTCCTATTCTTTCTCGCTCAGCCTGCCCAGCATCTCCCAGGCAAAGGCGTCTTTTTTCCGTTCGGTCTCTGTCAGTTCCTCATAGGTTACGAGCATCGGGTGCCTCCGTTTTTCGTTGTTTCGTATCGGATCATATTGCCAGTTGTACATCTGATAAAAGCGCATCCAGCGCCGGTGTTCCATCTCCTGCATCTGATCGGCACGCTCGACGCAGAGCTCCCGATAGCGCGCGTAGGCCCGCGCGCAGTCTGCCCTGCTCAGTTCCGTGAGCGTCTCGTCCTGCAGCAGATAACGTGCCTTGACGATCAGGTGGTCCGCCGCGGCGATGTTCGACTGCCGCAGGAAGGCGCTCAACTCCTCCCATGAGGTAGGCGTGTTCGAGCCCTCGTTGTAGATGTCGTTCATCAGACGCGCGCGGCGGTTGATCTCGTCCTTCATCACGAACTCCGGACGCATGCTCTCGTCCCGACCGCCGAAGCTCTCGATCCCGGGCACGCGCTCCGACAGGCGGACATGCAGTGCGGCTGCGCCGCCGAACCAGGTCCGTAGTTCTTCCCAGACTTTGAAATTGAGCTTCTCGTCGTCATAGGCCACCAGAATGCGTTCCGCCCGCTGCAGCAGGCTTCTGGCCTCGGTCCAGTTCTCCTTGTGGAAAACGAGCGCGTCCTCCCCCGTCTTTCCCATTGACAGCGCGCGCACCGCCTCGGGATGCAGCGCAGCGAAGCCCGCCGTGTCGTCGAACACATGGTACTCGGTGTTTCGCCCGCGCTCGTAAACGTTGGTTATCAGCGCGCGCTCGAGCAGAGCGCTCCCCGCCGCGCCGCAGCCGAGCAGCACGACGCAGTGCTCGTCCGAACGGAGGGGATGGTTTTTCCAGTAGCTGCGGCTCATTGCCTCCAGAGGGCTGAAGAGCACCATATTTCCGGGCAGCCGATCGACCGGCGCCTCTGACATGCAGACGCAGGCAGCGCCACACTCACAGGCGGCAAGCGCGCCGCTGACATTTTTCCAATCCTTTTGTCCCAGGAAAAAGATCCAGAGTCCCTGCGCCCCGCCCCGCAGGCGGATCAGTTCCGATTGCGTCCAGTCAAGGCGCAGCACATCCGCCCCCTCGGCAAGTTTTTTCTCCCCTGCCGGAAAAATCAGCAGACAATCCGGGTCTTCCTTCCGCAGGGCGCGGGCAAGCGCTGCCGCGTCCTCGTTCTCTTCCTGAAAGGCGTACCAGCGTTTTCTTTTCCCCCGACGCAGACGCATCCGCGGAAGGAACTCTCCGTTCAGGAGCGTGATTCCGAGGCCGATCAAAGCCGTCAGGATGCCGATGCTGCACAGGGCAAACACGACGCCGATCAGGCGGCCTGCGGGCGTCACCGGCGACAGATCGCCGTAACCGACCGTGGTCATCGTAATCAGCGAGAACCAAACCGCTTCCCCGAAGGTGCGGATACTGGCCCCGGGGGTTTTTCCCTCCGCCGCCAGAAGCAGAAGAAGCAGTAAGAAATAGATTGCAAGCGCACCCAGGATGCGCTTTAAGTGTTTCTTCATTTGTTCCGCTTCCCTTCTTCTGCCTGCAGAAGACGAGGCAGCGTCAATACGTTGTTGATATCCATCTGCTGATAGTCGACCTCTCGTCCCGTGATGGCGCTCTCCCGCGCCGAAAGTTCGTCGAGCGCATCCCAGTCGATCAGGCAGGCATGCGTGCGTTCCTCCGCGTTCTTGGAGAGCTTGATCGGACAGGGTACGCCCTCTTCCCGGCATCTGCGCCATACCTTCTCATTGGCCGCAAACTGCTCTTCGCTCATTGGCCGATACCCCATGGCAAAATGGAAAGCCATCCAGCGCAGGTGCTCGGTCTCGCCGAGGGTCCGGAGAAGCGTCTCCGAGGGCGCCCAGGTCCCTGCGAGCACTTCCTCCCTTGTACATCCCGCAGCCCGCAGGAAGGCATGGGCAAAATCTGCTGACGCGCGGGAGGACATCCGCCCGAAGCTGTCGCAGGACAGCCATTTTTCCCAGTCGCTGCGCTCGCTGCCGTCATAGCTGGCATTGAGCACGATAGCGCCGCAGTCAGCGTACTCCGCCGAGAGGCAGGCGCGGGAGTAGATGCTGCTTGTGAGGATCGGGCTTCCGATGCGCTCCTGATAGCGCACGCCCGATTTGTCACAGCGCACCACGCAGATGTTCTCCGCCTTCCGCCGCTTGAGGAAGAGCATCAGGTTGTCGGAGATCTCCCGGTTGCGCTCCGGATCGCCGGTGGCGACCGCAATAAGCTTGAGAGTGGCAAGCCGCTCTCCAATATAGTTGTAGAAATCAACGCCGCGCGCGTCCTCCTCGAAGCTGTATATTTCATAGTGCCGGAGCATTTCGGGGCAATCCGACTCGAGATAGCCGGACTCTTTTTTGAAGTATGGAGAAAAAACCGCCGCGCGAAACTGCGAGCCGGCAAACTGCCCGTTCATGACCAGTTGCTTGAGGACCGCCTGGCCGTGGTTGCCGAAGCCGACCACCACGCATTCGAAATCCTCCTTCGCGCGCCCGTCTGCCCCGAAGGAGACACAGTCCCAGGGCGGCACCATACGGATCAGCGCCCGGGCTGCCAGCATGCTCGGCTCAAAGACGTTTACAAAGCCGTAGCCGTAGCGGTCCTCTGTCACCTGCAGCATGGAGGCGATCACATCCTCCGCCCCGGGGAGCGTGACGCTCGTCTTTTCCGCCGGGATGCCCGCCTTCTCCAGCGTGTCGAGAAGTCTGAGCGCAAAGAACAGATCCTTGTCCTCCGCCTCGTCCAGCGCGTAGACGCTGAGCGTTCTGCCCTTGAGGTGAAGCCTGCGGATGCTGGCAGGCGCGGCCGCTGCAGCATTCTCCCCGGTTAGCACGGACAAGCCCGCGGCGTTGAGTCCGGCGATCTTTGCGGGCGCGGCCTGCTCGACGATGAAAACCACGGAGTTTCCGCCGTCCGCCAGGCACTCCTTGCCCAGAGCGATGCTGTTTTCGTTGAGACCGTAGATCAGGGTCAGCTCGCCCCGCCGCGACAGAAAAAGCCGGAGCTGCCGCATCAGCGCCGCGCCGAGCGTGTTCATCACGACGCTCGCAACGGAGCAGAAGGCAAGCATGTGCACAAGCCAGAAGCCGAAGGTTCCCAGCGGCGTCGACACGATCCGGGAGCCTTTGATCGCGCTGAACTCATTGATGCCGACAAACATGCGCAGCACAAAGACCGGCGTGCGCACCGCGGTCAGCGGCAGGTCGCCGCTCAACTCCATATAGCCGACGCCGTAATAGATCAGTCCGCCGACCATGGCGAGCGCCATCATCCAGACGCTCAGTTTTGCGGCGGCGGCCGGTCTGAGCGCCAGATTCAGAATCAGCCCGAACAGGATTGCAGAGGACAGGACGACAGCAGCGATGATAGCCATAGCACCGTTCTCCTTTGGCTCAAAAAGGATCTGCTTTGAGGGTATAAATACCCAATGTATATTTATTCGATTTTATTATAGCTTCCTTTCGTGCTTTTTTCAATCTGTTTTCGTTCCGGCTGCCTTTTTCTCTGCTTTTCGCCGCAAAAAGACGCATCTCCCGGTCCCGGCGCTTTGCACTGAGCTGTAAATCCGTCCTTCCCTCTCCTTTTGCCAGCAATTCATGACAGTTCAAACGGTCAAAAGGGCAACGCTTAAAAAAATAAGCTTTGGGATTTAAGGCAAAGTCGAGAGACCGAGCCCCATGGTCCCCCTGGTTTTCAGCCAAAAAGTACCAAAAAAGCCGAAAACGCGTTAAAGGAAAAAAGCCTTTAACGCGTTAGCATAGGGCGGACTGCGACTTGCTTCGCTCGCTGCATAAGTTCGGCTTAGCCAAACCGCTGCGCTTGCGTTTTTGGAGCCTCACTTATCGATCTTCTGCTTCTCTTCGCGCCAACTCTCCACCAAACGAAAAGACCGCCCGAAGGTGGTCTTTTCGTTTGTATAAGTTTGCCCAAAAGGTATGGAAACCAGAGAAGCAGGCCTTCATCTGTGCTTGGCTATCGGAATGCCAAAGAAACGAGCCCTCCATCGTTAATTCATGCCCTCCGACGGTTGCGATGATTGTTTTTCCAATCCGTGCAACTTTCGGTAGCAAGGATGGAAAACACCATCAAAACCCTGTCAGAATGACCCCCATTTTGGGATCCTGTAAGGGACAGCAAGGGTGCTGATTTTGAAATCGTGAACTTTTCAGAGAAAAAAACGAGGAAATAAAAAAGATTCGCCACTTTTCAGTGACGAATCTATGGTGGACGATACAAGACTCGAACCTGCGGGCGCGGGCGCTGCGCGCCCGGCGTTCGCAGGCTTATCCGCGCGCAAGCGCGCTCAATTTGAGGTCACAAGTTCGAGACACAGCCTTTCAGCAAAAAGAAACAGCCACCCTCCTGGGTGGCTGTTTCTTTTTGGTGGACGATACAAGACTCGAACTTGTGACCTCCCGCACGTCAAGCGGATGCGCTACCAGCTGCGCCAATGAGCGCTTCGCGCTCTGAGGGGGTTGATTTCACTGGGTTTTCGGGTTCGTATTACGTCTGCCAGCATGAGGGTAACGATCAAAACACGAACGATTTTTCTGCGGTTTTTTGGCTCTGTATGGTTACTAATATGGTTACTGTTTTGCCTAAAAAAGTGCAACATTCTTCAACTTGCAATCAACTTCAATATAACCACTAAACAACATTGCTTTAACTCTTAACAACTTTCGTTCAACTCCCCTCTTGGGGCGGTTCCAGAACTGCGGCTTATTGCTCTATTTCAGGTATTTTCAGGAGCAATAAGCCGCCTTTTCTTTATTTTGAAATGCAAAAATAACGACAGGCTCAAATGAAATCCTTGCTATAATGAAATCACAAAAGAGATGAGGAACAAACCTCAAAGAAAAGGAGAAAACGAAAATGAAAACCAAGAAGAATCACAAGAAGAATCCTACCACTCGCAATAACTCTTGCTGCGAGGTCATTGTCCTGAAAAGGGAAACTGCTCTTCAACAGTTTTTGGATGGCATGGCTCCCATCATTGAAGGTAAAGGGCAGAAGCAAGTCTGCTTCGACGCCCACTGCTTTGATGGTCACGAAGAAGAGTATGACCAAGTTTGGGAGAAGGCCCAGCGCATCATGGCACTCAGGATTGCTCTCCACCGCAAAACCTTTTGCTCTGTCACGAGTGGATGAACAGATCTGAAATGCAAAAATAACGACAGGCTCGGCGAAAAACAGAGCTATAATTAAAGCGTAAAGAAGAGATGAAGAACATCTCAAAAAATAGGGTTGTGACCAATCACTAAATTTTCGTGGCAAGAAAGACCACCATCGCGCAAAAAGCGCAGAAAGGAGCCTAAAATGGCTATCAGCACTACTTTCGAGAACTCTGTCCGCATCAACCGCAACTCCCGCACTATCGAGGTCTCCAAGAGCTTCGATAAGGCTGCCAGCCGCTTCGGTACCCGCGAGTACGAAGCTCTGCAGCAGGTCCGCAAGGACTACCCTGATTTCACCATCATGGTGAAGACTGTCCGCACCAAGGCTGACCACTTCAAGGGTCTGACCTACGACTTCATGGAGAAGTACATCGCTTTCATGATTTGCGGCATCAATACGCTGTTATCGCCATCAAAAATGGGGACGATATAAAAACCATCCAAGGCAATTTGGGCCACGCCACAGCAGCCTTTACCTTGGATGTTTATGGACATGTCACCGAAGAGATGAAGCGGAACAGCGCGGATCGAATGGAGAGTTATTTGCAAGCTCTTTCAAACTCGTAAGAAGTCAAAAGAAAGTTGTTAAAAGGTCATATTGAAGTCCTGCAAAACTCGAACAGCAATCATAAAGAAACGCGATACAAGCAAAAAACTTGTAACGCGCCTTCTTAGTAACTTTTGAAGCACAAAAACGCCGAAAAAGTGACCATTTTTGAATATGCCACAACTTTTGCATGGTTACTGCTATTCCCGCGTTTTCAGAATTGTGAACTTTTCTCTGGCAAAAGCGGCGAAAAACAGAAGAAAAAGAAAGAAACCTGAACTTTTCGTTCAGGTTTCTGTGGTGGACGATACAAGACTCGAACTTGTGACCTCCCGCACGTCAAGCGGATGCGCTACCAGCTGCGCCAATCGTCCATTTTCCTGTCAGCTTGCTTATATTACTCGAAAACCCCTCCCTTGTCAAGCCCTTTTTTCATTTTTTCGCCTCCCGCCGGCTGCGGCACGGGGTAAAATGGTGGACATAATCGACATAATCCGCCGCAAACTCGTATTTCTTTTGTAACTATTTGTTTATTTTCATTCTCTTTTTCGGGCTTTTTCCCCAATTCCGCCTGTTTTTTCCTGAAAAAAATGCATTTTCATAATGAAAACGGTTGACATAAATTATTTGCTGTGTTATTTTTGGTACACAGAATATTATGGAAAGGCGGGGGCGTCATGAAAAAGGCCGGACTGTTTCTCTTGATCGTGGCTTTGTGCGTTCTTCTCACCGCGTGCGGCGAGCAGAAGGCATACGATGAGGCCTGCGCACTTTTTGAAAAGGGACGCTATGCCGAGGCCATCGAGATGTTCCGCGCGCTGGGCGATTACAGCGACAGCAGCGACCGCATCCGCATTGCCGAGACCCGGCTGGCGCAGACCAGCACCCATGTGGACACGGACAAGGCCGAGTCCGACCGCGCGCTGAAGTACGCCGACGCCTTCACTTATCTGGAGAGCGGCCGCACCCGCGAGGCCTACGCCGCCTTCTCGTCTCTGGGCAGCTACCGGGATGCCGCCGAGCAGCTGCAGCGCTTCACGGTTGTGCGCGGCGCGCTGACGGGCGAGGAGATCCATGTGATCCGTGACGGTGAGGACACGCTGCGCGGCAGCGCGGTGTACTCTTACGGCGCCGACGGGCGCGCGCTGACCCGTTCCGGCTTCTGCCGGTTGGAGAAATACGGCTGGTTTGAGGATTTTGATTACCACTACACCTACGATCAGGCCGGAAACGTCTCCCACATCGATGCCATCAGCCGCAGCGGCGCGCTGAACTTCTCCATCGAGTACAGCTACAGCGAGAACGGTCGTCCGATCCACGAGTTCTATTCCGACAGCTTCGGCACCACGCGCGAGTTTATCCGCAGCTATACCTACCGGGATGTGACCGACAGCACCGGCTCCTACACCGAGGTGGTGGAGAGCGAGCTGTTCAACGGCAACGCCTTCCCTCTGGAGAGCTGGCAGGAGAGCTACTGCGAATTCGGCGTATCCACCATGAAGTGCGACTCTTCCACGACGGTGAACCACTACGCCGCTGATGGCAAGCGTCTGGATACTGTTGAGACGCTCGCCGACGGCAGCAAATATGTCACGACTTACAGCTACGGGGACGTATACCTCTACACGCCGGCGGCGTAAGGCGGAGAAGCAAACAGAAAAACACCGCCGGAAGGCCTGAGGCTTTCCGGCGGTATCCATGTCTTTGTGGCTTATTCCGTGAAGTGCACGTGGTTGTTGATATGCTCCTCGCAGAAGCAGTGATAGCCCGCGCAGCGGGAGCAGTAGCGGAACTCCAGATTGGGGTAATCCGTATCGGTCCGCCCGCAGACGGCGCATTTGTGGTGATAAAGCTGATCGCGCTGCTCCCGGCGGATGCGCGCCGACTCCCGGCGGAAGTTGACGGTCTGGGCGCTGTCGCGTCTGGGCAGACGGCTCAGCAGCTCGCCGCCGCAGAACAGCAGGAAGCCAAGGAACGCGATGACCGGCAGCAGATTGTACGGGAACGGATCGGTCAGGATGGCATAGGCGAAGAAGGCCGCGTCCAGATAAGCCAGATACTTCATCTTCACCGGGATGATCATCATGAACAGCACCTGGGTGTCCGGGAAGTACGCGGCGAAGGCGAAGAACATCGCAAAGTAGATATAGGTAGGCGTCAGCATCACGCCAAAGCCCAGCGCATAAAGCACAAAGCCGAGAACGATCGTGAGCAGCATATTGATCAGCACATACAGGGTAAACTTGCCGCTGCCCCAGTACTGCTCGAGGGTCGATCCGATCCAATAATAAAAGTAGATGGAGATGAAGCCCAGCCAGGAGGTGCTGGCGGGGATGAACATAAAGCTGACCAGCCGCCAGATCTGGCCGTGCAGCACGGCCTCCGCGCTGAAGGGCAGATAGGCATACAGCACGCTGTTGATCAGCCCGATCACCCAGGTGACGCCGCTGGCGATGGCCAGATACCGGGCCAGTCCCGGGATGCCGAAGTTGGGATGCCGGTACAGGAATCTGTCGATAACTCTCATGGGGTCTTTCATACGTTCTCTCCTTTTCAAGCTGCAAGACGATCATACCCTTTTACGTCGGCAAAGTCTATGTATTTTTTGTAAAAAAGGGATTTTGCTCTTTGCGTTTCCGGGCGCTTGTGTTATAGTGTAATTTGATATTTTATACAATGGAGACAAATATGGTGTCAAACGAAGAACGCGAGATCAAAAACGATCTGATCGAGGGCCGCAACGCCGTGATCGAGGCGCTGCGCGCCAACCGGGCGATCGACAAGATATACCTGGCCAAGGGCGACGTGGACAAGACCCTGGGGCATATCGCCTCCAAGGCCCGCGCCGCGGGCATCGTGGTGGTGGAGTGTGACCGCCGCAAGCTGGATTTCATGAGCGCGACGAAGGCCCACCAGGGCGTGATCGCGCTTTGCGCCGTGCGGGAGTACTGCTCGATCGAGGACATTCTGGCCCTGGCGGACGAAAAGGGTGAAAAGCCCTTCGTCATCGTCTGCGACGAGATCAGCGACCCCCACAATCTGGGGGCCATCATCCGCAGTGCGGAGTGTGCCGGCGCCCACGGCGTCGTGATCCCCAAGCGCCGCAGCGCGGGGCTCACCGCCATCGTGGACAAGGCCTCGGCCGGCGCGGCGGAGCATATGCTCATCGCCCGCGTGCCGAATCTGCCCGCCGCGCTGGACACGCTCAAAAGCCGGGGACTGTGGGTCTACGGCACCGCCGCCGACGGCACCAGCGGTCTGTGGAGCACCGACTTCACCGGCCCCATGGCGCTTGTCATCGGCTCGGAGGGGGACGGCATGGGCCGTCTGGTGCGGGAGAGCTGCGACTTCACCGTCAGTCTGCCGATGCGCGGCAAGCTCAGCTCGCTCAACGCCTCCGCTGCCGCCGGCATCGTCATGTACGAGGTACTGCGCCAGCGCAGCGGCGCGGCGGATTAATACTAATACCTGATAGAAAGTAGACAAAGATTTGCGAGTCAGAATTGCGCCAGACAAGGCGGGCTCCGCAGAGCATAATGGACATATATGGTCAAGGAGCCCAACGCAGTATGGCACAATTCTGGCCGCAAAGATTGTCTTGTTTTTATTAGGTATTAGTATAAGCCCCCTTTTCCAGGAAACAGGCGCCCGGGAACGAAAGAAACAGAACAGGTTGTACGGATATGGATTACTTGGGACAGGATTTCTCGCTGACAAGTGAATACGACGACATGTCCGTGGACGCGATTCTTGCGGAGTTCCGTGCCCAGCAGCGCGAAGAGAGCGCTGCTCGAGCAGTCTCCGCCGATTCCGGGAAGCGATCCGCTCAGCCAAAGAAAACGAGAGGAGAGCATCTTTCCATGCCTTCTAAGCACCGGAACAAAAAAGAAAAGCAGCGCCGCCGCCCGGCCCCCCGGCCGGAGGAAGCGGCGGAGGCTTTGTCATATACCGGCGAGCAGCCTTCTCCCCGTCCGTCCGCCCCGGCCCCGACCGCGGTGCTGGACAGCCCCGTTGAAAGCATAGCGCCCGCCCCCGCAAGCAGCGAGGATACCGTCGACGCCCCTGCGGCCGCCGAGGATGTCTTTGCCGCATCCGTCCCCTCTGCCCGGGTCTTTCGCGGCGCTGCCGCCGCGCTGGAGCGCCGGAGTGCCGAAGAAAGCGCCCCCGCCCCGGCCGAGCCCGCCGCCCCCGCCTCAGTGCGCGGGGACACACCGCGTAAAAGCGCCCGCCCCAGCGACGCCGAGGTGCAGGATTTTCTCAGCGCCTTCCGCCGCGGGGACTTTCTGGATCTGAGCCGGCACGAGCTGACCAATCCCCCCACAGAGCCGGACGAGCGTTTTTACATGGGCGGCGTCAAAACCGGCACCATGCAGTATGACGGCGTGGACGTGGACATGAGCGCCGACGAGAACTACACCGCTCCCAGCGCGCCGTCGTACATCTCCAGCTATACCCGCGAACGGGACGAGGACGACGAAGCTGAGCCCGAGGAGCCGCTGCCGCCCCTGGCGGGCGTCGGCGCAAAGCTCTCCGGCCTGCTCAAGCGTCCCGGCTCCAGGCGCCGCACAGGCGCCGCAGCCGCGGTGAAGGAGAAGAGCGCTCCTGTCGAGCAGCCTTCTGCCCCGCGTGCCGACGAGGCCGGCTTTGAATCCTCCTTCAGCGACTTTCAGGAGGGCGATTACGCCGTCCGGCGCGAGTTTGAGCCGGAGAAGAAGCCGGATTACGACGATCTCTATGACGAGGCCGCCAACCCCGGTACCTTCAAGGAATATCTGCTTGCGCGCCTGACCGCGTTTCTCTACTCCTTCCGCCGCGGCAGCGGCGCCGGCGCCCGCACCATGGAGGACACGGACGAGGATCTGGGCCGTGAGGTCCCGGTGGCGCGCGCCTCCAAGTATTACGGCAGCTATATCCGCTCCATGCGTCTGCGTCTGCAGATCAGCGGCGTGCTTCTGTTTTTCATGCTCTGGATCTCCCTGGGTCTCCCGGTCCCGGGCCAGCTGCGCACCTCCGTGGGCGCCAACGCGGTGCTCCTGGGCTTCCAGCTGGGCATCATGATCCTGTGCCTCGACGTGGTGACCACCGCCGTCATGAACACCGTGCGCGGCAAATTCGGCGCCGACAGCATGGCGGTGGCGGCCTGCATCATCACCTCGCTTGACGCGCTGCTTGCCGCCAAGGCCGGCATCGGCTCGACCCATCTGTCCCTGTGTCTGCTCTCGTCCCTGTCTCTGGCGGGCGAAATGTTCGCCGCCGTGCTCCACGCCCGCGCCATGCGCAAGGCGCTGCGGGTCCCGGCCATCGGCAAGCGCTGCTTTGCCGTGACGGGCGAGACCGACCCCAAGACCGGCGAGATCACCGTGCTCAAATCCGTCCGCCCGCCCCTGGGCTTTGTGCGCCGCAGCGAGCAGTCCTCCCCCGACGAGGATCTGTTCCGCAAGATTTCCCTGCCGCTGCTGGCCCTGGCCTTTGCGCTGAGCTTCGTGGTGGCCTTTGCCAAGCACGATTTTGCGGACTTTGTGTACATATTCTCCGTGCTGCTCTGCCCGGCCGCGCCCTTTGCGGCCATGTGCTGCTACTCGCTGCCCTTCTTCCTGGGCTCCATGCGCATTTTCCCCAGCGGCGCCGCCATCGCCGGCTGGTCCGGCATGAGCGACATCGGCATGAGCCGCAACCTCATCGTCACCGACCGCGACCTGTTCCCGGACGGCACGGTGGAGATCGGCACGATCCGCATTTTTGCCGACGAGGATCCCTCGCGCATCATCTCCTACGCGGGCAGCATGATGCTCGCCGCGGGCAGCTGCTCGGCGCCCCCCTTTGGGGATCTGATGCAGCGCAACGGCTGCCGCACCCGCACGGTGGAGAACTTTGAGTATCTGGCCGGCGGCGGCATGAAGGGCGTGGTGGACAGCCGGGTGATCCTCTGCGGCAGCACCGATCTGATGCGACTGATGAACGTGCGCATCCCCTACCGTCTGGTGGACAAGACCTCGGTGCTTCTGGCCGTGGACGGCATCCTCTGCGGCATCTTCAACATGAAGTACACCGCCAAGCCCCAGGTGCGCGAGGCGCTCATCGACCTCATGCGCTCCAACCGCCACCCGGTGTTTGCCATCCGCGACTTCAACGTGACGCCCGAAATGCTGCACGTTGCCTTTGACGTGGCCACCGACGGCTATGACTTCCCGCCCTATGTGGACCGTTTTGATATGTCCTCGGCCGAGCCCTCGGAGGACAGCCAGATCGCCGCGGTCATCTGCCGCGAGGGTCTGGGCCCCCTGGTCCACACCGCCGACACCGCCCGCAGCATGTACAGCGCCACCCGCATCAACACGGTTCTCACCGCCCTCAGCGCGCTTGCGGGCGTGCTGCTTGCGGCGCTGCGGCTGCTGGGCACGGGCAGCGTGCCCATCGCGCTTCCCTTCGCTTTCATGCTCGTTTTCGCGCTCATCACCGCGGTCGTCAGCTTTTTCAACCGGATCTGACCGGCGCGCCGCGCGCTTGGACATTTTCCTGTTGCCAAAGGCAGCGGGATCGTGTATAATTAATTGGAAATGCTGAAAGAAGTTCAATCAAAACGCTTTTCACATATCTGACAGAGAGGAATCATGAACACATGGAAACTAAAAACATCCGCAATATCTGCCTGATCGGCCACGGCAACACCGGCAAGACCAGCCTGGCGGAGAGCATGCTCTACGTCACCGGCGCCATCGACCGCATGGGTCGCGTCAGCGACGGCAACACCGTCTGCGACTATGACGCCGAGGAAATCGCCCGCCAGATCACCATCTCCACCGCTGTTGCTCCCGTGAACTTCGGCGGCTGCAAGATCAACGTGCTGGACTGCCCGGGTTACTTTGACTTTGTGGGCGACGTGCTGTGCGCGCTGCGCGCGGTCGAGGCCGGTGTGATCGTCGTCTCTGCCAAGGACACGGCCGAGACCGTCGCCGTCGGTGCCCAGCGCAGCTGGAAGTACCTGAAGAAGGCCGAGCTGCCTGTCATGTTCTGCGTCTCCAAGTGCAACGAGGAGCACGGCGATTACTTCAAGGCTCTCGAAACCCTCAAGGGCAAGTACGGCAGCATCGTCTGCCCCGTCACCATCCCCACCTCCGACGGCAAGGGCGTTATCGACCTGGTGCACAACGTGGCCTATATGACCAACGGCGCCAAGTTTGACAAGGTCGCCGTTCCCGCCGCTGACGCCGGCCACGTGGAAGATCTGCGTGCCGAGCTGATGGAAGCCGCCGCCGGCGCCACCGAAGAGCTGATGGAGAAGTTCTTCGAGAACATGGAGCTGGAAGAGGCCGACATCATCGAGGGTCTCAAGGTCGGTGTGGCTGAGCGCGCGGTCGTTCCCGTGTTCGCCACCGACGCCATGACCAACGTCGGCACCGCCGCCATGCTGCAGGGCATCGCGGACTACTGCCCCGCTCCCGAGGCCAAGGCCGGCCCCACGCTGGGCTTTGTGTTCAAGACCATTTCCGATAAATTCGGCAAGTACAGCTTCATCAAGGTCCTGGCCGGCAGCGTCACCGGCGGCATGAGCCTGCGCAACTGCCGCGCCTCCAGCACCGACAAGCTTGGCCGTATGTACACCATGTGCGGCAAGAAGACCACCGAGGTCACCGACGCCTGCTGCGGCGACATCGTCGCTGTCGGCAAGATGGACTGGAAGACCGGCGACGTGGTCGTCGACTCCAAGGACGATGTGGAGCTGCCCGCCATCGAGCTGCCCGATCCCATGTACTCCATGGCCATCGCGCCCAAGACCAAGGGCCAGGACGACAAGGTCGCTGCCGGTCTTGCCAAGCTGGGCGAGGAAGACATCTCCTTCACCTTGGTCAACAACGCCGAGACCCACCAGATGGTCATCTCCGGCGAGGGCGATATCCAGATCGGCGTTCTGTGCTCCAAGCTCAAGAACCTCTACAACGTGGAGACCGAGCTTCTCCCCGCCCGCGTGGCCTACCGCGAGAAGATCAAGTCCAAGGTTGAATCCCACGGCCGTCACAAGAAGCAGTCCGGCGGCAGCGGCCAGTTCGGTGACGTGTGGATCCGCTTCGAGCCCCAGGAGGAGCAGGACGACATGATCTTCGCCGAGGAAGTCTTCGGCGGCTCCGTTC
This sequence comes from uncultured Eubacteriales bacterium, assembly GCA_900320465.1. Taxonomy (GTDB): domain Bacteria; phylum Bacillota; class Clostridia; order Oscillospirales; family Oscillospiraceae; genus Limivicinus. Next base: position 36,319 of record ONSQ01000002.1, read on the forward strand.
CCAAGAACTTCTTCCCCTCCGTGGAAAAGGGTCTGCGCAACGCGGTGCAGAAGGGCGTTCTGGCGGGCTACCCGCTGGTCGGCCTGAAGGCCACCCTGTACGACGGCTCCTACCACCCTGTGGACTCCAACGATATGGCGTTCCAGACCGCGGCCCGTCTTGCCTACCAGGACGGCATCCCCAAGGCCAAGCCCACGATCCTCGAGCCCATCGGTCAGCTCTTCGTCACCATTCCCGACGAGTACCAGGGCGCGATCATCGGAGACATCAACTCCAAGCGCCGCGGCACGATGATGGGCTCCATGCCCGCCGAGGACGGCATGACCACGATCGAGGCCGAGGTCCCGATGGCCGAGATGAGCACCTACACCATCGATCTGCGGTCCATGACCCAGGGCGCCGGCTCCTTCACCTGCAAGTTTGTCCGCTACGAGGAAGCCCCCGGCAACGTCCAGCAGAAGGTCATCGAGGAAGCCAAGGCTCTGGCCGAGGCCGAGTAAACAACCGAACTTTGACAGCTTAAAACAGCGGGGGTTGATAACCCCGCTGTTTTTGCCGGGCTCACCGGGCAAACCGCAACGAAAGGATGATCGGACATGTTCGACAGACTGGTCGGATTAAAAAATATCCTCTGGGCCATCGGGATCGTCGTCTGTCTGCTGGCGCTGTTTGTGGGCTTCATCTTCTCCGCCGTCACGCCCTATCACGGCCAGGCCGACCCCCGCACCCCGGATCTGAACGCCGTGCGGCAGGAGAACACCACCGTCGACGTGGAGGCGCTGAGCTTTGCGGAACCGGACGGCGAGCTGCACGAGCTGCTCCAGACCCAGGACGCGGGCGAGGATTATATCCGCTCCACGGTCTTTCTGACCGACAGCATCATGATCGCCCTGCGGGATCAGTCTCTGACAGGCGGCGACGTGTGGAGCAGCAACTCCGGCAGCCTGCAGATGGCCAACATTGCCGAGTGGAAGGTGCTCTACAGCGACGGCTCGCGCATCACGCCCGCCGACGCCTGCATGATCGCCCATCCGCGGCGTCTGATCATATGCGTGGGCAGCGACGGTCTGGCCGCCGTGTCCCGGGACGAGTTCATCTCCGGCTACGAGACCCTCATCCGCTCCATCCAGCGGCTGAGCCCCGACACCACCATCGTCTGCTGCGCCGTGGCCCCGGTGGCGGAGGGCTACGACGGCATCGACGAGCTGACCAGCGATCTGACCCGGGACGCCAACGACTGGATCCGCGAGGTCTGCCGCGAAACCGGGGTGTATTTTGCCGACACGGCCGAGGCCGTGCGCGCCGGCAACGATCTTAACCCCAAGTTCGCCACCGCCAATCTCAAGGCCCTCAACACCGCCGGCGTCCAGGCCGTGCTGGGCTATCTGCGCACCCACGCCGTCCCCTGAGCCGGGCCGAACAATCGAAAACCGTACGATACAGGAGCTGTGCCCCACCCGGGTTCACAGCTCCTGTTTTTCTTGACAGTTCGCTATTATTGTGATATCATTTTGATATCAAATCAAAAGGGAGGTTTTTCCTATGACGGAAAAGATTCTCAACACCAAGAAGAACGGCATGGCCGTTCTCCTGGGCTCGCTCGCGCTCTATATCGCGGCGATCCTGGCACTCATATTCGGCGCCGTGATCCTCGATGACGGAAAGCTGTCCGGTCTCGCGCTGCTGATCCCCGGCATCATCTGGATCTTAGTCGGCTGGCTCCCCTTCTGCGGTCTGAAGGTCCTCAAGCCCCAGGAGGCGCTGGTTCTCACGCTCTTCGGCAAGTATATCGGCACCCTCAAGGGCGAGGGCTTTTACTTCGTCAACCCCTTCTGCACCGGCGTCAACCCCGCCGCAGCCACCAAGCTCAGCCAGAGCGGCGACGTGGACAACAGCCAGCAGAGTCTCATCGGCGTCCTGAGCAATGCCAACGGCGCCAATGCCGCAGCCGTCCAGGCGGCCGAGAACGGCAAGAAGATCTCGCTGAAGATCATGACCCTGTCCAACAGCCGCCAGAAGATCAACGACTGTCTGGGTAATCCCATTGAGATCGGCATCGCGGTCATGTGGCGCGTCGTCGACACGGCAAAGGCCGTCTTCAACGTGGACAACTACAAGGAATACCTGTCGCTGCAGTGCGACAGCGCTCTGCGCAACATCGTGCGCATTTACCCCTACGACGTGGCTCCCGGCGTGGACACCACCGGCGACGGGATCGCCGATGAGGGCAGCCTGCGCGGCTCGTCCGAGACCGTTGCGGCGCGCATCCGCGACGAGATCCAGTCCAAGGTACAGGCCGCCGGCATCGAGATCATCGAGGCCCGCATCACCTACCTGGCCTACGCCCCCGAGATCGCGGCCGTCATGCTGCAGCGCCAGCAGGCCAGCGCCATCATCGACGCGCGCAAGATGATCGTGGACGGCGCGGTGGGCATGGTGGAGATGGCTCTGGAGCGTCTGAGCGAGAACAAGACCGTGGAGCTGGATGAGGAGCGCAAGGCGGCCATGGTCTCGAACCTGCTGGTGGTACTCTGCGGCAACAAGGACGCCCAGCCCGTCGTGAACTCCGGCAGCCTGTACTGAGATGGCGGACAACACCAAAAAACAGGTGCCGCTGCGCCTGTCTCCCAAGCTCTATGACGCCATCGCCGCCTGGGCGGAGGATGATTTTCGCTCGATCAACGGCCAGATCGAATACCTGCTGACCGAGTGCGTGCGCCAGCGGAAGAAAAACGGCAAATATGTCTCGGACGAGCTCGACGTCCCGCCCGAGCTGGACATTTCGTAAAGGAGTTCTCTTATGGACGGAATCACAACTGTCTCGACGCTCTCCATGGCTGGCATGGGCGTGAGCATGCTGCTCTCCCTCGCCGCCGTGATCGCGGCCTTTGTTTACGGCCGCAAGCGCTTTCACGCCCCTGTCACCAGCTTTTTCGTCGGTGTGGGAACCTTCATTCTCTTCGCCCTTGTTCTGGAGAGCCTGCTGCACAATCTCCTGCTCCCCACGCCTGTCGGACAGAAGATCTTCGGCGACATGTGGCTCTACGCCCTCTATGGCGGAGCCGCCGCCGCGCTCTTTGAGGAGACCGGCCGGATCTTTGCCGCCAAAACCTTCCTCCGCCGCCGCAATGACACCCCGAACGCCTATATGTACGGTGCGGGCCACGGCGGGGTCGAGGCGATCTTTGTCGGCGTGGTCTCGCAGATCAGCAACCTCTCCCTCGCCGCGATGATCAACGCCGGCCAGGTCGAATCGCTGCTCGCTCCCCTCTCCGGCGTCCAGTACGATTCCGCCGTGGAGCAGCTGCGTACGCTCACCGGTCCGTCTTCCCTGTTCTTTCTCGCGGGCTACGAGCGCATCCTCGCCCTGGTGCTGCACATCTGCCTGTCTCTGCTCCTCTTCCGCGGTCTCCGTGAGAAGAAGCCGGGGCTGGTGGTGCTGTGCTATGTGCTGCATTTCGCTCTCGACGCGATCCTCGTCCTCATCAACCGGACCCTCGGCAACATCCCGGCCGAGGCCTTCTGCACGGTCTTCGTGCTGCTCGTCGTGCTCCTCACGATGAAGCTCGCGCCCCTGCCGCCGCGGGAAAGTGATACGGTGGCGACATGAACACCAGGCCGCGTCTGATCGACTATATCTTTCTCGGCCTGGCCGTACTCTGCTTCCTCTTCACGCTGATCTACGGCTGCATCAAGCTGCCTTCTCTGCCCGACATGCTGCCCAGCCATTTCAACTTTGCCGGCGCCATCGACGGCTGGAGCGGCAAGGCCGGCGCGGTCTCGGCCCCGATGGTCTTTGGTTTTCTCATGCTCGTCATTCTCGGACCGATCCAGTTTTTCCCACAGGTCTGGAACAACACCCAGGGCGTCCCGGCCTATAAGCTGCCGCGTGTGATCCGTGCGACGCGCACGATGATGAGCCTGATGCTCTTCTCGTCCGAGGCGTTCATGGCCTACACACTCCTCTGCGCCGTGCACCTCTCCCCGCTCCACCCGGCCGCAACGCCGATCTACTTTGTTCTCATCGGCGTCCCGATCGTCGTCGTGCTCTTCGAGACCTTCCGCAAATAGTCTTCTTCGGCGGGCCGCCCCTCTGCGCGCGGCCCGCCGAAGAAGCAAAGCGCGCTGTCATCCTGAGCAAGGCGAAGGATCTTTTCCTTTTTTTCGCTCCACCCTGCTTCTGCAGAAAACAGGCGGCTCCGCCGCTTGTTTTTCCCCTCACGCTTCGATATTTTTTTCACGATTTTGTAAAGCTCGCTTGACATATACAGTGCTGTGTGCTATCCTGCAGATGTAAAGCGAACTTTACAGAAAGTGTGTGATGTGATGAAAAACCGGATCGAAGAGATCCGCCGGCTGCGCGGCATACGGCAGGAGGACTTTGCCAAAGCCATGGGCGTCTCGCGCCAGACGATCAGCTCGCTGGAGACCGGGCGCTACAACCCCTCGATCTTTCTGGCTTACAGGATCGCGCGGTTCTTCGATCTGACGATCGAAGAGGTTTTTCTCTTTGAGGAAAGCGAGGAAGGGAAATGAACAATACCAGGAGAATGATCATCTCCGCTCTCGAGATCCTGATCGGCGCGGCGCTGCTCGTGGCTGCCAGGGTTGCCCATCTCGACAGCGCCTGGCTGGGCATGGGCGGTGCGCTCGTCGCCGTTGGCCTTGTCCAGCTTGTCCTGGGCCTGCGCTATCGGGCGGATGCGGATTACCGTGAAAAGACGGATACCGAGGCCACGGACGAGCGCAACCTGTTTATCCGCTCGCGCGCCTGGGTCTGGGCCGGGACCGGCTTTGTGATCATCGGCGGCGTGCTGACCGTTGTCTTGATGATCCTCGGCAAACATGAGCTCAGCACCGTCCCCGGCATCGCGGTGTGCGTGCTCATGATACTCTACTGGCTCTCGTATTATTATCTGACCAGAAAATACTGATCATACAGGAGGAATGCTCCATGCTTCGTATCGAACATCTGACCAAGACCTTCGGCGACAAGGTTGCCGTGGACGATCTGAGTCTGCACATTGCCCCCGGCGAGATTTACGGCTTCATCGGCCACAACGGCGCGGGCAAGACCACCACGCTCAAATCCGTTGTCGGCATCCAGAGCTTCGACGCCGGCGAGATCTTTGTCAACGGCCTGTCTGTCAGGACCGACCCTCTGGGCTGCAAGCGCGCCCTGGCCTACATCCCCGACAACCCGGATCTGTACGAGTTCATGACCGGCAGCCGCTATCTGAACTTCATCGCCGACATTTTCGGCGTCAGCGCCGACGAGCGTACCGCGCGCATCCGCGACTATGCCGCCCGCTTCGAGCTGACGGACAGTCTCAACCAGCCCATCTCCGCCTACTCCCACGGCATGAAGCAGAAGCTGGCCATCATTGCCGCCTGGCTGCACGAGCCCCGTCTGGTGATCATGGACGAGCCCTTTGTGGGTCTCGACCCCAAGGCCGCCTTTCTGCTCAAGGCCATGATGCGCGAGCTGTGCGACCGCGGCGGTGCGATCTTCTTCTCCACCCATGTGCTGGAGGTGGCCGAAAAGCTGTGCGACAAGGTGGCCATCATCAAGCAGGGCAGACTGATCCGTTCCGGCACCATGGACGAGGTCCGGGGCGATGAATCGCTGGAGGAGGTCTTCCTGGAGCTGGAGGCGGAGTGATGGTCAGAATTCTGCTGAAAAAACAGCTGATGGAGATTTTCCGCAGCTACTTCTACGACACCCGCCGCAACAAGGCCCGTTCCCGGCTGTCCACGGCGATGTACATCGCGCTCTTTGCCCTGCTGATGTTCGGCTTTCTGGGCGGCAGCTTTGGCTCCATGGCCATGAGTCTGTGCGCCCCCCTCGTTTCCGTCGGCGCGGCCTGGCTGTACTTTGTCCTATTCTCGCTGATTGCCCTGCTGCTGGGCGTCTTCGGCAGTGTGTTTTCCACCTACACGGGTCTGTACCTGGCCAAGGACAACGACCTGCTCTTCTCCCTTCCCATCCCGCCCGGCGCGATCCTCTGCGCCCGGCTGCTGGGTGTGTATCTGATGGGTCTTCTCTACACCTCTGTGGTGATCGTGCCGGCCGTGGCGGTGTATCTGCTGAACGCTCCCTTCTCTGTCGGGGCCCTGCTGGGCAGCCTGCTGCTGATCTTTCTGCTGTCGGTGATCGTGCTGCTCCTGTCCTGTCTGCTGGGCTGGGTGGTAGCCAAGGTCAGCCTGCGGCTGAAGAACAAGAGCTTTGTCACGGTGCTGCTCTCTCTGGGCTTTCTCGCGCTGTACTACGTGGGCTATTTCCGGGCCATGAACTGGGTCGAGGGGCTGATCGCCAACGCCGCCCAAATCAGCGCCTCCCTGCGCTCGCGCGCCGCAGCGCTCTATGTCTTCGGCCGTATGGGCGAGGGTGACGGGCTTTCCATGCTGCTCTGTACCCTGGTGGTGGGCGTGCTGTTCGTGCTGGTCTGGCTGCTGCTGAGCAAAAGCTTCTTCGCCGTGGCCACCGCCACCGGCCCGGTCAAAGCCGCACGGGGCGGTTACAGCCGCGTCCGCCGGAAGAGCCCCGACGCTGCCCTGCTGGCCAAGGAGTTCGGTCGTCTGGGTTCCAGCGCCAACTACATTCTCAACTGCGCCCTGGGCGCCATGCTGCTGCCCGTCGCGGGCGTGGCGCTGCTGCTGCGTGGCTCCGCCCTGGTCGGAGCGCTCAACGGCGTGTTCGGCTCGCTGAAGGGCGCGGTGTGCGTGCTGCTGTGCGTCATGCTCTGCTCTGTCTCCTCGATGATCGACACGGCGGCCGCCTCCGTCTCGCTGGAGGGCAAAAACATCTGGCTGCCCCGCTCGCTGCCCGTCCGGCCCTGGCAGGTGCTGCGCGCCAAGCTGCGCGTCCAGCTGCTGCTGGCCATGCCCGCGCTGCTCTTCGCCTCTCTCTGTGCCGCCGTCGTGCTGCGCGCCGACGCCCTCGAGACGCTCGCTCTCGTCCTCCAGCCCCAGAGCTTTGCTCTCTTCTTCGCCCACCTGGGGCTGTGGCTGGACCTGCGGCGGGGCAATCTGGCCTGGACCAACGAGCTTGCCCCCATCAAGCAGAGTCTGACCATCCTCATCATTCTCCTGGGCGGCTTCGCGGCCGCGGCGCTCCCGGCGCTGGGCTTCCTGCTGCTGGCGCCTCCTCTCCCCGGCTCGGTCTGGATGCTGCTCTTCGCCCTGGCGGGCTTCCTGGGCGCGCTCCTGCTGCGGCTCGCTCTGCGCCGCCGCGGCGAAACGCTCTTCATGGAGCTCTGAAACATCAAAAAAAACTGGCTGTTGCGAACTGCAGCAGCCAGTTTTTTTATTCCAGTATCGGTATGCTCTTATCGATAATCCTCCGCCAGTGTGCGGAACAGCGCCTCGTGCTCGCAGCCCTCGCGGTAGAATACCGGGATCTTCCCCATGGGCGCCTCCACCGTGATCTCGCCTCCCGTGAAGCGCTCGCCGCTCCACAGATGAACCCACGCGCCCCGGGGCAGATACACCCTGCGCGTCTGCTCGCCGCTCTTCACCACCGGGGCGACAAGCAGCTCCTCGCCCAGCAGATAGCTGAAATTGTCCCGCTCATAGGCCCGCTCGTCCGCGCCCTCGTCGAAGAACAGCGGCCGCATCACGGGCACGCCCTTTTCGGCGTTGATGGCCACGCAGGCCTTCATATAGGGCAAAAGCGCGCTGTGCAGACGGCTGAGCCGGGCAGCGTCTCGGATCGTCTCCTCGTCTGAGTACAGCTGCACGTTGTCGTCCGGCCGATTGCCCTCGTGGGTGCGCATGACCGGCGTAAAGCAGGCGAATTCCAGCCAGCGCAGCAGCAGCTCCCGGCTGCGCTTCATGCCGTAGAGGGTGGTATAGCCGCCCGCGTCGCTGCAGTGCAGTCCAAAGCCGCTCATGCCCAGGCTCAGCGCCCCCGTGATCACCGAGGGCAGCCCGTCGTCCTCGCTCCAGTCCACGTTCTGATCGCCCGCCCAGGCCAGCGTGGAGTACGCGCCGCTTCCCGCGGCGCCGGCGCGCATGAAGAACACGCACTCGCCGCCGAGACCGCACTCGTCCACCGCCTCGCGGTTGCATCTGGCCCACAGCAGCGGCCAGAGATTGTGCATTTTCCTTCCCGAGCCGCCGCAGCACACCGCGTCCGCGGGCAGATATTCGCCGAAGTCGGCCATCCAGCCCCGCAGGCCCAGTCCGATCAGGTTCTCTTTGATCACGTCCTTGTACCAGCCGAAGGCCTCCGGCATGGTCAGATCCACCACGCCGCAGTCGTATTCGCCGAAATCGAACAGATAATCCTCCCCCGCGGCGTTTTTGACGAAGTAGCCCTTGTCTCTTGCCTCGTTGAAGAGCACGCCGCCCTCCACCAGATAGGGGTTGATATAGCCCATCCATCTGGTGTCCGGATCTCTGGCGATCAGCTCATCGAGCCCGGGATACATCTCCCTGTTCCAGCGCCAGTCCCACTGCAGCCGTTTGCCGAAGGAGGTCACGCGCTTGCCCTCCCAGTCCTGGATCCACACGGCCGGGATCTCCATGCCGCCCCGGCGGCACTTGTCCAGCAGCGCCGTGACGCGCTCGCTTCCTCCCTGGGCGCCCAGCCAGATGCCGCGCATGGCCCAGTCCGGCAGCTCACGCTGACGGCCCAGCAGGCCGCTTAGCTTTTCCGCCAGTCCCCGGTAGCTCTCCGCCGTGCCCAGCGCCAGCGAAAAATGGGACGCCCACAGGCCGATCTCGTGAAAGCGCTCGTCGCGGAAGTCCAGCTCGGCGTATTCATAGTTCCCCAGATGGGCGAAATACAGCCGCGAGGAGACGAAGCTGGGCTGCGGGTAAAAGGTGGTGTGATAGTCGCCCCCGGCCCGGTCGTTCAGATCGGCCAGGCGCGTGATTTCGGTCAGCTTGTTGCGTCCCACGCCCTGCTCCCGCGTCCAGATGGGAAAGAGTCTGCCCCGCAGGTCCAGGCAGGAAAACTGCTCGCCGCCGCCCATCACATGCTCGCCCTTTTCCGCGGCCAGGCGCAGGTACAGCCGGTTGACCGTTCCGTCCTCCGCCGCGCCGTCCAGAAACAACACGCCGTCCTTTTCCGTCACCGTGACGCGCAGTTCCCCCGTCAGACACGGATGGACGAAGCGCAGCACGGTATCCTCTCCGCTGCTCACCGCCCCTGCATAGCGCAGCGCCCAGCGCTCGCTGACGCGGTCGGTGATGTCGAAATTGCCGCGGTACATGTCGATTTTTTCCTCGCCCCGTCCCGCGAAGAGCATGGGCGCGTCCTCGCTGTGCCGCAGCAGCGTTTTTCCCTCCAGCGCCAGGGTAAAGCCCCGCGCCGTTTCCTCAAGCTTCCACATGGCAGCCTCCGATACTATCTGTTCTGTCGTTCTCAGTAGCGGCAGACCTCAAAGCCGTACATGTTTGCCAGCGCCTCCAGCGCGCTCGCGTGGCGGCCGCGGATCACGACAAAGTGGGGCTCAAAGCCGTCCTTGACGCTCTTTTCCACGATCTCGCGGGCGGGGCTGTCGGTCTTGACGACGATGGAGGTGCCGATGAACTGCTTGGGCTTGTCCAGCGCCTCGCCCTCCGTCAGGAAGAAGCGGAAGAAGCCGTCCGGCTCCCGGCCGATCCGAAAGATCGTGGCCTCCGGGAAGGCCTCGCAGCCGAAGTCCATGGCGGGGCCGATCTTGCGGTTGGGGTGCACGCCCACCACGGCGCCGGTGTCGCGCCGGGCCAGCGAACAGGCGGCCGCGCCGCAGTGCCAGAAGGTGATGGTGTTCTCTCCCTCGTCCAGCGAGACCGGGTCGCCGAAGAACACCGGCTGGGAGGACAGACGCATGCCGATCCACATGCTCAGCGCGCCGTAGATATCCGCCTCGCAGGCGGCGGCAACGCCCTCGTCGTTGAGCATGCTCAGCACCGTGCACACCGGGGTGCCGAAGGCGGTGAAGAAATCCGGCCAGCAGCGGGAGGCAAGGGCTCCGATGTTGTGCTCGCGCACGTAGTCGCTGTACGCCTTGAGCAGCCGCGCGTGGTCCACGCGGTTATGCTCCGGCGTCCTATCCAGCCCGCAGGTCATCCGCCCGGTTTTGTCCAGGTATTCAGCCGCTTCGTCGTCGGAGCAGCTCCTGGCCCTGTCGATCAGCTCGCGGGCCTCGATGGCCTCCAGCTCCACGCCGAAGGCGTTCATCAGCTCGCTGTCCAGCGCCCGGCCGAAGCCGAAGCCCTGGGGCGTATGGCCCACCGCGGCCATTTTCAGGCTGCGCATCTCTTTTTTCAGCGCCGCGGCCTTGACGACCGCCTCGATCGTCTCCTTCGAGCGCTCCTCGTCCGGCGCACCGAAGAGGTATTCAAAGCGTCTGTCGTCGAAGGCGCGCAGGGCGTTGGCCGCGCTGTACGCGCCGGTGAGCGAGTTGAGCCGCAGCCGTCCGCCGTCGATCACGGGTTCGCGCAGCGTCCAGAGCAGCACCGGGCAGTCGAAGCGGCGCAGCACCTCGGACATATAGGCGGCGTTGGCAAAGGTCAGATTCTGGAACACGATCAGATCGGGATTCTTTCCATCGAGATAGGCGCGCAGCGCGTCGATGGAAAGCAGCATCTGATCTGGCACGGCAAAGCGCGCGTCGATGCTCTTCAAGAGCGCGGCGGACGCGTCGAACTGGGCCTGCGCGCTCTCCAGATGAAAGGTCGGTACGCCGACCGGAACATACACGGGGGAGAATTCCTGCATGGTGAAGCCTCCATTGAATTAATAAACTCTGTGAAACATCATAGTCTCCCCCGCCTCGCTTGTCAACAAAAAATCGCCGTCTGTTGCATGCGCAAGCTTGACAAAGGCCTGTTATAGGATTACAATCTCGTTTGGTTAAACCTTTTAATTAAATAGGGAGGAACTTGACTTTGAGTATGGATTGGAAAGCCTGCTGTCGGGAGATCCGCTGTGATATCCTGCGCTGCATCGGCCATCTGGGCGTAGGCCACATCGGCGGCTGTCTGTCGGTGGTTGAGCTGCTGGCCGTCTTGTATTTTGAAGAGATGAACATTGACCCCGCCGACCCGAAGAAGCCTGGCCGCGACCGTTTTGTGTGCTCCAAGGGCCACGCCGGCCCGGCCGTGTACGCCACGCTGTCGAACCGCGGCTACTTTGACAAGGCCGAGCTTTTGACCCTCAACCAGGGCGGCACCCATCTGCCCAGCCACTGCGACATGAATCTGACGCGCGGCATCGACATGACCACCGGCTCTCTGGGCCAGGGCTTTTCCTGCGCCGTGGGCGTGGCCCTGGGCTCGAAGCTGGAGCGCGACGGCGCCACGATCTACACCCTCATAGGCGACGGCGAGTCCCAGGAGGGCCAGATCTGGGAGGCGGCCATGTTCGCCGCGGCCAAGAAGCTGTCGAACCTGATCGCCTTCACCGACTATAACAAGCTGCAGATCGACGACACCGTGGCCAAGGTCAACGACATCGCGCCTCTGGCCGACAAGTGGCGCGCCTTTGGCTGGAACGTGATCGAAGTGGCCGACGGCAACGACGCCGGGCAGGTCAGCGCGGCGGTAAAGCTGGCCAAGAGCTGCCGCGGCGGCGAGAAGCCCACCATGGTGATCCTCAACACCGTCAAAGGCTGCGGCGTCAAGTGGATCGAGGAGCTGGGCTCCGGCAACCACAACTGCAACATCAGCGCCGAGCAGGCCGAGGCCGCCATCCGCGAAATCAGAGGGGAGGACTGAGCATATGGAAATGAGAGCTGTTTATGCCGAATGTCTGGCCGAACTCATGACGCAGGACCGTCATGTGGTGGTGCTGGACGCGGACCTGGCCAAGGCCAGCGGCACCCGCAAGCTGTACGAGCGCTTCCCTGACCAGATGTTTGACTGCGGCGTTGCCGAGAGCAACATGGCCTCCATCGCCGCGGGCCTTTCCAGCTACGGCTTCAAGCCCTGGATCGAGAGCTTTTCCCCTTTTGCCACCCGCCGCATCTGCGACCAGATCGCGATCTCCATCTCCTACGCCAAGCAGAACGTGAAGATCGTCGGCACCGACCCCGGCATCAGCGCCGAGCTCAACGGCGGCACCCACATGAGCATGGAGGACATCGGCGTGGTCCGCTCCATCCCCGGCGTTGTGATCTTCGAGCCCGTGGACGAGACCCAGCTGCGCGCCGCCATGCCGGTGCTCAACTCCTATTACGGTCCTGTCTACATGCGTCTGTTCCGCAAGGTCACGCCGGACGTGTTCGGCCCCGACTACCGCTTTGACCTCTTCCGGGCCGACACCCTGCGTACCGGCACGGATCTGACGATCTGCGTCTCCGGCATGTTCACCCGCGACGTTCTCGACGTGGCCGACGAGCTTGCCGCCGAGGGAGTGAACTGCGAGGTGATCAACGTCCACACCATCAAGCCCATCGACCGCGAGACCGTCATCGCCTCGGCCCGCAGGACCGGCGCCGTGCTGACGGTGGAGAACCACAACGTCGTCGGCGGTCTGCACTCCGCCGTGTGCGAGGCTCTGGCCCTCGAGCGCATCCCGGTCAGCGCCCTTGGCGTGCCGGATCGCTTCGGTGAAGTGGGCAAGATCCCCTATCTGCGCCAGGCGCTGGGCCTGACGAAGGAAGACATCCGCGCCGCCGCGCGCAAGGCCGCCGCGGCGAAATAACGATAAAAAGAGGAAAAAACATCATGAAAATTGCAATCGGCAGCGATAAATCCGGCTTTTCCGCCAAGGAAGCCATCAAGGCCTACCTCACCGAGGCGGGTATCGACTTTGACGATCTGGGCACGCAGGATCTGGATCACGTGGTCCCCTACTACGCCGTGGCCGGCAAGGTCGCTCCCCTGGTTCAGAACGGCACCTATGACAAGGCCGTGCTGATCTGCGGCACCGGTGCCGGCATGTGCGTGGTGTCCAACAAGTTCAAGGGCGTCTACGCCGTTGCCTGCGAGGGCGTGTACAGCGCCAAGATGGCCCGTGCCATCAACAACGCCAACATTCTGGCCATGGGCGGCTGGATCGTCGGCCCCGAGATGGCCGTGGAGATGGTCAAGACCTTCCTGGCCACCGAATGGTGCCAGGATCTGGAGGACTGGCGCAAGGAGAACATGAAGAAGTTCGCCGTCCAGGTCTCCGCCATCGAGGATGAGATCTATGGCAAATAATTTTGTCTATTCCCAGCCGGTCAAGATCTATTTCGGCGAGGGCCGCTTTGACGCTCTTTCCGAGATTCTCGCCGAGCAGGGGGTAAAGCGGGCCGTGATCGCCTGCGGTCGCCACTTCGCCCCCCGGGCGGAAAAGCTGCGCGAGGAGAACGCCGCCATCGTCGGCGTCTTCGGCGGCGTCGAGCAGAACCCCCAGCTCTCCGGCATCATTGAGACCGTGAAGCTCTGCCGCGAGACGAAGGCCGACGCCGTCATCGGTATCGGCGGCGGCAGCTCGCTGGACACCGCCAAGTTCGCCGCGGCCATCGCCCTGGGCGACGGCGAGGCCGAGGAATACTACCGCGGCGAGCGCCCCTTCCCGGACAAGCGCCTTGCGATCATCGCCGTGCCCACCACCGCCGGCACCGGCAGCGAGGTGACCCAGGTCTCCGTGGTCTCCCACGGAACGGAGAAAAAGACCATCAACAACCCGGTCTTCATGCCCCGCTGCGCCATCGTCGACCCGCTCATGACCGTCGGCGTCCCGCCCCGCACCACCATGAACACCGGCCTTGACGCCCTGGCCCACGCGCTGGAGGGCTACTGGAGCCGCAGCCATCAGCCGATCTCCGATCTGATGGCCATCGAGGCGGTCCGCATCATTCTGGTGAATCTGGAAAAGGCATACCGCGACGGCTCCGATAAGGAAGCCCGCGCCAGCATGGCCTACGCGGCGCTGCTGGGCGGCCTGTCCTTTGCTCTGCCCAAGACCGCGGCCAGCCACGCCTGCAGCTACCCGCTGAGCGAGGACTATCACCTGCCCCACGGCGAGGCCTGTGCCTTCACGCTGGACAGTCTGGTGCGCATCAACGCCGACGAGCGTCTGGATTATCTCTGCCATGCCGTGGGTCTGTCCGGCACGGATGAGCTCGCCGACCGCATCGACGCGCTCAAGGCCCTGGGCGGCTTGCGCACGCGCCTGTCCGACCTGGGCGAGGTGGACCTGGACAAGCTCTGCCGCGACTGCGCCGCCCATCCGCTGATGAACAACAACCCCGTCCGTCTGGACGAGCAATCGCTGAGGCGGATGTTCGAAGCGCTGCAATGAAAGCGGGACTGAAAAACGCCCTCATGATCGGCGCCATGGTGGTCTCCTGGTCGATCTACTACGCCGTGTCCAAGGTCATGGTGGCGGCCACCGGCTCGCCGTATCTGGCCGGTTTTCTGCTGCGCAGCGCGGCGCTGCTGTTTCTGACGCTGCAGCTGCTGCTGGACGGCAGTTTTGCCCGGCTGTTCCACCAGGGCAAGGCCGTGCGGATCCTGCTGCTGATCGGTGTGTTCGGCTTTCTGCTGGATCTGTTCGCCAACCTGGGCTATGCCCGCGGCTCGCTGTCCACCGGCACGGCTCTTCTGAAAACCGACGTGCTGATGGTGAACCTGGCCACGGTGATCCTCTACCGTAAAAAGCTCTATTTCTCCGACTGGCTGGGCACGCTGGTGATGCTCTTCGGCGTGCTGCTGGTGCTGGGGGTGGATTTCGGGGCCATGCGCCTCAACCCCACCGACCTGTTCTTTCTCCTCAGCGCCCTGTGCGTCACGGCCAACGCCTTCATCATCAAGGCCGCCCAGGAGCGCTATCACGAGGACGCCGACATGATCTCCTACTACAACAACTTTGTGGTGCTCTTCCTCTTCGGCTCCTCCGCCGCTCTGGCGGGCGATCTGCGCCTGTCCGCCACGGCGCTTTTCCCCGGCTTCTGGTGGCTCGTGCTGCTGGGCGGACTGGCCCAGACCGGGATCTATTTCTTCTACTACCGCAACCTCAAGCACTATGAGGTCTGGGTGGTCAAGCTGTATCTGCTGCTGATGCCCGTGGTCAGCTGCTTCATCGGCCTGGTGTTTCTGGGCGAGGAGCTGACGCTCCGCAAGGCGCTGGGGATCGCGGTGGTGCTGCTGGGCGCGGCGGTGATCCTGCTGCGCAGCCGTCTGCACGGCGCCGCTTCCGGCGGCGTCCCATCCGCCGGGAGGTGAAGCCATGCCCTATCAAGGCGACAATATGCTCCGTGTCCGACGCAACAACCGCAGCGCCGCGCTGCGCATGCTGCACGAGCGCGGCAGCCTGTCCCGTAAGCGTCTGGCCGAGAGTCTCGGTCTGACGCCCGCCGCCATCACCAAGATCGTGGGCGAGATGATCGCCGAAGGCCTTGTCAGCGAGGGCATGGCCCTCAAGGGAGAGGGCGCCGGCCGCCGCGAGGTCATGGTGGAACTCAGCGTCCGCTCCCGCGCGGCCCTGGGGCTGTTCATCAACCTGCGCCAGGCGATCCTCTCCGCCGTCTGGCTGGACGGCACGGTGATCTTCTCCGAGGAGCTGACCCTCAGCCCCGGTGCCCCCGCCGACGAGACGGTCCGCTCCCTGTGCGCGCGTCTGCTGACCCTGGCGCGGGAGCATGTGCTGGAACGCGACCGGCTCCTGGGCATCGGCGTTGCCATGCGCGGCGTGGCCTCCGAGGACGGCAGGGTGGTGCGCAACAGCTATTCCGCTCTGGACACGCTGGATTACCCGCTCTGTGCGCGGGTGGAGGAGCTGACGGGGCTGAAGTGTCTCATGAGCAACAACGTCCGCGCGCTATTCGCCGCCCAGATGTTCCTGTCCCGTGACCGGGACCTGCGCAGCCAGTTTTTTGTCCGCTGCGAGGTGGGCATCGGTGCCTCCTTCGCCATCGGCGACGAGATCTGGCTGGGCAGCTCCGGCCAGTGTGCCGAGATCGGCCACATCCCGGTGGTGCGCCGGGGCGGCAAGCCCTGCTCCTGCGGCAAATCCGGCTGTCTGGAGACCGTGGCCTCTCCCAGCGCCCTGGTGCGTGACGCCCGTGAGCTGCTGGAGAAGGGCGAGGCGGAGCTGCTGCGTCGGATCTGTGAGCGCCGGGGCGTCCGCCCCGGACTGGAAGAGGTGTTCGAGGCCGCCTGCGGCGGCGACGCCGCCGTGGCCGCGCTGGTGGACCGGGCCGTGGAGGCCCTGGGCGGTGCACTCAGAGGCGTGGTCTACACCCTCGACCCGGGCAAGATCGTGCTCTACGGCGCTCTCTTCGACAACCCCTATTATCTCTCCCGCCTGCTGGCGGAGCTGCGCGAGGGGGTCGACGCCTCCCACGCCGTGCCGGTGGAAAAAAGCCGGCTGAATCACCAGCTGGAGGATCGCGCCGCGCCGCTTCTGGTGGTGGAGCGCTTCCTCGCCTGCGGCGGCATGAGCGAATAAACGCATCGGATAAAAAACGTCCGGAGAACCAGATCGGTTCTCCGGATGTTTTTTGTCTGTTCTGCTTACTTGGCGTAGAACTCCAGCTCGGGATAGGCCTCGTCGCAGATCTTCACAATGTACCAAAGGCCGTCAAAGGCGATCTCGCCCGCCTCCTCGCAGTCGCGCAGCGGCGCGTCCAGCTTGGCCGTGATGGAGTAATCGGTCAGATCCACCGTGAAGGTCACATACTTGTAGGCGTTGTTGATGTCGTTGACCAGCGCCAGCACCTCGGCCAGATCGCGCTTGTCAAAGTCGATCACGTTCCAGACGCGCATGCTGACGGAATCGAGATCCTTGTTGAAATAGATGTTGACCTCGATATCCTTCATGTTGTCCTCGTCGAAGGCGCAGTAGATATACTCATCCTCGTCTTCGTCGATGCCGTTGTTTTCATATTTGATCCCTTCCTCGTCCAGCACCTTCAGGAAGGCCGCGGTAGTTGCATAGGCCGCCTTGCTTCCCTTCGCCGCGAAGGCGCTGACGCCCAGACTCAGGATCAGAGCCAGGACCAGGATAAACGCGAGAACTGTTTTGCGTGCTTTCATGTCGCCGTCTCCTTTTCTCTTTGATAGTTTCAGCTTATCAGTCTGCGCCGTCTTTGTCAAGAGTTTGCCTCTTCCCCGTCCAGATACCGCACCTCGCCGCTGAAAACGTCGTACACCGCTCCGATGATCCGCGCCTCGCCCACCTCGGGGTGCTCGGCGAACTCACGCCGGATGTGCGCAGTCGCGTGCAGGACGTTTTTCTCGCACGCGCGCAGCGGATCGCGCTCTTCGCCGATGGCGGCAGCGATCTCGTCGGTGATATAGCGGATGAAGCCGTCGCTCTCGCCGTGCAGCGCTGCGTCCACCGCGCCGCAGCGCGTGTGGCCCAGCACGATCACCAGTCCGCAGCCCAGATGCGCCGCGGCGTATTCGATGCTTCCCAGCTGGTGGTTATCCAGCACGTTGCCCGCCACGCGGATCACGAACAGCTCACCCAGCGAGACGTCGAAGATCTCCTCCGGGATCACGCGCGAGTCCGAGCAGGCGACCACGATCGCCCAGGGCTTCTGGCCGTGCAGGGCGGTCTGTTCGCGTCCTTCCCTGTCCGAATTCAGACAATAGCGTCTGTTGCCCTCCGTCAGCCGCTGGATCAGTGCCTTGTTCATCTTACGCATCCCTTCCTTTCTTCTTCATAATATACCAAAAAAATGTCCCTGAAAAGGGCCGGAACGGAAAAAAGATTTACAGTCCCGCGTTCTTTTGATATAATAAGATATTACAATTTCGATCTGTTTCGTGCGCTGCGCTTGAAGGAGGGTCCTCCCCATATGAAGAACAAACAGAAGTTTCGTTTCGGTCTCTTTCTGGTGACCATCGGTATCGTCTACGGCGACATCGGCACCTCGCCGCTGTACGTGATGAAGTCGATCCTTGAGGGCAACGGCGGGCTTGGCGCCGTGGACGAGAACTTCATTATAGGCTCGCTGTCTCTGGTGATCTGGACGATCACGCTTCTGACCACGATCAAATATGTGCTCATCGCCATGAAGGCCGACAACCACGGTGAGGGCGGCATCTTTTCGCTCTACTCTCTGGTGAAGGATTGCGGCAAATGGCTGATCCTGCCGGCCATGCTGGGCGGCGCGGCGCTGCTGGCCGACGGCGTGCTGACCCCCGCCGTCACCGTCACCACGGCGGTGGAGGGTCTGCGCTCCATCCCCAGCATGGACCGTTTCCTCGGCGACGGCCAGTGGAAGGTAGTGTTCATCACCCTTTTGATCATCACCGCCCTTTTCTCTGTCCAGCACGCCGGTACCAGCCGCATCGGCAAGGCCTTCGGCCCGGTCATGCTGCTGTGGTTCAGCTTTCTGGGCGTCACGGGCCTGCTGCACATTGTGTCGCTGCCGGTGGTGCTGCGGGCCTTCAACCCGCTCTACGCCGTGCGCGTGCTCTTCAGCCCCGCCAACAAGCTGGGCTTCATGATCCTGGGCAGCGTGTTCCTGGCCACCACCGGTGCCGAGGCGCTGTACTCCGACATGGGCCATGTGGGCAAGGAGAACATCTACTTCTCCTGGCCCTTCGTCAAGCTGTGCCTGATCCTGAACTATCTGGGCCAGGGCGCCTGGATCATCCAAAGCCGCGGCAACAGCGCGCTTGCGGCCATTGAGGATCTCAACCCCTTCTTCCTCATGCTGCCCGAGGCGCTGCGTCCCTTTGCCGTTGTGCTGGGAGCGGCCGCGGCCATCATCGCCTCCCAGGCGCTGATCACCGGCTCCTACACCCTGGTGTCCGAGGCGATCCTGCTGGACCTTCTGCCGCATCTGGAGATCCGCTATCCCGCCGACACCAAGGGCCAGCTCTACATCGGCAAGGTCAACAACCTGCTGTGGATCGGCTGCAGTCTGGTGGTGCTCTACTTCCGCTCCGGTGCCCGCATTGAGTCCGCCTACGGTCTGGCCATCACGCTGACCATGCTGATGACCACGCTGCTGCTGGCGGTCTACCTGTTCCGGCTGCGCCGCAAGCCCGTTCTGGCTCTCTTCGTGCTGCTGCTCTTCGGTCTGATCGAGTCGATCTTCTTCATCTCCAGCCTCAGCAAGTTCACCCACGGCGGCTATGTCACCGTGCTTCTGACGCTGCTGCTGCTCTTCATCATGATCATCTGGTATCGCGGCACCCAGCTGGAGCGTCAGTACTGCACCCGTCTGAAGGTCCGCGACCATGTCCCCAGCCTGGTGGCCCTCCACAACGACGCCGAGATCCCGCTGCTGGCCCACAACCTGGTGTACCTCGTGAACGGCAGCGATCCCGAGCTGATGGACCGCGACATCCTCTACTCGATTCTGGACAAGGACACCAAGCGGGCCCAGGCCTACTGGTTTGTCTCGGTGCACACCCTCAACGAGCCCAACACCATGAACTACGAGCTCGAGCGCTACGGCACCGACTGCATTTTCCGCATCCGCATCAATCTGGGCTTCAAGTGCGCGCCGCGTGTAAACGTGTACCTGCGTCAGATCGTCCAGGACATGCAAATGCGGGGCGAGCTGCCCGACCAGGATAAGAAGTACTCCATTTACGGCAAGTCCAACGTGGGTACCTTCAAATTCTGCATGATCCACAAATCCGTCACCACCAAGACGGAGCTGAGCGATTTTGACGAATTCGTGCTCAACGCCAAGTATTCGATCCGCCGCGTTGCCGGCTCCAAGGTCCGCTGGTACGGTCTGGACACCTCCTCTCTGATCATGGAGAACGTGCCCATGATCACCGGCGGCGGCAGCGTCAGCGGCCGGATCACCCGCATGGAAAAGGAGGACTGAACATGCCCGTTGTAGGCTTTATCGGAACCGGAAACATGGGCGGCGCCCTGGCCCAGGCCGCGGCGAAGAGCCCGCTGACCGAGCGTCTGCTGCTTGCCAACCGCACGCCGGAAAAGGCCCTGCGTCTTGCCGAGGCGCTGGGCGGCGAGGTGGTGGACAACGCCGCGGCGGCCCGCCTGTCGGACGTTCTCTTTCTCGCCGTCAAGCCCCAGATGCTGCGCGCCATGGTGCCGGACATTCTGGGCGAGCTTCACGCGCGCGGCCGCGTGCTCATCGTCTCGATGATAGCGGGCTGGACGGTGGACGAACTGGCAAAGCTCCTGGGCGTGGCCTCGGTGGTGCGCATCATGCCCAACATCCCCGTGGCCGTGGGCGGCGGCGTGACCATGCTCTGCGGAGGCCGCCTCCGGCGTCACGGGCTGCGGTCCGGCCTTTGCGGCCATGTTCGTGGACGCCCTGGCCGACGGCGCCGTGGCCTGCGGTCTGCCCCGGAAAGAGGCCATCGCCTATGCCGCCCAGATGATGAAGGGCACCGCCGAGCTGCTGCTTTCGACCGGCGAGCATCCGGACGCGCTGCGCGACCGGGTCTGTTCCCCCGGCGGCAGCACCATCCAGGGCGTGCGCAAGCTGGAGGAGGGCGCCTTCCGCGCCGCGGTGATGAACGCCGTGATCGCCACCTTTGAAAAGGAATTCTGAGCATAATACAAACAAAAAGCCTTTTCGGCATGACGCCGAAAAGGCTTTTTTTGTAGTATTTCTTCTCAGTCCAGCAGCGCGCTGAGCTCTTTCGCCGCCTGCTCAAGATCGTCGCTGCAGATCCTCACGTCGCAGAATCCGGACAGCTCGCGCTGCTCGCGGGCGGTCTGCAGCCGCAGCGTACATTCCAGCGCGCTGCGCGACAGGGCCTCATAGCGCTCCCGCAGTACCTCCGCCGAGGGCTCGATGTACACGCACACCGCCTCCGGCATGTTCCTTTTCACTTCTCCGGCGCGCTTCACGTCCAGATCCAGCAGCACGTTCTTGCCTTCGGCGAGCTTTTCGTTCACCAGACGCCGCGAGGTGCCGTAGTCGTTTCCGGCAAACTCCGTGGTCTCCAGCAGATCCCCGGCCTCCTTCAGGGCGTTCCAGCCCTCCAGGTCATAAAAGAAGAAGCCGACGCCGTCTTTTTCCCCCGCCTTCCTTTTGCGGGCCGTGACCGGGATCACGCGCGAGGCGTCGCTGCGCGCGGCCAGCACATTTGCGACGATATCGCTGATACCGGCGCCGGAGGGCCCGGAGATGACAAACAGCTTTTTGCTCATGGTGTATGCCTCCGAAGTGTTGTTAGTGTCAGTATACCACGCGCCTCCCGCCGCGCGCAAGCCCCCGGAGGGGATACCCGTTTTTTTCGCAAAATATTCGCCCGGACGCGGCGGGTAATCGTTGCAAGCGCGGCGCGGGGATGGTATAATAGATTGGTTTTTTAGAGTCCGCGTGGAAAGGAGGCGCGTATCATGGACACAGTGAATGACAGCGAGGCGCTTGAGCGCATCGCGCGTCTGGAGGACTGCGCCGACCGCTGTGCCTCTCTGTCGGACCGGTTGGTGCCGGACCTGGATGCGCTGGACGCCGCCATGGACGAGATCGCCGCGCTCTTTGCCTATTACGGCAGCGACGACTGGTTTTCGGACCGGGAGCTGCGCCTGCCGCCGGGGACAAAGGCCGGCATCCTCAGCGAGGATCTTCTCTACGACCGCTTCACGGATCTGCATGCTCTGGCCGCGCGCATGAGGCGCAGCGC
>ONSQ01000047.1 GCA_900320465.1 uncultured Eubacteriales bacterium
GGGGAAAGGCAAGGGCGGGTATTCCTATCTCGCGGAAAGCGAAGGAGATCTGGTGGTAATTAAGCAGATCCACCACGAGCCCTGCGACTACTATTCCTTTGGCGACAAAATCGAGGCCGAATTGCGGGACTATGAGCGGCTGCAAAACGCTGGCATCCGTATCCCCCGGATGTATGCCGTTGACACGGACGCCGAGCGGATCGTCAAGGACTATATCGAAGGGCCGACCGTGATGGAGCTGCTGCACGCCGGCGCATCGGTCGAGCCATATCTGCCCCAGGTGCGGGATATGGCGGCAAAGGCCATGGCGGCCGGGCTGAACATCGACTATTACCCGACCAATTTCGTCGTGCATGACGGCCTGCTCTGGTACGTGGATTATGAATGCAACGACTACAGCGAGCAGTGGGACTTTGAGCACTGGGGCATTCAGTATTGGCTGCCCAAGGTGAGCTTCCGCAGCTACCGGGATGAAGATTACGAGGCGGTCTGCGATTTTCTGATCGAATTGAATCGGAAAGACCGAACGCACATCAACTGGAACTGGGCCCGCTTTGAGTGGATGATGGAGCACCCGGCGTTTGACAAAAGCGCCGGCTCCTCCATCGGGCTCTGGTGGTCGGATGGTAAAGTCGTCGGCGCGGCGATCTACGATATGTATTTCGGGGAAGCCTTCTGTGGAGTTCTGCCGGAGTATGAGGCGCTGTACCCGGAAATTCTGGACTACGCCTGCCGGGAGCTGAAGGACGATTCCGGACTGGCTGTCGCGATCAATACAGAAAACACCGCAGAAATAAGAGCCGCTGAGCTGGCCGGATTCGAGCGGATCGATCAGAAAGAAACGATCATGGAGCTCTCCCTGGACAGAGATTTCACATCAAATCTTCCCGAGGGACTGCAGCTTCGGGAAATGGATCAGATCGCGGATCGGGATGCTCTTGAGTGGCTGTTCTGGCAGGGCTTTGATCATGGGAACGATCGGGAAGCGTTTGAACGTTCGCTGGATCATATTCCGCATGTCCGAAGGCATTTCAACAAAGCCCTATGCCTCTCCGCCGCGGATCCTTCCAGAGAGCCGGTATCGCACTGCTCCCTCTGGTTTCATCCGGACACGGACTACGCCTACGTGGAGCCGGTCTGCACGATCCCGGGTTACCGCGGGAAAGGCATTGCCGCCGCGCTCCTCTCGGAAGCTTTTTCACGCGCAAAAGCTTTAGGTGCAAAGAAAGCCTATGTGATTTCCGATCTCCCCTTTTATGAAAAGCTCGGCTTTGAAAAAACGCAGCAATACACGTTTTACCGGAAGGTCTGAAAGTCTCGGCCCGGTCTTTCTCCGGGATCCTGTAAATGAAAATCATGCCATGTAAAAGGAAACAATATACTTTGGGGGCGAAGCAATGGCTTTTGATTTCAAAAAAGAATACAAAGAATTCTACATGCCGAAGAACAAGCCCGGCATCGTAACCGTGCCGTCCATGAATTATATTGCAGTCCGAGGACAGGGCGACCCCAATCAGGAGGATGGCGCGTACAAGCAGTCCATCGCTCTGCTGTATGGCATCGCCTTTACCATCAAGATGAGCAAACTGGGCGATCATCGCATCGATGGCTATTTCGATTACGTCGTTCCTCCGCTGGAAGGTTTCTGGTGGCAGGACGGGGTTCAGGGCATTGACTATGCGCACAAAGATGCCTTTCAGTGGATCTCCGTGATCCGTCTGCCCGATTTCGTGACCGCAGATGATTTTGCGTGGGCAGTCGGGGAAGCGACAAGAAAAAAGAAGACAGACTTCTCGAAGGCAGAGTTCCTGACCTATGATGAGGGGCTGTGCGTTCAATGCATGCATATAGGTTCCTATGACGATGAACCCGCAACGGTTGCCCGGATGCATGAGTACATGGAGACCCAGGGATATGTTCTGGACATAACAAGTCAGAGAATGCACCATGAGATCTATCTGAGCGACGCAAGAAAGGTTTCGCCGGAAAAGCGGAAGACGGTGATTCGGCACCCGATCCGAAAGGGATAATGGCCGGACAGATCCGGGCAGGAAATGACAGGACAATTTCCGCCATGAGAGATACAATGATCCCATCAAGGGACGGAGGATCCGCCGATGGAGTGGCTTATCAGTATTCGTACAGCGATCGAGTATATGGAAGAGCATCTGACCGACGACATCAGTGCGCAGGATGTGGCTGACCGGGTGTACCTCTCCCCGTTTTTTCTCCAGAGAGGCTTTTCGCTGATGACCGGATACGGTATCGGAGAATATATCCGAAACCGCAGACTGTATCAAGCGGCCCGGGACCTGAAGGAGACAGAAGACAAGGTGATCGATATCGCCCTTCGGTACTGCTATGAAACGCCGGAGAGCTTCACAAGAGCATTTTCCCGTTTTCACGGCGCGACGCCTTCACAGGTCCGTGAAGGGGCCGCAGGAAAAGTCTTTCTTCCCCTGACGATCAAATTATCGGTACAAGGAGGCAGTCAAATGGATGTTAAAATTGCGCCCATGTTTCCCTTCAAGGTCATCGGCTTCCAGAAGATTTTCGACAATGAAACCGCTTATGCAGAAATACCGAGGTTCTGGAACGAAATCTGTGAGAAGTATGCAAACCGTGTATATGCGGGAAATGCACCGGCGAATCCCTATGAGCAGGCCCTGGTGGACAACTGCATCGGGGAGTACGGTGTCTGCATCGACGATATCGGCGGAGGGAAATTCCGCTATCTGATTGCGGGTAAGTACACGGGTGGCGCTGTACCAGAGGGCATGGTAGTCTACGAGTTTCCATGGAATGAGTGGGCAGTATTCAATTGCATCGGTCCTAATCCTCAGACACTGCAGAGCGTGAACACCCGAATCTTCTCTGAATGGCTGCCTGGCAATCCGGATTATGAGTTGAGCGGAAATGCAACGGTTGAGTGGTATGACTGTGTAAACGGAGAAATGACTGACCCGGATTATCATAGTGCAATCTGGGTACCGGTGAAGAGAAAAAAGTAAGCAAATTAACAATTACAGCTCTATACCGTAAAAAAGGAAGATGACCTGCATATGAGCACGCAGATCATCTTCCTTTTTGTTGCCAACCCTGCCAGCCAGATGCCAAAATCAGTTTTTTGACTAAAACTGTCTTATGAACACCCGGGCAACCTCAGGCTTGCTTTTTTCTGTCAATAGATCATGGAGAAGTGTGCCGGCTTCGGCTTGTACCGGACGCCCGACACCAGCCCGACCGCGGAGAAAAGCGTCACCATCGACGAGCCTCCGTACGAGAAGAAGGGCAGCGGGATGCCGATAACGGGCGTGATGCCGATGCACATGCCGATGTTGATGAAGGTCTGGAAGGCCAGCGCCCCGGCCACGCCGATGCAGATGAGCATATCGTACATACGCCCCGCGTGCAGTCCCACATACACACAGCGCACGATGATGATCGTCAGCAGGATGATGACCACGATGCAGCCGATCATCCCCAGATTTTCACCGATGCTGGCGAACACGAAGTCGGTGTGCTTGCCGGTGAACACGGTGGCCCGGTGATCGTCCCCGGCGCCGGTCATGCGCCCGGCCATCAGGGAATAGCGGCTCTGGGTGGTCTGCCAGGTGATGCCCCAGCCGTCCGGGTCGATGGACTTGTCGTAAGGGGCGATCAGACGCCTTTTCTGATAATCCTTGAGGAAGTAGTTCCACAGCAGCGGGATGACGGCGGCCACGGCGGCGCCGCCGATGGCGAACCAGTACAGCCGTACCCCGGCGGCGAAGAACATCAGCAGGAACAGCGCCAGGATGATCGTGCCGCTTCCCAGGTCGTCGCCGACGACGACGATCAGGCCGAAGACGATGACGAAGTGGGCCGCGATCTGGGCCACGGACCAGAAGGCGTTGATGTCCTTATGCTCCTTGAGATAGGTCATCTGCTTGGCCGAAACCACGATGTACAGGACCTTGACGATCTCGGAGGGCTGGACGCTGATGCCCGCGAAGCGGATCCAGCTGCGGCTTCCGCTTTCGCCCTCAGAGCCGAAGATGACCAGCGCCACCATCAGCGCCACGTTGATCACGCACAGCCAGCGCCACTGCTCGCCCAGGATATCTGCGTCGATGATGGTAAAGACCACAAAGGCGCCGATGCCGATGAAGATGGAGAAGATCTGGATGATCACGCACTTGGTGGGGCTGATGATAACGCCGCCGGCCTGCATGCCGCTGGTGGCGATGTAGACGGCGTATATGCTGATGCACGAGCAGATAAAGCACATGACGAAAAGGAAAATATCTGCCCGCTCAAAGAACTGTTTGATATAGGGGATGATCTTTTTGATGGGGATCACATCTCTTTCGTGAAAAAAAGCCGAAAGCTCCGAACTGGGTAGATTGTATTTTATCACAGTTTTGCTCTTTACGCAAGGTGTGCGGAGGTGGTATAATACTGCGGAAGAAAAAGGAGCGGACAGCATGGCGGTATACCTCTCGAAAAGTGAATCCGAAACCGAGGCCATCGGCGCGGACTTTGCCCGTGCGCTGCCTGGCGGCACGGTGGTAGCCATGTACGGCGATCTCGGCGCGGGGAAAACGGCGTTTGTGCGCGGCATGGCCCGCGGCATGGGGCTGACCTGCCGGGTCTCCAGTCCGACCTTCACCATTGTCAACGAGTATCTTGGCTCGCGTGAGCTGATCCATTTCGATATGTACCGGCTCAGCAGCGCGGACGAGCTTTTTGACATCGGCTGGGAGGATTATCTTGCTCGCGGCGCGGTCTGCGCCGTGGAGTGGAGCGAGAATGTCCGCGACGCCTTTTTCGGCGACGAGATCGTCGTGCGCATTGAAAAGACCGGCGACAACGAGCGCCGCATCACGATCGGGGAGGGTGAGAGATGCTGATCCTCGCCTTTGAATCCTCCGCCCGGCCAGCGTCCGTGGCGCTTGTCCGGGACGGAAAGCTCCTGGCGCAGAGCACTTCTGTCAGCGCTCTGACCCACAGCCGCACGCTGCTGCCGATGGCGGAGGACCTGCTGAAGAACTGCGGCGTCGGCCTTTCGGAGGTGGACGCCATTGCCGTGGCCCACGGTCCCGGCTCCTTTACCGGCATCCGCATCGGCGTGTCCACGGTCAAGGGACTGTGCTGGGGCGCGAACAAGAGCGCCATCGGCGTTTCCACGCTGGAGGCCATGGCCTGGCACGGTCTGGCCGCGGGCGGCTTCATCTGCCCGGTGATGGACGCCAGAAGGTCCCAGGTCTACAACGCCCTGTTCCGGATCGAGGACGGCCGTCCGGTACGTCTGTGCGCCGACCGGGCGATTTCGCTGGAGGATCTGGCGGCGGAGCTGGCGGGCTATGAGGAAAGCGTTTTTCTCATCGGCGACGGCGCCGAACTGACGCGCGCGTACTTTGAGCGTGTCGGCATCCCCTGCCGTGTCGCGCCGGACAATCTGGTCTGGCAGGACGCCTGGGGCGTTGCCATGGCCGCGATGGAGAAGGTGCCGGTTTCCGGCGCGGAGCTGCTTCCCGTTTACCTGCGTCTGTCCCAGGCGGAGCGCGAGCGGCAGGAGCGTCTGGCACGAGAGTCGGCCGATCAATAAGTCAACACAGTAATTTTATATACTAAGGAGATCGAGACATGAGCAACGTATGCGTATTCGACCACCCCCTGATCCAGCACAAGCTTTCCATCCTCCGCGATGAGAAGACCAGCGTCAAGGAATTCCGCGAGCTGATTTCCGAGATCGCCATGCTGATGTGCTACGAGGCGACCCGCGACCTGCCCCTGGAAGAGGTCGACGTCAAAACCCCCGTGGCCGTGGCCAAGTGCCGTCGTATCGCCGGCAAGAAGCTGGCTGTTGTGCCCATTCTCCGCGCCGGTCTCGGCATGGTGGACGGCATGGTCAGCATGATGCCCAACGTCAAGGTTGGCCACATCGGTCTGTTCCGCGATCCCGACACCAAGCTGCCGGTCAAGTACTACTTCAAGATGCCCGCCGACATTGCCGAGCGTGACGTCATCGTTGTTGACCCGATGCTGGCCACCGGCGGCAGCGCCTCCGCGGCCATCACCTTCCTCAAGGAAGTCGGCGTCAAGCACATCAAGCTCATGAGCATCATCGGCGCTCCCGAGGGCGTTGCCAAGATGCAGGAGGATCACCCGGACGTGGACATTTTTGTTGCCGCGCTGGACGATCATCTCAACGACCACGCCTACATCGTTCCCGGTCTGGGCGACGCGGGCGACCGTATCTTCGGCACCAAGTAATCTTTTTCCCAACAAAAAGCCTTCCCCACCCGGGGAAGGCTTTTCATTTTGTTCTGTCAGTCCGGCCATCAGCCGCCGGGGCTTATTTCCCGTCCCGCGCCGCCGCGATAACATCGGCCGCGGCTGCTTCCAGTACGGCAATCGACGACACGTCCGCGTCCATATCCATGACGGTATAGCTCACATTCCCGATCAGGAAATCAGCAGAGGCGATCTCGGTCTGGGAGATCTGCTCCGCACCGTAGCTGATGAAGAAATGTCCGCTCTCCTCCGCGGCCTGCTCGGCTGCGGTTTTTTCATACCCCTCGGGGACGAACTTGTAGGTGTCCTGACGGATGCTCACGGCGATCCCGCCAATCCAACGCGCTTCCCCCGACAGGATATCGGGCGCTGCGCTCACCGTCCGGACGGGCGAAAGGCTGAGAAGCAGCTCCGAGGCACCCGGTTTGGCGTAGGCGGCAATAATAGTGTAATACTCTCGTTCTCTCTCGCCGTTATCGTCATAATCCGCCGTGCCCGTCACAGCAAGGCGGGAAAAACGGTAGCCGTCTGCGAGGCTTTCCGGCAAGGTCACAGGGTACCCCGCGATCCGCTCGACCTCGGGCAGCGCCGCAAGGTCGGTAAACTCCCCGGTTCCGGGCATTTCATAGCTTGCGATTCCGCGTCTCGATTCGGAAACGGCGTAGGCCGCAACGCCGAGTGCGAGAATCAGAGCTGCGGCAAGTGCGAAAGACAGAATGCGCTTTTTCTTCATGTGTACGATCCTTTCCGAGGGGGCGCGCAGCTCCCCCGGGGAAAAGGCCGCAGTTTGGCTGACATG
This sequence comes from uncultured Eubacteriales bacterium, assembly GCA_900320465.1. Taxonomy (GTDB): domain Bacteria; phylum Bacillota; class Clostridia; order Oscillospirales; family Oscillospiraceae; genus Limivicinus. The sequence goes on from ONSQ01000047.1 coordinate 7,079, forward strand.
GCGGTCGTCCAGCAGATTCAGGGCAAGGGAAAGCATTTCCCTGTTCATATGAGCACTCCCTCCTTTAACAGTTGTTTTTTCAGTTTTTCTCTGACGCGGTGGAGGCGAACGGTTGCCGTCCCATAGCTCATACCAGCCATATGGGCGACCACCGGCAGCGCTTCGGCGTACCAATAACGGCGCATGAAAAGGAACCGGTCTTCATAGGAAAGGGTATCGAGAAAACGGTTGATCGCCTCCGCCAGTTCTTTGGCGGAGAGCAGTTCCTCAACGCCGCCCCGATCCGGCAGACAATCGGCCAGCTCATCCAGCGCGAGGTCATAACGTCCGTCTCTTTTCCGGGCCGTGCCGGCGTGATAGCGTTTTGTGGCAAGATTGCGCGCGATCTTGCACACAAAGGACTGCAGCAGTTCCGGCCTGTTTGGCGGGATGGCGTTCCATACCCCCAGCCATGTGTCGCTCAGGCATTCCTCGGTGTCTCTCCTGTCGCCAAGGATGTTCCTCACAACACGCTCCGCCGCTCTGCCGTGTTTCTTTGCCAGCTCACCGATCGCCTGTTCCGAACGTTCAAAGAACAGGTCGATGATTTCCTCGTCTGTCATGTGCCCTCACCTCCTTTACGCCTCACCCTGTAACTACGGATTCGCGACTCATTTTTACACCCCGCAGCAAAAAAGGCGCGTCCCTCTTTCACGAAGGACGCGCCTTTTTGCGTTTTATTCAAATCCCTGCTGTTTGCACCAGATGTTCATGATCATGTCCACGGGAAGATGCTTGACCAGCGCCACCTGCCGCCGGACGGGCGCGCCCAGGATGGACACGGTCTTTTTCTTCTCCAGATCCGCCATGGCCTGCTCGGCCACCTCGTCGGGGCCGTACCAGCGGTCCACATAGCGGATGTAGTCATCGTGTCTGGCGTGCTGCTGGAACTCGGTCTTGATCCAGCCCGGGCAGACGCACATCACGTGGATGCCCCGGCCCTTCAGCTCCCGGCCGATGGCCCGCGACAGAGAAAGCACATAGCTCTTTGACGCGCCGTACACCGCCTGATAGGGCACCGGCTGCCAGGAGGAGTTGGAGCCCATGTTGACGATGCTGCTCCCGCTCTTCATATACGGCAGGCTCATATGGCACATGGCCGTCAGCGACAGGGAATTGAGCTTCGCGCTGTGCAGCAGCGCGTCCAGGTCCTTTTCCGCAAAGGGTCCGAACACCCCGCAGCCCGCGGCGTTGATGAGCAGCGCGATCTCGGGCTTTTCCCGCTCCAGCAGCGCCTGATAGGCCTTCAGATCCTCCTCCGACGCCAGATCCATCGCCAGCGGCCGCAGCGTGTTGCGGCACTTTTCCTTCAGCTCCTCCAGCCGCTCCGCCCGCCGGGCGATGACCCAGATCTCGTCGTAGACAAAGCGCTTGTCCACGCTGTAAACGAACTCGCGCCCTATGCCGGAGGACGCCCCCGTGATCACGGCAATTTTCATTGTGTTTCCTCCTGTACAAAGTCTTTGATGAGTCCGGCGATCTTCGAGCTGTGCACGATGTACGAGCCGTGGTCCTCGCCCGGCAGCAGCTTCAGTCTGGCCCCGGGGACGGCCGCGGCGATATGCCGGGTCTCCTTTTCCGGGATCAGATCGCCTTCCCCCGCCAGCACCAGCGTCCGCGCGCGGATCGAGGCAAGCGTCCTGTCGGAGATCTGCGGCTCGCGCAGCATCAGCCGAAGCTTCTTGTCCCTTGTCCGCAGATATCCCCAGGCGATGGCCAGACGGAGCGACAGCTTCACGCCCCGCGGCGAGGTGTTGGCCCCGCTGGTGATGAGCGTGGTGACGCGCTCGTTTCCCGCGGCGGCGAGCAGCGCCACGATCCCGCCGTCGGAAAAGCCGTAGAACACCGCGTCGCGCAACTCCAGCGCCTCCAGGAAGGCGCGCATATCCGCGGCCATGTCGGTGTAGTGCAGCTCGCCTGTCTCGCTGCTCTGTCCGTGGCAGCGCGAGTCCACGCAGTAGCAGGTGAAGCTCTCGCTCAGCTCCGCCACGGCCTCGTCGAAGATCGTGTGATCCTCGCCGTTGCCGTGCACCATCACCAGCGGCCGTCCCTGTCCGGTCTTTTCATAGAAAAGCCGGATGCCGTTGACGCAGGCGATCATGCCTTGTCCCCCATTTCGTAAAAGCGCCGGGGGATGTGGCAGTAGCCGTCCGGGTTCTTTTCCAGATACTTCTGGTGATACTCCTCGGCCGAGAAGAAATTGCGCAGCGGCTCGCACAGCACGGCCAGCTCACGCCCCGCCTTCTGCGTTTCGCGCTCGAAAACCCGCCGGATCACCGGCAGCTGGGCCTCGTCCGTATAGAACACGCCGGTGCGGTACTGCACGCCCATGTCCATGCCCTGGCGGTTATAGGACAGCGGATCGATGACCATAAAATAATAGTCCAAAAGCGTCTCCAGACGCAAAACGTCCTCGTCATAGTCCACCTTCACGGTCTCGGCGTGACCGCTGGAGCGGCAGACCTCCTGATAGCTGGGAGCGAAATCCGGGCCGTTGGCATAGCCCACCTCGGTACGCTCCACACCCTTGAACTGATCCAGGAACTTCTGCAGACCCCAGAAGCAGCCTCCGGCCAGATAGATCGTTTTCATATGGTATCCTCCCTGTTATTTTGCCAGCGTCTCATACTCCGCCTCGCGGAAGCCCACCAGCACCCGCTCGTCCGTGACCAGGATCGGCCGCCGGACCAGCATCCCGTCCGAGGCGAGCAGCGCGAAGGCCTCGTCGTCGCTCATCTCATCCAGCTTCCGGCTCAGCCCCAGCTCCTTGTATTTCAGTCCGCTTGTGTTGAAAAAGCGCCGCAGCGGCAGCGCGCTTTTCTTCTGCCAGGCGCGCAGCTCCGCCTCCGTCGGCCGTTCCTCCTTGATGTCGCGCACCGCAAAGGCAATGCCGTGCTCCTCCAGCCATTTCTGCGCCTTCCGGCAGGTGCCGCAGCGCGGATAGCAGACAAACAGCATCGCACATCTCCCCTTTCACTTCGTGGCATCAGTATACTATACGCCCCGGCTTTTCGCAATCTCCGCGGGCAAAAGAAATTCGTATTGCAGCCGGGCGTTGTCCTTGACAAACCGCGCCGCCATGCTTTATTCTGAAAATTGGGCATAGTCCCAAAAATCTTGAAATACCAAGGAGGATGCGTCATGGACGACGGAAGCAGTACCGGCTTGCCGGGCCGAAGTTGCGATCACACGCCGGCCGTGCGTGTCCGCGTAAAAACGGCTTAGCCGAAGGGATTTCGGCGGCCTTAGATCCTCGGCCTGTGCGTCGGACTTCCTGCGTTGGACCTTATCCAAAGGAGGATGAACGATGGCAGTACAAAGCATTCATTTTGACAAGACGATCAAATCCCTGCTGGACGAGAAGAAGTACCAGACCTTAAAGGACATTCTCGTCACCATGGAACCGGCGGACATCGCCGCCGTGTTCGAGGAGCTGGACGAGGGGCGCGTGCCGCTGCTGTTCCGGCTCCTGCCCAAGGAGACCGCGGCCGAGACCTTTGCCGAGCTGGAGGCGCCCCACCAGGAGCTGCTGATCCGCGGCTTTTCCGACCGCGAGCTGCACGAGCTCGTCAACGAGCTGTACGTGGACGACGCCGCCGACCTGGTGGACGAGATGCCGGCCAATGTGGTCAAGCGCATCCTGGCCCAGGCGGACCCGGAGATGCGCAAGGAGATCAACGAGATCCTCCGCTACCCCGAAAACTCCGCCGGCTCCATCATGACGACGGAGTATGTCTCTCTCCGCCCCACCATGACCGTGGCGGAGGCCATTTCCCGCATCCGCAAAACCGGTGTGGACAAGGAGACGATCTACACCTGCTACGTCACCGAGGGGCGCCGGCTCCTGGGCGCGGTGTCCGTCAAGGACCTGCTGCTGACCGCGGACGACGAAAAACGCGTGTCCGAGATCATGGACGAGAACGTGATCTTCGTCAGCACCCTGACCGACCAGGAAGAGGTCGCCCAGATGCTCTCGAAGTACAACTTTCTGGCCCTGCCCGTGGTGGACACGGACAACCGCATGGTCGGTATCGTGACCTTTGACGACGCCATGGACGTTCTGGTGGAAGAGACCACCGAGGACATCGAGAAGATGGCCGGTATGCTGCCCTCCGAAAAGGCGTACCTGCACTCCACCCCCTGGGACCTGTTCCGCCACCGCATCCCCTGGCTGGCGCTGCTGATGGTCTCGGCCACCTTCACGGGGCTGATCATTACCGGCTTTGAAAACGCGCTGGCCGCCCAGGTGGTGCTGACGGCCTTCATCCCGATGCTGATGGACACCGGCGGCAACTCCGGTTCCCAGGCCTCGGTCACCGTCATCCGCGCGCTGAGTCTGGGCGAGCTGGAATTTGCCGACGCGCCCAGGGTGATCTGGAAGGAGATCCAGACGGCGGTGCTCTGCGGTCTGGCCCTCTCCATGCTGTGCTTTGCCAAGATCATGCTCTTTGACCGGCTGCTGCTGGGCAATAGCGGCATCACCGTGCTGACCGCGTTCGTGGTCTGCTTCACGATGGCGCTGACGGTGCTGCTGGCCAAGATCGTGGGCTGCTCGCTGCCCATGGCGGCCAAGAGGATCGGCTTTGACCCCGCCGTGATGGCCAGTCCCTTCATCACCACGATCGTGGACGCGCTGTCGCTGCTGGTCTATTTCGGCATCGCCACCGCGCTGCTCTTTTAAAGCGCCGGGCCGCTGCATCCATCCCCGCAGCGGCCCGATTTTGTTTATCGATTGTTTCCTCTTATCCTCTGGACAGCGGCCGTCGCCCGTGCTATGATACCCTCCGCTTCCGGAAAGGAGATAAGCTATGTTTCACCGTTCCCGTCAGGCTTCCGACGAGCCCTGGATCCTGCCCCATCTGGGCCAGCGCATCGTCAAGACCACCGTCGCCGTCTTCGTGTGCCTGATGTTCTATTATCTGCGCGGCTACCGTGGCCAGGGCATGCCCACCGAGGCCGCCATCACCGCCATCATCTGCATGCAGCCCTATGTGCGTGACACGGGCAAGTATGCCGTGGACCGCTTTATCGGCACGCTCATCGGCGTGTTCTGGGGTCTGCTGCTCCTGCTGCTGCTCAACGACTTCCCGCTGCTGGGCAAAAACATGCTCGTGCTCTATCTGATGATGGCCGTGGGCGTGCTGCTCAGCCTGTACAGCGCGGTGCTGCTGCGCAAGCCCGACGCCTCGGGCCTTGCCTCCATCGTGTTTCTGTGCATCGTCATCGCCTTCCCCGATATCGACTCGCCCATCATCCAGGCCGGTCACCGCATCATCGACGTCTTTGTGGGCACCTCCGTGGCCACCGTGGTCAACATCCTGCGTCTGCCCCGGCGCCCCGGCCGGAAGGATCTGCTGTTCTTCCTGCACACCCGCGACCTGGTGCCGGACCGTTTTTCCCACATGTCCCCCGCCGCCGCCTTCCAGCTCAACGCCCTTTACAAGGACGGGGCGAAGATCTGTCTCATGAGCGAGCACGCCCCCGCCTTCTTCTCGCTGCAGTCCGGCGAGATCGGCTTCACCACGCCGCTGATCGTCATGGACGGCGCGGCGATCTACGACGCCAACGAAAACCGCTACCTCCAGGCCGAGACCATCGCCCCGGCGGACTCCACCCCGGTCTGCGACCGGCTCGCCGCCCTGGGCGTCAGCTTTTTCATCTACACCATCCACAACGACAAGACCTGCATCTTCCACCACGGCGAGATCCGCGACGAGGAGCGCCTTGTCTACGACCGGATGCGCCGCTCGCCGTACCGCAGCTATCTGGAGGGTGAGATCTACGAGCCCGGCGAGATCGTTTACGTCAAGGTCATCGCCCACGGCGCGCGCCTGGGCGAGATCGAGCATGCCCTGCACAGCGTGCTGCCCAAGGGGCGGCTGCGCCGGGTGATCCGCCCCCAGCAGGGCGGCGAGGATCTGTGGGCCCTGTACATTTACGCCCACACCGCCACCATGGAGCAGGCCCAGAAGCGCCTGCTGGAGATGCTGCGCGCCGCGGACGGAGCGCTGACCGGCGTGCCTCTCACGCTGCGCACGCCCTACCGCAGCGAGCGCGACGCACTGCACCTGCTGCACCGCGTGGGCAATCTCTACGAACCGCCGCTCCTCTTCCCGGCCCCGGGCCCGTGATGGATGGGACAGGCATTTCAAAAAGCACATTGATTAGGGCAAAACAGCGGATTGAAAAAGGGGATTTGGTATGATATGATTTATAAAATAAGCTAATAGGAGGGTAGAAGGGAAAAATGAAGGTTCAAGTATTAGAATGCCCTTCTTGTGGAGCAAAAATAGATTATATTGAAGAAAACAGACGCACGCCAGCATTCTGCACTTACTGTGGCAGTAGATTATTGATTGATGACGGGACCAATCGCATTGAGGTCAAAAAAGAAATCAATATCAATAAAACCATTTCCAATACTAACCGTTCAATAGATGAAACAAGAATAAAGGAAAAAGAAATAGAGAATAAAATGCATAGGCGCAAGGTATGGAAACCAATAATTATTGTTCTAATATTCATTGGTTTTTATGCTGGTTTTATGGGTTTTCTAGGTTATATGGCTAAAGAAGAACAAAAAGAGTTGGAACTACAAGTGAAAATGCCTTCATCTGCGAGGCATTATAGAGGGCAAGATTACGAAATCGTAATAGTTGAATTAAAAGGAATGGGGTTTACTAATATTGAAGTAAGTGCAATACCAGATGTTTGGTATAAAAAAGAAGGTACTATTTCAAGGATTTCCATCAACGGAAATGACAGTTTCAAAGATGGAGATAGGTTTTATAAGGATAGTTTAGTTGTAATTACTTATTATTCAAAAGAACTGAATTAGCTCTATGCCAAAGAGCAAAAATCTGGGGGACTGAATGGGACAGGGGACGGTTCTCTGTCCCACGAAGAAAACAGCAACTGAATCACACCGCCACGGCGCGGGGAGCTGATCGCTCCCCGCGCCGTGTTTCTTTATCTTCTCTTTTTATCCGGTTATAAGCTCATACTGATACCCAATAAAAACAAGACAATCTTTGCGGCCAGAATTGCGCCATACATCGTTGGAGCCCTTGCAAATATATCTCCATTATTCGCTGCGGGCCAGTATCAGATATCCCCGGCGATATCGATGTTCTCGCCCTTGAGCCCGATGTGGGCGCCCTCGGCGGCCTGCTTGGACTCGCTGTGGGCCAGCAGCCACTTGTTGCGGGCGGTCATCCAGCGATCCTCCTCGCACCTGGGCTCGAACACCGGCTTGTCGGTGTTGGTGCCCTTCGGCAGCGCCACCGCCACCCGGAAGCCGCAGTGAGGGCAGGTGTGGCAGGGAGCGAAGTGCAGCGTCGTGGCATAGACCTCCACCACCTCTCCCGCCGGGACGCGGAAGGCCTTGACCCTGGCGGTGTCCAGCACGCCGTCCTCGATCTCGTCCTGCTTGGCCAGCAGCAGGATGAAGTCCTTGGTGCCGATGTTGATCTCGCTGTCGCGGTGATACTCCAGACAGTTGAGCCGGGTGTTGTAGCCCCAGCACATGCCCAGCTGGATCGGCATGCCGCCGTAGGCGCGCGTCCCCAGCTCCCCAAAGATGGCGCAGCGCTCCAGACTGTCGATGCCGGGGCGGTACGCGGTGCCCTCGGCGGGCATTTCGATCTCCGCCATGGCCTTGAGCAGCTCCGTGGTGTCATAGCCCTCCAGCAGCTTGCCGTAGGGCTTGAATTCGCTGTCGTGAACCGAGTAGATTTTCATACTGTTTCTCCTTTATTTCTTTGTTCGCCCCGCTCCGGGACCTCCGGGCGCACGCGCTTTTGTCCCGTTCAGTGTATCAGCGCGCAAAGACAATTTCAACCATAACTTTTCCGCGCGCTGACACAAAAAACACCGCCTCCGAAAAATCGGAGGCGGTGCCTGTTTCAGTCAGTCGCGCTATGTGGCTGTCCGTCCGGGGGCTCAGGCCTGCTGGGCGTACTGGAAGAAGAAGTAGCCCATGCCGGTGTAGCCCAGGTTGGTCAGACCGTTGTTGCAGTACATGTTGGTGTAGTAGTAGATCGGGCAGACCGGGAAGCCGCCTTCACCGAACAGGGTCTCCTCCGCCTCGTAGAGCAGCGCGTCGCGCTCGGCGCCGGCCAGAGAGGCCTTGGCCTGGGCGATGTCCGCGTCAAAGGTCTCGTCGGAGTACAGGCCGTAGTTGTAGGAGTTGCCGGTGACCATCAGCTCCAGATAGGTGACGGGGTCGTTGTAGTCGGCGATCCAGCCGAGACGGGCCACGCCGAAGCTGTGCTCGCCCAGACCGTTGGTGTAGGTTGCCCACTCCTGATTCTCCAGGGTGATGCTCATGCCGAGGACCGTCTGCCAGTCGCTGCCGCAGGCTTCCGCGATGGCCTTGTGGGTGTCGGAGGTGTTGAAGTTGTAAACGACGGTGGTGTTGGGATCCCAGGCGCCGTCGGCCACAGCCTCGTCATACAGCTGCTTGGCCAGCTCGCACTTGCCGGCGTAGGTGCTCAGATCCGCGTCGGGGTACATGCCCTGCAGGGTGTTGTAGATGGCGCCCAGCTCGGACACGCCGAAGGCGAAGTCGGCGCCGGTGGAGTCCAGGATGCCGGAGGCCACAAAGCCGGTGGCGGGGACCTGACCTCCCTGGGTCACGTTCTCGACGATGTTCTCGCGGTCAACGGACAGGACCATGGCCGCGCGCACACGCCAGTCGGTGATCTTGGAGCAGTTCAGGTACAGGTAGTAGGTGCCCACGTAGGGGTTGATGAAGCAGTCGCCGGAGGCCTGCAGGCTCTCGATCATGTCGGTGGGGAAGTTCTCGATGAAGTTGTACTCACCGCTCTGATAGGCCGAGAGGATGGCGGTCTCGCTGTCGCTCAGCCACCACACGATGGCGTCGGGGCCCAGGTTGTCCACGTCGTAGTAGTAGGGGTTGGGCTCCATGCGGATGTAGCTGTCGTGGACCCACTCGACCACCTTGTAGGCGCCGTTGACCACGATGTTGGCGGGATCGGTCCAGTCGTCGTTGCCCTCGACCACGTCCTCACGCAGGGGGACGAGAGAGGCAAAGGCGCACATCTCGATGAAGTAGGCGCAGGGGGCCTCGAGGGTGACCTCGAAGGTCTTGTCGTCAAGAGCCTTGACACCCAGCTCGCTCTTGTCCATCTCGCCTGCCTGGATGGCGGCGGCGTTCAGCACGATGTTGTCCAGGAAGTAGCCGTAGTCAGAGGCGGTGGCGGGGTCGACCAGGCGCTGCCAGCTGTAGACAAAGTCGTTGGCGGTGACCGGCTGGCCGTCGGACCAGAAGATGTCGTCGCGCAGGGTGAAGGTGTAGGTGCACAGGTCGTCGGACACGTCGTAGGACGCGGCCTGACCGCAGACGACCTCGGTGTTGTGCATGTTGGGGTCGTCAACGACCAGATCGGAAACCATCTGATACTTCATCAGGTTCTCGAACTGGTGCTGGGTATAGGCGGAGCCGTCGACGGAGCTGACCAGGCCCGGGTCGATGGTTTCGGGCTCGGACGCGATGCAGGCGTTCACGACGAAGGGCTCAGCCTCGGCGGGGGCGCTGGCCTCGGCGGGGGCGCTGGCCTCGGAGCCGGCCGTGCTCGCGGCCGCGGGAGCCGCGGCGGGGGCGGCGCTGCTGTTCGAGCCGCAGGCGGCCAGCGCGAGAAGCATGCACAGCGCAAGCAGCATGGCAATTGTCTTTTTCATTTTGTTCCTCCTGTTTAAAAATTGTAAAAAGCTCTCTGCAAGCTTATTACCGTGGTTATTTCCCCTGCTCCAGCAGATGGCAGGCGGCGAAGTGGCCGGGGCCGTACTCCCGGAGCGTGGGCTGCTCGCTGCGGCAGCGCGCGGTGGCGTAGGGGCAGCGGGTGTGGAAGCGGCAGCCGCCCGGCGGGTCCAGGGGGCTGGGGATATCGCCCTCCAGCAGGATGCGCTCCCGGGCGCGGCTCTTCACCGGGTCGGGCAGCGGCACCGCCGAAAGCAGCGTCTGGGTGTAGGGGTGGATGGGATGGCTGCACAGCTCATAGCTCTCCGCCAGCTCCACCAGCTGGCCCAGGTACATGACGCCGATGCGGTTGGAGATATGGCGCACCACGCTGATATCGTGGGCGATGAAGAGGTAAGTCAGACCCTTTTCCCGCTGCAGATCCTCCAGCATGTTGACCACCTGGGACTGGATGGACACGTCCAGCGCGGAGATAGGCTCGTCGCAGACGATGAACTCCGGCTCCACGGCCAGGGCGCGGGCGATGCCCACACGCTGCTGCTGGCCGCCGGAGAATTCATGGGGAAAGCGGTTGGCGTGTTCGGTGTTCAGTCCCACCTCGTCCAGCAGCTCGTTGATGCGCTCCTGGCGTTCCTTTTTCCCGGCGCACAGCTTGTGGATATCCAGCGCCTCGCCCACGATCTCGCCCACGGTCATGCGCGGGTCCAGCGAGGCCGAGGGGTCCTGGAAAATGATCTGCATTTTCCGCCGGTAGGGCAGCATGTCCACGGCGATCTTTTGCTCGCTGTCGTAGATCGGCGCGCCGTCGTACACGATGCGGCCCGACGTGGGCTCATACAGGCGGATCATGGTGCGGCCCAGCGTGGTCTTGCCGCAGCCGGACTCGCCCACCAGGCCCAGCGTCTCTCCCCGGTAGATGTCGAAGGAGACGCTTTCCACGGCCTGCACAAACTTTTTCTTCCGGAACAGTCCGTTCTTGACCGGGAAGTATTTTTTCAGCTTTTCGATTGAAAGCAGCACGTCGCTCATGCTTCGTCCCCCTTTCCGAGCTGCTCGCGGAAGTGGAGCCAGCAGGCGGAGATATGATTCTCGCCCACCTGGGAGAAGGGCGGCTTCTGCCGCAGGCAGATCTTCATGCAGTCCTTGCAGCGCGGCCCGAAATGGCAGCCCTTTGGCGGATTGAGCAGATCGATCGGCGTGCCCTCGATGGGAACCAGCCGCTCGCGGCCCTCCTCGTCCAGCCGGGGCGTGGAGGCCAGCAGACCCTTGGTGTAGGGGTGCTGCGGCCGATAGAAAATATCGTTGACCGGCCCCTGCTCCACGATATGCCCGGCGTACATCACGCTCACGCGATCGCAGATCTCCGCCACCACGCCCAGGTTGTGGGTGATGAAGATGATCGAGGTGTTTTCCTTTTTCTGCAGCGCCTTCATCAGCTCCAGGATCTGGGCCTGGATCGTCACGTCCAGGGCCGTGGTGGGCTCGTCGGCGATCAGCAGCTTGGGCTCGCAGATCAGCGCCATGGCGATCATGGCCCGCTGGCGCATGCCGCCGGAGAACTCGTGGGGATACTGGTCGATACGCTTGTCGGCGTTGTTGATGCCCACCAGCTCCAGCATTTCGATGGCTCTGGCGCGGGCCTGCTCCTTGGTATAGCCCTTGTCGTGGCACATCAGCGCCTCGATGAGCTGGTTGCCGATGGTGTAAACGGGGTTGAGGCAGGTCATGGGGTTCTGGAAGATCATGCTGACCCGGTCGCCGCGGAAGCGGCGCATCTGCTCCTCGCTGAAGCTCAGCACGTCCTCGCCCTCAAAGGTGATGGAGCCGCCCGTGACCCGTCCGGGGCTCTGCAGCAGACCGATGATGGAGTAGGCCTCCACGCTCTTGCCGGAGCCGGACTCGCCCACGATGCCCATGACCTCGTTATAGCCCAGCGAATAGGAGATGCCGTCCACGGCCTTGACCTCGCCGGCGGGGGTGAAGAAGGAGACCTTGAGATCCTTGACCTCAAGCAGTTTTTTCTGTTCGTCCATACCTGTTCCCCCTTACTTCTTCAGACGCGGGTCAAGCGCGTCGCGCAGGCCGTCGCCCACCAGATTCAGCGTCAGCACCACGACCGTGAGGATGATGCCCGGGAACACCAGCCGGTAGGGATACAGGGAAATGGTCTCCAGCGCGTCCGAGCACAGCGAGCCCAGGCTCGCCATGGGCGCCGAGACGCCCAGACCCAGGAAGGACAGGAAGGATTCCAGGAAAATGGCGCTGGGGATCTGCAGGCAGGTGGTGATCACCAGCTGGCCCACGCAGTTGGGCAGCAGGTGCCGCCGGATGATCCGGCCGTTGGAGGCGCCCAGGGCCGTGGCCGCGGTGACGTACTCCTGTTTTTTCAATTGCAGCACCTGCCCGCGGACGATACGGGCCATCGTGACCCAGTACAGCAGCGCGAAGGTGATGAAAATGCTCACGATGCCCGCGCCCAGGTCGCTCATGGCGTGGGCGAAGGCCGAGGGGCTGGTGTCGAACCAGGTCTGCAGCGGGTCCTTGAGCACCACCTGCAGCAGCAGCACGATCAGCACCTCCGGCACCGAGTAGATCAGCTCCACGATACGCATCATCACAAAGTCCACCACGCCTCCGGACAGGCCGGAGATCGCGCCGTAGATCGAGCCGATCACCAGCACGATCAGCGCAGCCACGACGCCGATGATAATGGACACTCTTGTGCCGTACATGGTGCGGGCCATGATGTCGCGCCCGGCCGAGTCGGTGCCGAACACGTGCGGGAACACCCGCCGTACCAGCTTGATCTGACTGGCGCCTTCCGCGGCCGTGCCGGTGAAGGCGACGGCCTGATAGCTCTTGATGCTGCCGTCGCTCCCGATGTCGGACTCCTTGACGAGCCGCAGCGGCTCCTCAGCTCCGGCATAGAGCATCAGTACGCTCTTTTCCACGGCCTTTTCCAGCGTGAAAGCGTAGGTCTGGCCCTTATAAGTAATGAAGTAGTCGCCCTTGGAAAGGGCGGTGATGCTGCCCGGCTGCAGGGCCGTGGCGTAAAAGCCGTCGCTCGCCCCCTCCAGCAGGCGGATCTTCTCCTCGCCCTTGGAGTAGGCAAAGGGCGCAAGCTTCTGGGAGGCGCGGTACTGCTCGCCGTAGCTGTACGGGATCAGCGTCGGGCCCACAAAGGCAAACAGCAGGCACAGCACAAAGATGGCCAGCGCGGCCATGGACACGGTATTGGCCCTGAAGCGGCGCCAGGCGTCGCACCAGTAGGAGACGCTCTTGTGCATCTCCACCATGGCGGCCTTTTCGCCCTCCAGCGCGGGGGCGAAGTCCTCCGCCGTCAGCGGCGGGATCTTGTCGGCGTCCACCTGGAAGGGGCTGAATTTCATTTTCTTTTCCATCGCTCACTCCTCCTTGTCCGTCAGAGTGATGCGCGGGTCCACGATCTTGTAGGCGATATCCACCACCAGATTCATCAGGATCACCAGGGCGGAGAGCACCACCGTCGTGGCCATGATCACGGGATAGTCGCGGTTGAGCACGCTCTGGACGTAATACTTGCCCAGGCCGGGAACAGAAAAGGTGGACTCCACCACAAAGCTGCCGGTGATGATGCCGGCCATGACCGGTCCCAGATAGGTGATGACCGGGATCAGCGAGTTGCGCAGCGCGTGCTTGAGGATCAGCGCGCGCGTCTTCACGCCCTTGGCCCGGGCCGTGCGGATGTAATCCTGGTTGATGGCGTCAAGCATGCTGGTGCGCGTCAGCTTGGCCACATAGCAGGTGTAGTAGAACGACAGGCTGATCACCGGCATCACATAGCTCTTGGCGTCAGGCAGACTGCCGCTGAGTGTGGGCAGCCACTGGAGCTTGACCGCAAAGGTCACCAGCAGCAGCGTGGCCAGCACGAAGGTAGGCACCGCCACACCCACGGTGGTCAGCACCCGCAGCACGCCGTCGATCCACTTGCCCCGGTTATAGGCCGCGACACAGCCCAGCGGGATGCCGATGATCACCGCCAGCGCCAGTGCGCAGACGCCCAGCTTCAGCGACAGCGTGAACTTGCCCTGGTGGAAGATGATCTTGGAGACGCTGGTGCCCTCCTGCATTTTCAGCGAGGTGCCCAGATCGCCGCGGAGATAGCTTTTGATATAGTTGAACAGCTGCACATACAGCGGCTTGTCCAGCCCGTATTTGGCGTTGGCGCGCGCGATCATCTCCGGCGTGGATTTTTCGGTCAGAAAGGGGCTGCCGGGCACTGCGTTCATCAGCAGAAAGGTGATGCACATGATCAGCAGCAGCGTCAGAAACGCCACCACGATTCGTTTTCCAATATAACCCGCCATGGATGATCCTCCGTTGTTTTTTCATACGTCCGCGCCACTTTTTTTCAAAGGCTTCGGCGTATTTCCTGCTATCGAAAGTCCGGGGAAAGTGTTCTTTTCGTCCGGATTCTTTATCGATTTACTAAAGTGAAACTCATTATAGCGTGGCCCTTTTCAATTTGCAATTTTATTCTTCAGTGATTTGGAAATTTCGGCTGAGCGAGCAATAATGTTCAAAATAGTATTTCGATATTTATGCATTTTGACATGGCAAAATGTATAGTTTTTACAGGATTTCCCATGTTTTCCATTTTTTCCCTCCCCCCTCTTTTTGCTCCCTTTCTGTCGGTCTCTCTCCTCGACTCCACCGCCGGGCGAGCGAACTGGAAAACCGCGTTATTGCATCCGGCGCGCCGCTTTCGTATAATGAAGCTGCAAACGAAAAGCACAGCCCGACAGGAGGATACAAACATGGAATTGGGAAAGAAAATCAGACAGCTGCGCTTCAAGGCCAAGCTCACGCAGGAGCAGCTGGCCGACCGGCTGGGCATCGCCGCCCAGTCGGTGTCCAAGTGGGAAAACGCGGTGGCCATGCCGGACATCACCACGCTTCCGCTGCTGGCCGAGGTGTTCGGCGTCAGCATCGACGAGCTTTTTGATCTGACGGACGAGCAGCGCTTCAACCGAATCGAAAACCGGCTGGATCTGGAGGCGGATCTGCCCCAGGACGTGTTTCTGGAATACGAGGAATTCCTCAAGGCCCGTCTGGCGGAGCCGGCCCACGAAAAGCGCGCCACCGAGCTTTTGGCCTATCTCTACTGGCACAAGATGGACAGCTATGCCCGTCTGACCACCCGCTGGGCCAGCCAGGCGGTGCGTATGAGCCCCGGCGAAAAGGGCTGCCAGTGGATGCTGTCAAAGTCGGCGGGCCACGCGGTCTGGGACTGGAACATAGCCAACCACACCGCCGCCATCAACTTCTACCGCCAGCTGCTGGACGAGAACCCCACCGAAAGGATCATCTACGACTATCTTCTGGACAATCTGCTGGCAGACCACCGCACGGATGAAGCGGAGGCCTGTCTGGAGCAGGCAAGCCGCCTTCCGAACGCCAGGCCCGCCTTGGTGCAGACTTACCGTGCGCACATTGCCCTGGCCCGCTTTGACGAGCCCACAGCAGATGCGATCATCGAGGAGCTGGTCCGGCAGAACCCGGACGATTTTATCTCTCTCTTCGAGGCCGCACAGTATTACGCCGCCAAATGCGACTACGACCGGGCCATCGCCCTCTACGAGCACTCCTTTGAGATGGAGCCGCGCCGCCCCCGCTTCACGGACGAGCTGATGGCCATCACGGACATCTATGAGATCCAGGGCGACTACGCCAAGGCGGCCGAGACCTGCTCCCGGCAAATCGAGCTGATGGAGAACGAGTGGCACATGACCGAGGAGTACGAGCTTGTCCAGTGCAAGGAGCGCCGCGCCCGCCTGCTGGAGCGCGCGTAACGTTTTCCCGGCCCTTCGCACCAAAGCCTGACAGGGCAAAAACAGAAAAAATAACGGGGCTGCCTTTTCAGGCAGCCCCGTTGTTTTATTTGATTTTTTCTGTTTATCCCAGCGTCTCGCGCAGGAGCACCAGCTTCAGCACGCGCATGGCGCAGGCCTGCAGCTCGGCCAGACTCAGCTCCCCGCCCACGGCGGCGAGGACGTTTTCCACGTCCGCCTGCGAGCCGGGCATGGTCAGATCATTGCCCGCCCTGACGCACTTTGCGGCCTCGGAGGAGCCGTAGCGGAAGCCCTCACTGGGCTCGGTGGTGCCCCAGTCGGTCATCACCATGCCCTCAAAGCCCCACTCGCAGCGCAGGATATCGGTGACCAGCTCGCGGTGGTTGGCCGCGTGGATGCCGTTGACCAGGTTGTAGGAGGTCATCAGCGCCAGGGGCTGTGACTGTTTCACGGCGATCTCGAAGCCCTTGAGGTAGATTTCCCGCAGCGCGCGCTCGCCGCAGTGAGAGTTGCAGTGGGTGCGGTTGTCCTCCTGGTTGTTCAGCGCGAAGTGCTTGATGGTGGTGCCGCGGCCCGGATGGCGCTGCACGCCCCTGGTGTCGGCGGCGGCGCAGAAGCCGGTCAGCAGCGGGTCCTCGCCGTAGTACTCAAAGTTCCGGCCGCACAGGGGGTTGCGGTGGATGTTCATGCCGGGGGCCAGCCACAGATCCACGCCCAGCTCCTCCATCTCGCCGCCCACGATGTCTCCGGCCTCCTCGATGGCCTCGCCGTCCCAGGTCTGGGCCAGCAGCGTGGCGATGGGGATGGCGGTGCAGTACTGATAGTGGTCCACCGCGCCCTCGGGGCGCACGGCCGCGGGCATGCCCAGCATCTCAAGGAGATTACCGAGGGAGCTCTCGCCCAGTCCCGGCACCAGATTGCCCTGCGCGTCCGCCACGAAGCTCTTGGACAGGCGCAGCCCGGCGGGGCCGTCGGCGAGCACCAAATTGGCGATGCCCCGGCTATCGGCCAGCGCCATCGTCGTGTCGCCCGCGGCGCCGGGCACGGAGTGGGAAGCCGCGCCAACCGTGGACACGCTGCCCAGACCGCCCCGCTCCGCGCCGACCACCAGCGTGGCAAGCTCTTCGGCCGTCAGCTGGGCCACCAGCTCGCCCAGCGCGGCTTTTCCCTGCGCCACATTGCGCAGCGTGACCGGCTCGGCCTTGTCGGTATGCAGCTCTTCCGCCCCGGCGGCGTAAACCGCCGTCCGGGTGGGGATGGTGGCGGGGATGATCTCCAGGCGCAGCGCGCCCGCCTTTTCGGCGTTTTCGGACAGATAGGTATAGAAGCGCGAGGCGTCGGCGTGCAGCACGTTCAGCTCGCAGTCTGCGCTGAGCTTGTTTTGCAGCTGCTCGGTGACGACCTCCTCGTCCAGCACCAGCGCCGCGACGATATGGGTGCTGCGGGAGTGGCTGCCCACGCGCACGTAATAGCTGCCCGCCTCCAGCACCCAGGCCGCCCGCTCCTCGTCATAGGAGGCCAGCGAGCGGATGGGGAAGGTGATCTCCACCGTCTCCTCACGGCCGGGGGCCAGCTCCCGGGTCTTGGCAAAGCTCGCCAGCACCTGATAGGGCTTGTCCAGCTTTCCCTGGGGCTGGGACACATAGACCTGCACGGTCTCGCGGCCGCTGTGCAGACTGCCGATGTTCTTCACCGCGGCGGTGATGCGGATGGACTCGCCGCAGATCTCGGTTCTTTTCACGCTCAGAGCAAAATCCGTGTAGGATCTGCCGAAGCCGAAGGGATAGGCGGGGCTGATGTTGAAGCTGTCGAACCAGCGGTAGCCCACATAGATCCCCTCGCGGTACCAGGCCTCGTCCAGATTCCCGCTCAGATAGCTGAAGGAATCCGCGCAGGGGTAGTCGGCGTAGTTCTCCGCCCAGGTGGCGGTCAGCCGCCCGCTGGGACAGATCCGCCCGGTGAGCACATCGGCCAGAGACCGGCCGCCCGCGCAGCCCGGCTGGCTCATCAGCAAAATCGCGTCGACGCCCTTGCAGGAGCGGAGGAATTTCGTGTCGATGACTCCACCCACGTTCAGCACGACCACCGTGTGCGCATACGTTTCCGTCAGCGTCCGGATGTTCTCGATCTCCCGCTGCGTCAGCTCATAGTCGCCCTCGTCCAGCTTGCGGTCGGCGCCCTCGCCGGAGTTGCGGGCGATCACATAGATTGCGCAGTCCCGGTCGCTGCCGGCCATATCCTCTGCGGTGATCGCGGGCGCCTCCGGGTCGCGGAAGGGATTTTCCAGCGCCCAGTTGACCCCGGCAAAGCCCTTTTCCTGCAGCACGGCCTGGAACTCCGCCTTATACTGCGCGCCGTAATCCGTGCAGGCCTGATCAAAGCGGTCGAGCCAGGCCTTTGTGGCGACGGTAAAGCCCGCCTCTTCCAGTCCCTGCTCGATGTTGATCACACTCCTGACGTTGACGTCGCCGGAGCCGGTGCCGCCCTTGATCATGCGGCGCACGCCGTTTCCGAACACGGCCAGCGCTCTGCCGTCGGCGTGCAGGGGCAGGACGCCGCTGTTCTCCAGAAGGACCATTCCCTCCGCGGCGATCCGCCGTACTCTTTCCATATTGCGCGCTTCCCGCTCCGTCATCTCCGGGCTTGTGGGGGCAAAAAATCTGGCCATATCGTCAGTTCCTCCATTGTCATTGATTTCCTTGGCCGGCGAAGACGGCCGGCGGGGTCTTGGCCCCTTGTGTTTTTGATTATACCAGAGGGGCGGAGGCGGATTCTACAAGGCATGTGTCAATTCTGTCAACTGTGTTTCCTCTCGTTCCCCCCGCCGCATCGTCCGCGCGTATGCAAAAGACGGCATGGCCCGAAAGCCATGCCGTCTTTTCGCGGCCGTCTGCCGCGTTCGTTCGTGTGCCGTGTATCCTGTCCGCGCTCACATCAGCGGGGAGATCAGCTTGGCAAGCTGCCCGATGGCTTTCATGGACAGCTTTTCGTTTTTGATGCTCTCCGCGGTGACAGGCCGGCACTTGGCCAGCGTCTCCCGAAAGTCCTTTTCGATCTCCGGGATGCAGTCCGCCTTATACAGGTAGGTAGCGCATTCAAAATGGTGATACAGGCTGCGATAGTCCAGATTGATGGTGCCGACTACGGCCTTGTGATCGTCGCTGACGAAAACCTTGGCGTGCACGAACCCCGGCGTGTATTCATAGATCTTCACGCCCGCCTCGGTCAGGGATTTATAGTGGGTCTTGGCCAGGGCGTATGCCATCTTTTTGTCCGGGGTCCCCGGGAGGATCAGTCGGACGTCCACACCCCGCTGCGCGGCGAAGCGCAGGGCGGTTTCCAGCTCTCCGTCCAGGATCAGATAGGGCGTCATGATGTGCACATAGTCGGTAGCCCGGTTCAGGATATCCATATAGACCGTTTCCCCGACCTTGTCCTCGTCCAGGGGGCAATCGCAATAGGGCATCACATAGCCCGCCGCGTCCCGCTCCTCGGTCGGAGCCGGGGCCAGATAGCTCTGATAATCCGCTTCCTTTTCCCCCACGTACCACATCTGCAGGAACATGAGGGTAAAGCTCCGCACCGCCGGGCCATTGAGCATGACGGCCGTATCCTTCCAGTGGCCGAAGCGCTCCACGCGGTTGATATACTCGTCCGCCAGATTCACGCCGCCGTTGAAGGCCACCTTGCCGTCGATCACCAGGATCTTGCGGTGGTCGCGGTAGTTGTAGTGGGAGGAGATGACCGGCTTGATCGTCGAGAAGGGCTTGGCCTTGATGCCCTGGGCGTTGAGCAGCTTCCAGTAATCCACCGGCAGCGTGGACATTTCGCACATGCCGTCGTACATGACGCGGATCTCCACGCCTTCCTTCGCCTTGCGGGTCAGAATGTCCAGGATCCGGCCCCACATGTAGCCCTCTTCCACGATGAAGTATTCCATGAAGATGAACTTTTCGGCCTTTTCCAGCTCCTCCAGCATGGCCTCGAACTTATTCTCGCCAAGGGGGAAATAGGTCACGTCGGTGTGCTCGAACAGCGGGAAGCAGCCGCTTCGGTTCAGATAGCGGCACAAATCTTCTGTGCCCGAGCCGTCGTGCTCCACCGATTCCAGCACCTGTTCGGGCTGCTTCAGGAATTCCCGGCTGTTCTCGATCTGCCTGGCGACGAGCTCCCGCTCCATCCGGTGCCCGACGTTCGACTGGGTGAACAGCAGGAACGCCGCGCCGGCCAGCGGGAAGATCGCAATGAAGAACATCCAGGTCAGCTTGGCCGAGGAATCCATGGGGCAGTTGAACAGATAGATGACCATGGCGAAAGAGAACAGTCTTAATATATTGATCAGGATCGGAAGCTTATCCGTGAAAAAGCCATAGGCCACGACGAGGATCGCGATCTGCAGCACCAGCAGCAGCGCGATCACGCAAAACCGGCTGAACACCAGGCGCAGCAGCCCTTTTTTCACGGGCTTTGCCAGTCGGACCACCTTATTTTCCTCATTCATTTCGAACACTCCTTTCAGCCCGGGCGCTCTCTGAGCTCCCGCAGCTTCCCGGCAGCTTTCTGCAGGATCGTCTCGGTATAGTCCTCAAAGCTTGCGATCTTATCCGCCGCGGACACGATGGCGCCCTCCAGCGAGTTGGGCATCTTGCTCCCGGCAAAGGGCCACATATGCCGGGCGATGGCATCCTCGGTTTTCTCCGGAAGCTCGCCCACCAGCCTGCGGGCGGCCTCAACCGAATCCGCGGGGTGCTGCCGAAGGCACTGGGCCTGCGAGAGGTATTTCTCGTCCCGGCCGAGGATCCCCAGATCGTGACACAGCGAGCCGGTTACCACCGTCGGAATATCGGCGGCGATATGCAGCCTGCGCAGCGCATAACACAGGCCCAGCGCGGAGAGCGCGACCCGCATGGTGTGATCGCCCACGGTGGAGAGCTTATGATGCTTCTGTTGAAAAGCCTGCCGCATTTCCTCCGAGTGCAGGATTGCTTCGCCGTAGCGCCGCAGATCACGCTGTGCTCTGTCTCTGTAGCTTTCGCGCCGCTTTTGTTCGATGGGCAAGGG
>ONSQ01000067.1 GCA_900320465.1 uncultured Eubacteriales bacterium
TCCTTGGTCATCTTCTGCACGACCACGCAGGGGCCGGCCTCGATGACGGTCACGGGAATGACCTTGCCAGTCTCATCGAAGATCTGCGTCATGCCGACCTTCTTGCCGATGATGGCTTTCTTCATTGTATTTCCTCCTAACGGTTATTGGTTACCTCGCATAGTCATGCGCGTTGGGGGCGCATCCCAGAGGCTGGCAACTTAACCCGTCCGCTTAGGCATGTTGGATTCGAACCGCGGTCGCCTCGCGGTGGCCATTTTCGCCGCTTTTGGCCTCGTCGTCCTTGACTTACGCCAGTAAGTCTGCGTCCTCCTCACCCAAAATCAATCAAAAATTGCTCTCCGCGAGGTGCGGAGCAGTTTTTGCGGAGCAAAATTTTGCTCAGATGAGGAAAGCGCCGCAGGAAATACTATCGTATTTTCAAGGCGGTTGACGATATATCAGCGGAATTTGGCCCGCAAAAACCGGCCGGGGCTCAAATCCAGCATGCCTACGCAAGCTGCGGACATTGGGTTATGGACTGATGATTTCTGACGTGCTTCTTATTTAATAGAAGCGGTTGGGGGTTCTCAGAGCTTGATCTCGATCTCGACGCCGGCGGGAACTTCCAGGTTCATCAGGGCCTCGACGGTCTTCTGGGTG
Organism: uncultured Eubacteriales bacterium; assembly: GCA_900320465.1. Classification (GTDB taxonomy): domain Bacteria; phylum Bacillota; class Clostridia; order Oscillospirales; family Oscillospiraceae; genus Limivicinus. Next base: position 643 of record ONSQ01000067.1, read on the forward strand.
GGGCTCATGATGTCGATCAGGCGCTTGTGGGTGCGGCGCTCGAACTGCTCACGGCTGTCCTTGTACTTGTGGACGGCGCGCAGGATCGTGACGATCTCGGTCTTGGTCGGCAGGGGGATGGGGCCGGAGACCTTGGCGTCGGTGCGCTTGGCAGCCTCGACGATGGTTTCGGCGGCCTTGTCGATCAGCTGATGATCGTAAGCCTTGAGACGGATGCGGATCATGTTTTTGTTGTTTGCCATGGTGTTTTTTCTCCTTTTCGTACGTTTTACGGCGGCATTGGGTCCGCCCTTCCTGCGTACGGATGAAACCTTTTCAATTCCTGTACACACAACCGTGCGTATCAGGCCACGTCCGAAAAACAAACCGGCTTACAAACAAGCCGGTCGATCCCCCGTCCATGCGATATACGCGTGTACCGGATAAGGTTTCTTCCCGCCCGATTGCGTGTCCGAACAGCGGCCGGACACCGGACATACTCCACGGAAGTTACCTTGTTTTTCAACAAGCAATCTCCCGCTTCCTCGCAGTGCGCATACGTGCAGCCACACGCGCGCTTGATTAATATAACAGAACGGTTACAGGATGTCAAGCACTATTTCGTGATTTTTGCAGATTTTTTCCAGAAAAATTTGTGCAGACCTACAAAATCTCGCCCTCCGGCCGAGTGGGAGGCGAAAAGGGCCGGAAAAACGCGGTTTTTGGCTTTTTCTACAATGAGTAGAGAGCTCTTCTCGCCGGTTCTACCCGCGCTTCCCGCCCCGGTAGAGCGCAAATTTTGCGCAGTGGTTTGCAAATTTGCACCCTTTCGGGTAAAATAACGGCGACATCAGGTGATCCCATCACCGTAAGCTTCCCATGATCCCACTGGAGGTATGTATGAGCTTTACGATCATGACCGATACCTCGGCCAACCTGCCGGAGGAGTTTCTGCGCGAAAACGATATCCGCTGCATCTCCTACACCTTTATGATCGACGGGCAGGAGCCGAAGGATTTTGTTTTTGAGGGCAAGCGCTTTTACGACGATATGCGCCACGGCAAGATCGTCACCACCTCGCAGATCTCACCCCAGCGCTATGCCGACTTCTTCCGCAGCGAGCTCTCTGCCGGCCGCGACGTGCTGTTCGTCAGCATGTCCTCGGGCATCAGCGGCTCGTACAATTCCGCGTCCATCGCGGCGGCGGATCTGCGCGAGGAGTTCCCGGAGCGCAAGCTGCGCCTCGTCGACGCGCTGGGCGCCTCGCTGGGCGAGGGCATTCTGGTGATCTACGCCGCGCGCATGCGCGCCGCGGGGGTCGGCGTGGACGCGGCGGCCGACCGGCTGCTGGGCAAGCGCTACGCCATCTGCCAGGTGTTCACCGTGGACGATCTGCGCTATCTCAAGCGCGGCGGACGGCTGTCCAATCTGGCGGCGGCGGTGGGCACGGTGCTGCAGATCAAGCCGCTGCTCAAGGGCAACAACGAGGGCAAGATCGTCTGCTTTGACAAGCTGCGCGGGCGCAAGCGCGCCATCGAGGCCATGGCCCAGAGCTTTGACACCTACGCGCTCAGGGGCGAGCATCTGACCGTGGGCATCGCCCACGCCGACTGCGCCGACGACGCGGAAAAGCTGATCGGCATGCTCAGGGCCGTGCGCGACGACATGGAGATCATCACGGTGGTCTATGAGCCGGTGACCGGCTCCCACGTGGGGCCCGGAACGCTGGCGCTGTTCTTCGAGGGCAGCACCGATTTCCGGTAAAGCTTCGTACTATTAATAATCATCCGCCCGCAAAGCGGTGATGAGGTGTTTTCACAGCTTGCCTCTTGCCCTCATCCGCCCCAGTTTGCGAACCGGGGCACCTTCCCCCAGGGGAAGGCATTTTGGCCTCCTTTCCTGTTCACCTCTTATACTCTATATAATAAGAAGGCGCTCTGATGAAAGTCAGAGCGCCTTCTTATTATTTGCCTTGTGATTCACGGCTGCCTGACGCTTTTCTCCAGAGCGTCAGCCTGCTCCAGCAGCGTCTTTGCGCCGCGGTACAGCCGCTGCCCCGCTTCGGTCAGCGAAAAGCTGTTGCGGTCCCGCGTCGCCAGAGGCACACCAAGCTCCCGCTCCAGCGCGCTGACGGCGCGGCTGACGGAGGAATGGCTTTTGTACAGCCGCCGGGCGGCGGCGGAGAAGCTCCCCGTCTCGGCAAGGCAAGGGCGGCAAAAACGCGCAGCTGTTCGAGCTCCATGCTCAGAAGCTGAACACCGCGGGCATCAGCTCGGAGAGCTTGTAGCTGACATAGCGGTCGCCGGCGCGGGCGCAGAGCACCTCCATATCCGGGGAGAACTCCACCAGGAACTGGCGGCAGGCGCCGCAGGGCGTGCACCAGTTTTCGCTGTCGGCATAGATGGCGATGCGGCGGAAGCTGCGGTGGCCTTCGCTGACGGCCTTGCAGCAGGCGGTGCGCTCGGCGCAGATCGTGCTGCCCAGGGCGGCGTTTTCCACGTTGCAGCCCGTAAACACCGTGCCGTCGTCACACTCCAGCGCGGCGCCGACGGGGAAACGGGAATAGGGTACGTAGGCGTTGAGGGAGGCCTCCTTGGCCATGGACATCAGTTCGCGGTCGGTCATGAGTCATTTCTCCTTTGTCGTAATTCCTGTTCAGGTGAGATCGATCTCCCAGTTCTGGAAATCGAAGAGCGGATTGCCGGCGTTGGGGTTGACGCCCTTGATCACGCCACGGTGGGTGATCAGCTGCTGCTTTTCAAAGCCCAGAGGGATGATGGTGGCGTTGTTGCTGAGATAATAGCAGAAGGCGTAGTAGGCCGTGGCCCGTCCGGCGTCACCGGCGGCCAGGTAGCTGTTGATGTAGGTCTCGTAGTTGGTGTCGCGGGAGCGGGTGTAGTTGATGTTGGTGCGCTCGTTGTCCTCATTGCGGACCTGCAGGAGCTCGGTCACGTCAAAGTCGTTGCGCAGCTTGACCTCGGCGTAGTACATGTCGTATTTGACGGTGCGGTTGTCGCTGATCTCCAGCTCGCCGTCCTCCAGGGCCTTGAGATAGTCGTCCCAGCTCAGCTCGTAGATCTTGACGGTGATGCCGATGGAGCGCATGTCGGCGGCAAATTTCTGGGCCATGCCGGCCTTGGCGCTGGAATCGCTGCAGAGGATCATCGTGAAGGTCAGATCGCCCGCGCCGCTCATGGCGTCAAAGAAGCCGTTGTCGTCCGCATCCTTGAGACCGAAGTTCTGCAGGATCGTCTTGCACATGTCCAGGTTGAAGGACAGCGAGTCCGCCAGCGCCGTGGGATAGGCCGCGGCCGTGGGATACATGGGCACCGCGGAGGCCACACCGTTGCCGTGCAGCATCTCGTTGGCCAGATACTCCCGGTCAAAGGCGTACTGCAGCGCCGCGCGCACGTTGTTGTAGCGGCAGGTTTCGCTCTCCTCGTTGAAGGCGATGTAGTGCATGTTGGTGGTGGGGAAGGCGCGGATCTCGTTGGAGCTGGCGTAGCCCAGGTTGGTGTAGCTGCTGGGGTCGTTGACGATCACGTCCACGTAGGAGTCCTCAAAGGCCGCGATGATGTCCTCGGCGGTGAAATACTCCTTGAGATAGATCACGTCCACGGGCAGGTTTTCATAGCCGTTGTAGCCGTTGAAGGCCAGAAGCTCCGTGCCGTCCTCGCTGTACATATAGGGGCCGCTGCCCATGGGATGCTTGTCGCCGTTGGTGCCCACCTTGACCACGGGGATGTTCAGGAGCTTGATGAACTGCTTGTTGGGGATGCCCAGGGACACGATCAGCTGGTTGTCGGTGTAGGACACGCCCTGGACGCTGGCAAAGCGGCCGGTGTAGCGGTCGGAGTTGATGCAGTACTCCAGACTCATGCGCAGGTCGTTGCCCCGGACAGGGCTGCCGTCGTGGAACACATGGGTGTTGTCATAGGTCAGCGTCCAGGTCTGCCCGTCCTCGGAGCACATCCACTCGGTGATCAGCCCCGCGCCCTCGACCACTTCGAAGTTGTTGTCCAGCTCCACCAGGTTTTCGTACACCAGCGAGCAGATCAGCTGGTTGGAGTGGTTGGTGGCCACGGAGGGGTTGAGCGAGAAGTTGCTGTTGGAGTTCAGGGAGAACACATGGTCCGCCGCATAGCCCTTTTCAATATCTTTGCCGCCGGTGGAGACAAGCATGTCCTCGGTCTGCACATTCGACGCGCCGCAGCCCGCGGCGGCGAAGAGCATCGAGACGCACAGCAGCAGCATCAGCGCTTTTCGGATGGTTTTTATCATTCTCTCTTACCTCAGTACAATGGCGGCCGCCTGGCTGCCGCGCTGTCCCTTTGTGTAGCGGTGGGACCAGTATTTGTCATGGCTGCAGTAGGTGCATTCATCGGAAATGTCGACGTTCGCCTGCGAAAGGCCCAGCTGCAGCAGGCGCCGGGCGTTGGCCAGACGCAGATCCACCAGGGTCTTGCCGTCGCCGCGGCGGCGGAACAGGCCGGCCGTGTCGCCCTCCAGCCAGGTCTCGATGGCGGCGGGCACGTCGTCGTCGGTCTCAAAGCAGCAGCTGCCGATGGCGGGGCCCAGGGCGCAGCAGATGCTCTCCGGCCGGGCGCCCAGGGCGGTCATGGCCGCCACGGCGTTTCCCAGGATGTCGCCCACGGAGCTGCGCCAGCCGCAGTGCACCGCGGCGGCCACGCCGTGGACGCTGTCGCACAGCAGCGCGGGGACGCAGTCCGCCGTGAAGCACAGCAGCGGCAGGTTCCTGCAGCTCGTCACCACGCCGTCCGCCTCGTAGGGGACGGTGCTCATACACACGTGCCGGTCGGCCTCCGTCACCGTGCGCACCACGCTGCCGTGGACCTGCTTGGTGACCACAGCCCCGTCGACGCCCACGCCCATGAGGGCGCAGACCCGGCGGTAATTCTCCCGCACGCGCTCGGGATCGTCGCCCCGGTTGGAGCCCAGGTTCAGCGACGAGAAGATCCCCTCGCTGACGCCGCCATACCGGGTCGTAAAGGCATGCCGCGTCCCGATCACGGACGAGGTCATATAGACCAGCTCATTTTCCCTGTTTTCAATAAACATACTCTAAAAACTAAAAACTAAAATCTATAAACTACTGATTTCTGCCGCAGCACTCTTTGTATTTCAGCCGGCGGCTGCCGTCGGCCTTCATCTTGCCGCAGGGGCAGGGGTCGTTCCGTCCGGGCTTGGGCAGCTTTTTCACCGGCTTTTTCTTTACCGGCTCGCCGCCCACGTTGGCCGCCGCGTTCTTGGCCACGGCCTTGCGCTCGATGGGCTGCTCGCGCCGGACCTGGACGGTGAAGAGACGGCGCACGGTCTCCTCGCGGATGCCCTGGACCATGGCCTCGAACATGTCGAAGCCCTCCTGCTTGTAGGCATCGATGGGCTTGGTGGAGCCGTAGCCCCGCAGGCCGATGCCCCGGCGCAGCTCGTCCATGGCGTCGATGTGGTCCATCCAGTACTCGTCCACCACGCGCAGCATGATCACCCGCTCCAGCTCCCGCAGCAGCGGCGTCTGCCCGTCGGGCATCAGACCGAAGGTCTTCTCCCGCTCGGCGTAAACCGTGCGGGCAATGGTCTCCACCTGCTCGGAGAGCTTGTCGCACTTCACAAAGCCGCCCATGGACGAGAGCTGCAGCGCGCCGCGGCGCAGGAACAGCTTCTCAAAGGGCTGCAGCGCGTCGTCCAGCTGCTGCTGGCTTTCGGCGGCGCCGCCGCCCAGGGCGTCGGAGACGGTGGTGTGGATGAAGTCGTGGACCATGCCCAGGATCTGCTCGCGCAGATCCACGCCGTCGAGGACCTTGCGGCGCTCGCCGTAGATGATCTCGCGCTGCTTGTTCATCACGTCGTCGTATTCCAGCACCGTCTTGCGGGTCTGGAAGTTGCGGCTTTCCACGGTCTTCTGGGCCTGCTCGATGGCGTTGGAGAGCATCTTGTTGTCGATGGGCATGTCCTCCTCGACCTTGAGGGCCTCCATCATGCCCATGATGCGCTCGGAGCCGAAGAGGCGCATGATGTCGTCGTTCAGGCAGAGGAAGAAGCGGCTCTCGCCCGGGTCGCCCTGGCGGCCGGAGCGGCCGCGCAGCTGGTTGTCGATACGGCGGGACTCGTGCCGCTCGGTGCCCAGGATGAACAGACCGCCCGCCGCGCGGACCTTTTCGGCCTCGGCGGAGGTGACCTTTTTATGCTCGGCCATGCGCTCGGCAAAGAGCTTGCGCGCAGCGAGGATATCCTCGTCGTCGGTCTCGGCGTAGCCGGTGGCCTCGGCGATGACGGCGTCGTCAAAGCCCGCCTTGCGCAGATCGGTTTTGGCCAGATACTCGGCGTTGCCGCCCAGCATGATATCCGTGCCGCGGCCCGCCATGTTGGTGGCGATGGTGACCGCGCCCAGCTTGCCCGCCTGGGCCACGATCTCGGCCTCTTTTTCGTGGTACTTGGCGTTGAGCACCGTGTGGGGCACGCCCCGGCGCTTCAAAAGGGAGGAGATATACTCGCTCTTCTCGATGGAGACGGTGCCCACCAGCACGGGCTGGCCCTTTTCGTGGCAGGCCACGATCTGGTCGATGATGGCCCGGTGCTTGCCGTTTTCGTTCTTGTACACCACGTCGGAGTTGTCCTTGCGGATGACCGGCTTGTTGGTGGGGATCTCGATGATGTCCAGATGGTAGATGGCGTCAAACTCCTCGGCCTCGGTGGCGGCGGTGCCGGTCATGCCGGAGAGCTTGTTGTACATGCGGAAGTAGTTCTGGAAGGTGATGGTGGCCAGGGTCTTGTTCTCCTTCTGGACGTCCACATGCTCCTTGGCCTCGATGGCCTGGTGCAGACCCTCGCTGTAGCGGCGGCCGATCATCAATCGGCCGGTGAATTCATCGACGATGATGATCTCGCCGTCCTTGACGATGTAGTCGATGTCCCGCTTCATGATGCCGTGGGCCTTGAGGGCCTGGTTGATATGGTGGGAGAGGGTGGAGTTTTCGATGTCCGCCAGGTTTTCCAGACCGAAGGCGCGCTCGGCCTTGGCGATGCCCCGGGCGGTGAGCGTGGCGGTGCGGGCCTTTTCGTCCACCACGTAATCGGCGTCCAGATCCTCGCTCTCCTCCTCCTTCTCGTCCACGGAGGCGTAGACCACCTTTTTCAGCCGGGAGACGAAATCGTCCGCCTGGCGGTAGAGGTCGGTGCTCTCGTCCCCCTGGCCGGAGATGATCAGGGGCGTGCGGGCCTCGTCGATGAGGATCGAGTCCACCTCGTCCACGATGGCGTAGACGTGGCCCCGCTGGACCATGTCCCGCTTGTAGAGGGCCATGTTGTCACGCAGATAGTCAAAGCCCATCTCGTTGTTGGTGCCGTAGGTGATGTCGCAGGCGTAGGCCGCGCGGCGCTCCTCGCTGGACAGATCGTGGACGATGAGGCCCACGCTCAGCCCCATGAAGCGGTGCACCTTGCCCATCCACTCGCTGTCGCGCCGGGCCAGGTAGTCGTTGACGGTGACGATGTGCACGCCCTCGCCCGTGAGGGCGTTGAGATAGGCGGGCAGCACGGCCACCAGGGTCTTGCCCTCGCCGGTCTTCATTTCGGCGATGCGGCCCTGGTGGAGCACGATGCCGCCGATGAGCTGGACCCGGAAGGGCTTCATGCCCAGCACGCGCCAGGCCGCCTCGCGCACGGCGGCAAAGGCCTCGGGCAGGATGTCGTCCGTGGTCTCCCCCGCGCGCAGACGGGCGCGGAATTCGTCGGTCTTGGCGCGCAGCGCCTCGTCGCTCAGCGCGCTGTAGGTCGCGTCCAGACGCTCGATCCTGTCGGCGATGGGCGTGATTTTTTTCAGCTCCCGTTCGGAATAACTGCCGAAGATTTTATCCAAAAGTCCCATAGTGTCAAATGCCTTTCGTCGCGCCCTGGCCGGGAGGGCGCAAAACAGATAGTAATACAGTATAGAAGTATAGCACAACTTTATGAAGAAAGAAAGTAAATTCTTGTGCTTTGAAAAAGGCTATGCTAAAATATGAAGATGGATGTTTGGGTCAAAGGAGGGCAGCGGAATGGAACATCATCTGCGTCACCGTGTGGTATGGCTGCTTCTGCGTCCGCTGGTACGGCTGATCCTGCTGATCCGCTTCAACTACCGCTGTCAGAGCGCTGCGCCGAAGGGGCCCTATGTGGTGGTGTCCAATCATGTGACCGACTGGGACCCGCTGCTGCTGGGGGCCGCCTTCCGCAGACAGATGTATTTTCTCGCCAGCGAGCACATCATGCGCCTGGGCTTTGTGTCAAGGCTGCTGGACTGGCTGGTGCACCCGATCACCCGCCAGAAGGGCGGCAGCGCCGCCCCCGCCGTCAAGGAAATGCTCAGGTGTGTGAAAAACGGCTGCAACGTGGCCCTGTTCCCCGAGGGGAACCGCACCTGGGACGGCGTGACCCGGGACTTTCCGCCCTCCACGGGCAAGCTGATCAAAAGCAGCGGCGCCGCCCTCGTCACCTTCCGCATCACGGGGGGCTATCTGTCCAGTCCCCGCTGGTCCGGCGACAGCGCCCGCCGCGGCGCCATGCGCGGCGAGGTGGTGAAGGTCTATTCCGCCGAGGAGCTGAAGGGCATGAGCGCGCTGCAGATCAACGCCGCCATCGCCCGGGACATCCACGTGGACGCCTTTGACGATCAGCGCCGTCGGCCCGTGCCCTACCGCGGGCGGCATCTGGCCGAAAATCTGGAAACGCTGCTGTACCTGTGCCCGAAATGCTTCTCCACCGGCACGCTGACAAGCGAGGACGACCGCTTCTTCTGCCGCAGCTGCGGCTTTGAGACCCGCTACGCCCCCACGGGCTACTTCCTGGGCGGCGAGCCGCCCTTCCCGGAGGTCAGGAGCTGGAACCGCTGGCAGACAAAGCAGCTGGAAAAGCGCTGCCGGGAGGCAAAGAGCGGCGAGCCCATTTTCTCGGACGAGAATCTGGAGCTGTGGCGCGTCCAGTCCGGCGTGTCCAGCGAGCTGCTCGCCCGGGGCGGCATGGCCCTGTACCGGGACCATCTGGAGCTGCCCGGCTCCGTCTCGCTGCCCATGGATCAGATCACCGGCATGTCGCTGCGCGGCCCGACGGATCTGTATATCGGCTCGGCCAACGGCAGCAGCTTTCTGGTGCGCACACATCTGAATCTCTGCACGCACAAGTATCTCTCCGCCTGTTCCCTGCTGGGCGCGCCCGTGGGGTTCGGCGTATAAACACGTATTTCAGAAGTTGGGGTAAAGAGACATGAACGCTTTGGGTTTTGACAACGACAAGTACGTAAAGCTGCAGTCGCAGAACATCCGCGACCGCATCAGCCAGTTCGGCGGCAAGCTGTATCTGGAATTCGGCGGCAAGCTCTTTGACGACTACCACGCCTCCCGCGTGCTGCCGGGCTTCGCGCCGGACAGTAAGGTGCGCATGCTGCTGGAGATGAAGGACATCGCCGAGATCGTCATCGCCATCTCCGCCGACGATATCGAGCGCAGCAAGCGCCGCGGCGATCTGGGCATCACCTACGAGGACGACACCCTGCGGCTGATCGACGCCTTCCGGGGCATCGGGCTGTTCGTGGGCAGCGTGGTCGTCACCCACTACCGCGGCCAGGCCATCGCCGACAAATTCATGAAGCGGCTGGACGCCCTGGGCGTGAAGACCTACAAGCACTACATCATCCCCGACTATCCCTCCAACGTGTCGCTGATCGTCTCGGACGAGGGCTTCGGCCGCAACGAGTATGTGGAGACCGAGCGCAGCCTCATCGTCGTCACCGCCCCCGGCCCCGGCAGCGGCAAGATGGCCACCTGTCTGAGCCAGCTCTATCACGAGCACAAGCGCGGCATCGACGCGGGCTACGCCAAGTTCGAGACCTTCCCCATCTGGAACCTGCCCCTCAAGCACCCGGTCAACCTGGCCTATGAGGCCGCCACCGCCGATCTGGACGACGTGAACATGATCGACCCCTTCCATCTGGAGGCCTACGGCAAGACCACCGTCAACTATAACCGGGACGTGGAGATCTTCCCCGTTCTGGAGGCCATCTTCAAGTCCATCTACGGCGAAAGCCCCTACAAGAGCCCCACCGACATGGGCGTGAACATGGCCGGCTTCTGCATCTTTGACGACAAGGCCTGCTGCGACGCCTCCAAGCAGGAGATCATCCGCCGCTGGTACGCCGCCGCCGTGGCCGTGCGCCAGGGACTGAGCGAGCCGTCGGAGATGCGGCGGATCGAGCTGATCATGAACTCGCTGGATCTCAGCGCCGCCGACCGCCCCGTGGTAGGCGCGTGTCTGGCCCGCGCCGAGGAGACCGGCGCCCCCGCCGTGGCTATCGAGCTCAACGACGGGCGCATCATCACCGGCAAGACCAGCTCGCTTTTAGGCCCCTCGTCGGCCTGTCTGATGAACGCCCTCAAGGCGCTGGCCGGCATCGACAAGAAGCTGCCGCTGATCGCGCCGGGCGTCATCCAGCCCATCCAGCATCTGAAGGTGGAGCATCTGGGCAACCACAACCCGCGGCTGCACACCGACGAGCTGCTCATCGCCCTGTCCATCTGCGCCGTGACCAACCCCATGGCCGAGTACGCCATCGACCAGCTGGGCAAGCTGCGCGGCTGCGAGGCCCACTCGTCGGTCATCCTGTCCCACGTGGACGCGGATCTGTTCAAGAAGCTGGGCGTGAACGTGACCTTTGAGCCCCGCTATCAGGCCAAAAAGCTGTATCATAAATAAGCACAAGGGAGAAGTGTTGTTATGCCTACCGCATGGAACCGTACCCCGGAGGAATTTCATAAAATCTATATCGCCAATACCGACGCCTTCTACCGCGTGGGCAGCATGGCCCTGTCCGAGGAGCTGGACAAATTCATGACCTCCTGCGCCCTGGGCCTTTGGAGCAAGGCCGGCAGCATCACCCAGCGCCACGTGGACATGGCCAACCAGATCTATTCCCGCAACCGCCCCCGGCCCACCTGGATGCTGTGGACGCTGACCAGCTCGGTGTGTGACAGCGAGGTGTTCCTGCCGCCGGTGTTCTTCTGGAACCTGGCCGAGAGCGACGCCAAACGGGGCAGCGAGACCTCCCGCACCTTTATCCGGATGCTGACCAACATCCTGCTGTACCTGGCGGCGGTGGACGACGACGTGACCTATGCCGAGGCCGAGTATATCACCGAGTGCACCGACAAGCTCAGCGCCATCTGCGACACCACCGGCGTGCGCAAGTCCAAGGAGGCGCTCAATCCCCTGGACTTCGTCACCAGCGGCGAGCCCAGCTTCACCGACAAGCACCCGCCCCAGACCCAGACCTCCGGCGGCAAGACCGAGACGCCCGCCAAGCCCGAGGAGGCGCAGGAGAAGCCCGATCTGGACGAGCTGATGGGCCAGCTGGAGGCGCTGGTGGGTCTGGAGAACATCAAGAAGGACATCAAGAGCCTCATCAACCTGATCAAGGTGCGCAAGCTGCGCGAGCAGAACGATCTGCCCGTGGCCCCCATGAGCATGCACATGGTCTTCATGGGCAACCCCGGCACCGGCAAGACCACCGTGGCCCGTCTGGTGGGCGGGCTGTACGCCGCCATCGGCGCTCTGGAAAAGGGCCAGCTGGTGGAGGTGGACCGCTCCGGCCTGGTGGCCGGCTATGTCGGCCAGACCGCTCTCAAGACCCAGGAGGTCATCAAGTCCGCCCTGGGCGGCGTGCTGTTCATCGACGAGGCCTATTCCCTGTCCTCCGGCGGTGAGAACGACTTCGGCCGCGAGGCCATCGAGACCATCCTGAAGGCCATGGAGGACCACCGGGACAATCTGGTGGTGATCGTAGCGGGCTACACCGGCCCCATGCGAGAGTTCCTGGACTCCAACCCGGGTCTGGAATCCCGCTTCAACAAGTTCTTCTACTTCGAGGACTACACCGGCGAGCAGCTGATGGAGATCTTCCTGCTGCAGTGCAAGAAGCACAGATACGTCCTCAACGAGGAGGCCGACGCCGCCGCCCGCAAGCTCTTTGACGAGCTGTACGCCGAGCGGGGCGAGAACTTCGGCAACGGACGCTATGTGCGCAACCTGTTCGAGGATATGGTGGTGCGCCATTCCAACCGCGTGGCGCAGCTGGAGAATCCCACCAAGGACGATCTGGTGACCGTCCTGCCCGAGGATCTCGAAGACGAGGACGA
>ONSQ01000048.1 GCA_900320465.1 uncultured Eubacteriales bacterium
AAAAAGGTTAATCGTTATTCTTCACACCAAGTCAGATCAGATGCGCTTTATTAGATGTGCTTTGCTTTCACATCCCAATGAACTAATCTTTTTCCGTCTCATCATAGACATGTTTTTCAGCATATGCCATCATGGAGTTATTCCTCCAGCCATGTGCTGTAAAGACCAGTAAAGGAATAATTGCTACCAACAAACTGTTTTTGATGATTATTCCCGCAGCAAACACAGCAATAATACAAATGCCAATGAGCGCCATGATCGCAACATGCTCTTTCAGCCATTTCTTTTTGAAGTACTCAATCTTGTCTTTATCGTCGAATACACTTGATTTTACCAACTGGTTCAGATTTTTCTCTGCGGCAACCATGTATTCCTGTTCGGAGAGTCTTTTGCCGCTGAGCAGTTCATTGACCGTAACGCCAAAGAGTTCGCTCATTTTCATCAAGGCATCTGCCGGGGGCATATATACGCCTGTTTCCCAACGGGAAACAGTTTTGTTCGTAACGCCGATCTGTTCTCCAAGCTGCTCTTGAGTAAGCCCGTTCTGTTTTCTGAGTTGAGCGATGAAATTACCGATTGATAAGAGATCCATTTTCATTACCTCCAGGAAGAATTATAGCAGGTTTATCTCAAATTGTCTTTACCACAAACAGCGAATCGGCTCAAAAGAGAATTCTTCTTTCGGACAGGGAACTGTTTCCGGAATAAAAACAATAAAACAGGATCGCTATCTTGTTAAAATAGCAATCCTGTTCTGGCGGACAGGGTGGGATTCCCCGCCTGCGGGCGGGCCCGGGCTCGGCTCTGACAGCCCACCGGGCTGTCATTCACTCCCTCGCCCCTCGAATCCCACCCTCTTTCATGATAAAACGATCCCGGCCCAAAAGGGCCGGGATCGTTTTATGGCGGACAGGGTGGGATTCGACCTCCGCTGCGGCGGAGGCCGGGTCGCGGGGAAAACGTGCCCCCGGCACGTTTTCTTACACCGCTCCCGTTCGAATCCCCTCCAAGTATTTCAAAAGGAAAAGCACCCCAAACGGGGTGCTTTTCCTTTTGGCGGACAGGGTGGGATTCGAACCCACGAGCCTCTTGCGAGACTACCTGATTTCGAGTCAGGGCCGTTATGACCACTTCGATACCTGTCCAGGTGCTTTGCCATTATACCTGCAAATAAATTTATATATTTCAGTTGACAAAAGTCTTTCCGGTGGTATAATAGTCTCAGTAAAGAAACAGGACGGTGTTTGCCATGAAAAAAACACTTTACAGCTTGATGCTCAACGACGAGGTCGTGCGGGAGGTGGACGCGCTGGCCCACTCGCTGGGCACGAACCGCTCGAATCTGATCAACCAGATCCTGGCGGAGTACGTGAACTACACCACGCCCGAACGGCGCATCAACGACGTGCTCTCCACCATCGAGCAGCTGATGGCCCCCTCGCGGGAGCTGGTGCCCTTCTTCGCGCCCAACAGCTTTTCCATGTCGCTGAAAAGCTCGCTGGAGTACAAGTACCGCCCCACCGTCAAGTACGAGGTGGAGCTCTACCGCGGCGGCGAGGATTCCATCGGCGAGCTGAGCGTGGTCTTCCGCACCCAGAGCGCCGCGCTGATCAACTCGATGACGGACTTCTTCCGGCTTTGGAAGCGGATCGAGGATCTGCACCTGTCGGCGCCGACGGGCATGAAGATCTCCTACGCGCTCTATGACGGCAAGTTCGTCCGCAGCCTGTGCGCCCCCAACCGGGACTGCACGGCCGAGGAGCTGGCCGGGGCGATCTCGGAGTACATCAAGCTCTTCGACAAGCTGATGAAGCACTATCTCACCGGGCGGCTGGACGCCCAGGGCGTGGAGGCGGCCTACTATTCCTACATGCGCGGCGCCAGCGTGCGCATCTGAGAGATACTAGAAACTAGAAACTAGAAACGAAAAACTAAGAACGGGGGTGTTCTCATGAATGCTCAAAACTATACACAGAAAAGCCTGGAGGCGCTCAACACCGCGCGCGCCATGGCCGAGGAAAACCGCAACAGCACCATCGCGCCGGAGCATCTGCTCTACGCGCTCGTCGACCAGGACGGCGGGCTGATCCCGTCGCTGCTGGGCAGGATGGGCGTGGACTGCAACGCCCTGCTGGGCGAGCTGGACAGCGCCATCGCCGCCCTGCCCAAGGTGGGCAGCGTGGGGCAGATCTATCTCTCGCCGGAGGCCGACCGGGCGCTGAACGCCGCCGAGAAGGCCGCCAAAAGCATGGGCGACGAGTACGTCTCGGTGGAGCACCTGATGATCGGCGTCTTCGCCGCGGCCACGCCTGCCATCAAGCGCAGCTTTGCCGACCACGGCGTGACCAAGTCCGCCTTCACCGCGGAGCTGGCCAAGGTCAAGACCGCACCCGTCACCGGCGACAACCCCGAAAGCACCTACGACGCCCTGTCGAAATACGGCACGGATCTGGTCAAGCGCGCCCGGGAGAACGAGCTGGACCCGGTCATCGGCCGCGACAGCGAGATCCGCAACGTGATCCGCATCCTCTCGCGCAAGACCAAGAACAACCCGGTGCTGATCGGCGAGCCCGGCGTGGGCAAAACCGCCATCGCCGAGGGACTGGCCCAGCGCATCGTCAGCGGCGACGTGCCGGAGGGACTGAAGGACAAGACCATCTTCGCCCTGGACATGGGCGCGCTGATCGCCGGAGCCAAGTACCGGGGCGAGTTTGAGGAGCGGCTAAAGGCCGTGCTGGAGGAGATCCGTAAATCCGAGGGCGGCATCCTCCTGTTCATCGACGAGCTGCACACCATCGTCGGCGCGGGCAAGACCGAGGGCAGCATGGACGCGGGCAACCTGTTAAAGCCCATGCTGGCCCGGGGCGAGCTGCACTGCATCGGCGCCACGACCCTGGACGAGTACCGCAAGTATATCGAAAAGGACGCCGCGCTGGAGCGCCGCTTCCAGCCCGTCCAGGTGGACGAGCCCTCGGTGGAGGATACGATCTCGATCCTGCGCGGCCTGAAGGAGCGCTATGAGGTCTTCCACGGCGTGCGCATCCATGACAGCGCGCTGGTGGCCGCCGCGACGCTCTCGAACCGCTATATCACCGACCGCTTCCTGCCCGACAAGGCCATCGACCTGGTGGACGAGGCCTGCGCCATGATCCGCACCGAGATCGACTCGATGCCCGCGGAGCTGGACGATATCCGCCGCAAGATCATGCAGCTGGAGATCGAGGAGATGGCGCTGAAGAAGGAGGACGACCGTCTCAGCCGCGAGCGGCTGGAGAAGCTGCGCGCGGAGCTGGCCAACCTCAAGGACAGCTTTAACGAGATGAAATCCCGCTGGGAGAGCGAGAAGAACAGCGTGGACGACGTCAAGCGCCTCAAGGGCGAGATCGAAAAGCTCCACGCCGACATTGAAAGCGCCCAGCGCCGCTATGAGTACGAGACCGCGGCGCGGCTGAAATACTCCGACCTGCCCGCGCTGGAGCAAAAGCTGGCCGAGGCCGAGAAGCTCTCGGAGGAGCGCAAGGCCACCTCCATGCTGCGCGACACCGTGACCGAGGAGGAGATCTCCGCCATCGTGGCCAAATGGACCGGCATCCCGGTGGCCAAGCTGATGGAGGGCGAGCGGGAGAAGATCCTGCACCTGGACGAGACGCTGCATCAGCGCGTGGTGGGCCAGGACGAGGCCGTGCAGAAGGTCACCGAGGCGATATTGCGCTCCCGCGCCGGCATCGCCGACCCCAACCGGCCCATCGGCTCGTTCCTGTTCCTGGGCCCCACCGGCGTGGGCAAGACGGAGCTGGCCAAGGCTCTGGCCGCCAGCCTGTTCGACGACGAGCACAACATCGTGCGCATCGATATGACCGAGTATATGGAGAAATTCTCCGTCTCGCGGCTGATCGGCGCGCCTCCGGGATACGTGGGCTATGACGAGGGCGGCCAGCTGACTGAGGCCGTGCGCAGAAAGCCCTACAGCGTGGTGCTCTTCGACGAGATCGAAAAGGCCCACCCGGACGTGTTCAACATCCTGCTGCAGATCCTGGACGACGGGCGCATCACCGACCCGGACGGCGAGATCTCCGATTCGGCCCGCGCCGCCGTGATGGCCGAGCTCAAGCGCGCCTTCCGGCCCGAGTTCCTCAACCGTCTGGACGAGACGATCCTCTTCCGCCCGCTGACGCGCGAGAATCTGAGCGGCATCATCGACATCATGATCGCCTCGCTGCGCAGCCGGCTTGCCGAGCGCTCGCTGAAGCTGGAGCTGACCGAAGCGGCCAAGAGCCTCATCATCGAGCGGGGCTACGATCCTCTCTACGGCGCGCGGCCGCTGCGCCGGACGCTGCAGAGCGGCGTGGAGACGCTGCTGGCCCGCACGATCCTCTCCGGCGACCTTGCCGAGGGCTCGACGATCACCGTGGACGCCGAGAACGGCGAGCTTGTCTGCCGCCTTTGAAAATCGAAAAAACAACAAACCCCCGGGGCGGCTGCCCCGGGGGTCCTTGTTGTCTAAGGCGTCCTGCCGGCCGTGGCATTGGAAGGAGAACACCTGCCGGAGTGCGCTCCTCAGGAAGGATGCGGACGGCATGACGCCTTAGACAAGCGGTATTATAGCACACTTCCCCCGCCGGGTACGTGTGCTGTCATAACTCGCAGCTTTTCTGTCATGAAATGCAGAGCGCCCGCGGAGCCGCGCGCCGCCCCTTCAGAGCCCATTCAGAACAGTAAAAACGGGCAGATTTCTGCCCGTTTTTGTCTGGTTTGGTTTTGGTTTTTGCGCCGCTTTTGTCTCAGCGGCTGCCCTTGTCGTAGGGGATGCCCTCGGCCTTGGGCGCGCGGGAATGCTGGGAGGTGAAGGCCAGCACGATCAGCGAGATGATGTAGGGCATCATGTTGTAGACCGAGCCGGGGATGTTCAGACTCATCAGCAGCGGGAAGCCGAAGTACACGTTGGACAGGGCGCGGAAGAAGCCGAAGAGCAGCGCCGCCAGGGCGATGCGGGTGGGCTTCCACTGGCCGAAGATCATGACGGCCAGGGCCAGGAAGCCGAAGCCGGCCACGCCGTTTTCAAATTTCCACAGGCTGACGCCCGCCAGGATGTAGCAGATGCCGCCCAGCGCACCGTAGACGCCGGAGATCAGCACGCCAGCCCAGCGCATTTTATAAACGCTGATGCCCACGGAGGCCGCGGCCTGGGGATGCTCGCCGCAGGCCATCAGACGCAGACCGAACTTGGTCTTGTACAGCACCACATAGGCCACCACCAGCATGACCACCGCGATGAGCATGAACCAGTTGAACTCGAAGGAGCCGATGTTGACCAGGAAGTTTTTCTTGGCCTCCACATACTGGATCTCGGAGGACACGTCGTCGGGGTTGGCGGCGGTGTTGATGGCCTTGACCAGCACGGTGGCGGCCGCCACACCCAGCATGTTCAGCGCCGTGCCGACGATGGTCTGGTCAGCCTTGAAGTTGATGCAGGCCACGGCCAGCAGCGCGCTGTACGCCACGCCGAACATGACCGCGCCAAGCAGCACGCACAGGATCGCCGGGAAGGGGCCCACGCTGGCGGGCAGGTAGCGCATCACCAGCGCGCCGCCCAGGGCGCCGATGACCATGATGCCCTCCAGGCCCAGGTTGATGACGCCGGAGTGTTCCGAGAAGCAGCCGCCCAGCGCCACAAGCATCAGCACCGAGGCGAAAATCAGCGTGTATTGGATCAGCAGCAGCATTACTTCTCGCCTCCTTTCGCGTTGTCGCGATTCTTCTTCTTTTCCTCCGTCTTGACCAGGCCCTGGTTGATGGCGTACTTGATGAACAGCACGAAGCCGCACAGGTACACGATGATGGCGCTGATCAGATCGGAGATCTGGGAGGAGTACATGGTCTTGTCCACGTAGGCGCCGCCCACGGTGATGTGCTGGATGAAGTAAGAGGCGAAGATGGTGCCGATGGGGTTCAGACCGCCCAGGAAGGCGGCGGCGATGCCGTTGAAGCCCATGCCGGGCACCGAGGACTGGGTCACGGACCACTGCTCGAAGTCGGTGAGATACAGGAACGCGCCGCCCAGCGCCGCCAGGGCGCCGGCGATCACCAGCGTGAGGATGATGTTCTGTCTCTCCGCCATGCCGGCGTATTTTGCCGCGTTCTTGTTGTTGCCGGTGGCCTTGAGCTCATAGCCCAGGCGGGTCTTGTCCAGCAGGATGAGGATCAGCACCGCGATCAGGATCGACAGCGGCACGGCGATGGTCACATTGGCGTTGTCGCCCAGGAGCTTGTCCATCCCCCCGCCGGGCAGCATGGCCTGGGGCGCCGCGCTCTTGAGGTGCAGCGTGTAGGGGCTGGTGGATTCCTTGACGTTGGCCAGCAGCATGTTGGTGGCATACAGGCCGATCCAGTTGAGCATGATGCCGGAGATGACCTCGTTGACGTTGCAGAAGGCCTTGAGCAGGCCCACCAGCGCGCCGTACAGGCCGCCGGCCAGGATCGCCAGCAGCAGGCAGGGCAGCCAGCCCCAGCCCCAGGCGAGAGCCGCGTACAGGCTGGCGCAGGTGCCGATGACGTACTGTCCGGCGGCGCCGATGTTGAACAGGCCCACCTTATAGGCGAACAGCACGCTCAGCGCGCACATCAGCAGCGGCGCGGTCTTGACCAGGGTGTTGCCGAAGTTCTTGATCTGCAGCGCGGCGCGGGAATAGTTCCAGAAGTTCTTGACGACCGCCAGGATCGCGCCGCCCGCACCGACGGGGTTGATGAACAGCAGCACGATGTAGCCGATCAGCAGGCCCAGGACGATACAGATCAGCGATGCGATCAGCGCCTGGACGGCGTTGTTCTTCAAAAGCTTTTTCATGCCTTCACCTCGTCTCTCTTGGCGCCGGCCATGTACAGGCCCAGCTCCTCCTGGGTGGTGGTCCTGGGATCGAGCTCGCCGACGATCTCGCCCTCGTACATCACCAGGATCCGGTCAGGCACGTCCATGACCTCGTCCAGCTCCAGCGAGACCAGCAGCACCGCCTTGCCGGCGTCGCGCTGGGCCACCAGCTGCTTGTGGATGTACTCGATGGCTCCAACGTCCAGACCGCGGGTGGGCTGGACGGCGATAAGCAGATCGGGATCCTTGTCGATCTCGCGGGCGATGATGGCCTTCTGCTGGTTGCCGCCGGACATGGAGCGGGCGGTGGTGATGGCGCCCTGGCCCGAGCGCACGTCGTACTGGTCGATGAGCTTGTCGGCGTAATCGCGGATACTGTGGCGCTTCAGGAAGCCCACCCGGCCGGTGAAGCTCTCCTCAAAGTAGCGCTGGAGGATCATGTTGTACTCCAGACTGTAATCCAGCACCAGGCCGTGCTTGTGACGGTCCTCGGGGATATGGCTCATGCCGGAGGTGGAGCGCTTGCGGATCGAGGCGTGGGTCATGTCCTTGCCGCAGAGCGTCAGCTTGCCGCTCTTGAGCGGCTCAAGCCCGCTCAGGCCGTAGACCAGCTCGGTCTGGCCGTTGCCGTCGATGCCGGCGATGCAGACGATCTCGCCGCCGCGGACCTTGAAGCTGACGTTCTTGACCGCGTCGTTCTTGTGCACCTTGGACGCGACGGTCATATTCTCGACCTCCAGGATCACGTCGCCGGGGGTGCAGGGCTTTTTCTCCACATGGAAGTTGACGTTGCGGCCCACCATCATGGCCGAGAGCTGCTCGACCGTGGTGTCCTTCGTCTCGACGGTGCCGATGTACTTGCCCTTGCGCAGGACCGTGCAGCGGTCGGCCACCGCCATGATCTCCGCCAGCTTGTGGGAGATGAAGAGGATCGACTTGCCCTCCTTGGCCAGATTCTTCATGATCTGCATCAGCTCGTCGATCTCCTGGGGGGTCAGAACGGCGGTGGGCTCGTCAAAGATCAGGATCTCGTTGTCGCGGTAGAGCATCTTCAGGATCTCGGTACGCTGCTGCATACCGACGGTGATGTTCTCTACGATGGCGTCCGGGTCGACGGCGAGACCGTATTTCTCGCTCAGCGCCAGGACCTTCTCGCGGGCCTCCTTCTTCTGGAGGAAGCCGGCCTTGTTGGGCTCCACGCCCAGGATGATGTTGTCGAGGACGCTGAAGCATTCCACCAGCTTGAAGTGCTGATGCACCATGCCTATACCCAGATCGTTGGCGTCGTTGGGGTCTTTGATCTGGACCTCCTTGCCGTCCTTTTTGATGACGCCCTCCTCGGCCTGGTACAGGCCGAACAGTACGCTCATCAAGGTGGATTTGCCGGCGCCGTTTTCGCCCAGCAGAGCATGGATCTCACCCTTTTTCAGCTGGAGCGTGATGTCGTCGTTGGCAATGATGCCGGGGAACCGTTTCGTGATGTGAAGCATCTCGATTGCGTACGGACTGTCCACGCGGATCTACCTCCCTGTCGCGTATTCCTGTGTTTATCGCGCAAAACTCAGTATATCTTATCATACACCATCCGGCGGCGGCTTGTAAACAGAAAATGCCTTTTGCCGACGAAAAAAGGACAGACCCTTTCGGGTCTGTCCTGTGTGCTTTGGATAAGATTACTTGATGTTGCCCAGGTCGACGACGGTGATGGTCTTGGCGTTGTCGGCCGCGGAGATCTCGGTGTCGTTGCTGACCGTGATCTTGCCGGAGAACATATCGGCCACGAGAGCGGCGTAGTCCTCGGCGGTGAAGCCCTCACCGAACTGGGTGGAGCCGGCCAGCTGGACGTAGTTCTCTTCGGGGACGTTGGAAACGAGGCCCAGGTTGGCAACCTTGCCGCCCTCGAACTTGCCTTCCAGAACGGCGGTGAGCTCGGTGTTGACGGTGGCGGCCAGACCCTTCATCGCGGAGGTGACGGTCATGCCTTCGCCGTACAGGCCGTCGATGGTGGCAGCCTGGTCAACGTCAACGCCGATGACCTTGGCGCCGACCTTGGCAGCAGCCTCGCCGGCAGAGGTGAAGATACCGCCGCCGCAGGCAAAGACGACCTCGGTGCCGTCGGCGTACCAGGTATCCATGGCGGCGGTGATGTCGGCGTCGCCGTAGAACTGGTTGCCGTAGGCGTACTTCACGGTGACGTCGGCGCCGATCTCGGCAGCGGCGGCGTCAGCGCCCTGAACAAAGCCGTAGCCGTAGCGGACAACAGCGGGGACAGCCATGCCGCCCAGGAAGCCGAGCTTGGTGTAGCCGAGCTTGACAGCGGCGTATCCGGCCATGTAGCCGCAGAGCTCTTCCTGGTAGACAGCAGAGAAGAGGTTGGCGGGCAGCGTCTCGAGACCGGCGCTGGTCAGGTCGAACTCGGAGACGTCAAGGGCGATGAAGGTGACGTCAGCATACTTGGGGGCGGTGGCGGCGATCGCCGGAGCGAAAGCGTAGCCGGGCATCACGATGACATTGTAGCCCTCGTCGATGGCCTTCTCGATCATGGAGACGCGGTCCTCATCGGAGTCGGAAGCGGGCTTGAAATAGGTGAAGTCCACACCCTTGCCCTCGCAGAAAGCCTTGCAGGCTTCATACGTGGTCTGGTTGAAGGACTGGTCGGTGATATCGCCGTAGTCGGTGATCATGGCGACCTTGTGCGAAGCGGTGTTCGCAGCGGGAGCAGCGCTCTGGCCGCAGGCGGCAAGGGCGAAGACCATGCACAGCGCGAGAACGAGTGCGAGAATCTTTTTCATGTTTGTTCCTCCATAGTTATTTTTTGATTTGTCTCATCCGGTGCGCTCTTCACACACCGAATTTTATTATAGCATTCAAATAAGCGTAAATCAAGCGTTTGCCGCGCTTTCCTTTGCAAATTTGCTTCCCCGCGCCGCGGCCGGGGGACAGAGCGCCGGTAACGGTTTCGCGGCAAGGAGGCGAGTTCCGGAGGCGCAACCCTCTCCCTCCTCTGTCTCGCTTCGCTTCGACATCTTCCCCCGCTGGGGGAAGATGCCCCGGTGCGCACACTTATGGAGATGAGGGGGAGTCTTCCGAAATCACAATCCTTTCCCTCATCCACCGCTGACGCGGTCCCCCTTCCCCAAAGGGGAAGGCTTTATGCGGGAAGGGCGCGCCCCTCCCGCTCGACAGGACCATCGTTGCCGGTTTTATTTGAGTTCTGCCATCTTTACGGCCGTATCCAGTGCGATCTCCCTCGCGTCAAAACAACGCCGAGAGGTCTTCGGATCTCCTGTTCCTCGATCCGAATGACCGCCGGCGTTGTTTTTCCTTTCAGGATCAGACCCGCTTTGCCGGGCTCTGATCCTGTTTTATTTGACTTCCGCCATCTTCACGGCGGTATCCAGCGCGATCTCCATCATCTGGGTGAAGGAGGTCTGGCGCTCTTCGGCGCTCAGATACTGCTCTTTGTACAGGTGGTCGGAGATCGTGCAGATGCACAGCGCCCGCTTGTTGGCATAGGCCGCGTTTGCGTACAGGCCCGCCGCCTCCATCTCCACCGCCAGCACGCCCATGCGCTTCCACAGGTCGTTGGCGCCCTGGCCCTCGGCGGCGTAGAAGTTGTCGGAGGACAGGATGTTGCCCACCTTGAATTTGGCGCCGTGCTCGCGGGAGGCCTCGATGGCCTTGGCCATCAGCTCGTAATCCGCGATGGGCGCAAAGGTGCCGGGGACGCCGAAGGTGCTGGGCAGCACCGAATTGGTGCAGGCGCCCTGGCCGATGACGATGTCCATCACGTCCAGATCGTCGCTCAGCGCGCCGGCGGAGCCGATGCGGATGATGTTGTCCACGTCGTAGAAATGGAACAGCTCCCAGCTGTAAATGCTGATGGCCGGGATGCCCATGCCCGAGGCCATGACCGTCACGGGCACGCCCTTCCAGGTGCCGGTGTGGCCCTGGACGCCGCGGACGTTGTTGACCAGCTTCGGATCGGTGAGAAAGGTCTCGGCAATGAACTTGGCGCGCAGCGGATCGCCCGGCATCAGAACGGTCTTGGCGATCTCGCCGGCTTTGGCGTTGATGTGGGGAGTGGGAATGGACATGCTCGTTTCCTCCTTGAAAATGTTTGTCCGCCTTTTTCTTCGATTATAAAAGGAGAAAGTGCAAAAGTCAAATTGAAACGGCGCGCGTTGTATGGTAGAATACAAAAAGCGACGAAAAACACAGCGGAGGAGAGAGCATATGAGCGACGTTATGGTCATCGGTCTTGCGGGCGGCACCGGCAGCGGCAAGACCACCATCACCAAAAAGCTGATGCAGCGCTTTGGCGGCGATGTGTCCGTCATCTATCACGACAACTACTACAAGGCCCACCACGATATGCCTTATGCCGAGCGCGCCAAGCTCAACTACGACCACCCGGACGCCTTTGACACCGAGCTGCTGATTCAGGCGGTGAAGGATCTGAAGGCCGGACGGGACGTGGTCTGCCCCGTGTACGATTATTCCATCCACGACCGCAGCGACAAGACCATCGTGGTCAAGAGCGCCAAGGTGGTCATCGTGGAGGGTATTCTGATCTACGCCAGCCCCGAGCTGCGCAGTCTCATGGACATCAAGCTCTATGTGGACACCGACGCCGACGTGCGCATCCTGCGCCGCATCAAACGGGACGTGCGGGACCGTGGACGGAGTCTGGAGAGCGTGATCGACCAGTATCTGACCACCGTCAAGCCCATGCACGAGCAGTTTGTCGAGCCCAGCAAGCGCTACGCCGATCTGATCATCCCCGAGGGCGGCCACAACCAGGTTGCCATGCGCATGGTGGTGGCCCGGGTCCGCTCCCACATCTACGGGGAGGAGGAGTAAGCCGTGGCCAAGCTGTATTTCAAGTACGGCGCCATGGGCTCGTCCAAATCCGCCCAGGCGCTGATCACCAAGTTCAACTATGAGGAAAAGGGCATGAGCGTCTGGCTCATCAAGCCCAGCGTGGACACCCGCGACGGCGCCGACGTGATCCGCAGCCGCATCGGGCTGATGGCCCATGCCCGCATCATCACCCCCGAGCAGGACATCATCGCCGAATACCGCGCCGCCGGAAGGCACGACGTGATCATCTCCGACGAGGCCCAGTTCTTCACCCCCGCGCAGATCGACCAGCTGCGCACGCTGGTGGACGAGGAGGATCTGCCGGTGCTGTGCTTCGGGCTGCGCACCGACTTTCTGACCCATTTCTTCCCCGGCGCGCTGCGGCTGATGGAGCTGGCGGATTCGATCACCGAGATCAAGACCGTCTGCGCCTGCGGCCGCAAAGCCACGGTCAACGCCCGCATCGACGACCGGGGCCGCATCGTCACCGAGGGCGGCCAGATCCTGCTGGGCGGCAACGACAGCTATGTGGCCATGTGCCACCGCTGCTGGAAAAAACGGATCCGCGAGCAGGAAGGGCAGTACCGGGTCGAGGGCTACTGATCTCCCTCTGTTACGAAAAAAAGAAAGGAAAGCCAATGCTTTCCTTTCTTTTTTATTTTTCAATCATTCGCCGCCGGCGGCCGCGCGTCCGGCGCGGTAGGCCCTGAGGTTCAGCTCCAGGAACTTCGGCGGCACGGTCTCGCGGATGACCGACTCCCAATCGATCTCGTCCATGCCCAGCGCGTGGGTCATGGCCCCGAAGAGCACGATGTTCATGCACTTGGGGTTGCCCAGCTCCGCGGCGATCTTCGCCGCGTCGAGGGTGCAGCAGCGGAAGTTGTCCTCCATCGCCTCCAGACAGCCCTCCGGATACGACGCCAGCCCCGCCGCCGTCGTGGCGGAGGACATTTCGAAATCGTTGATGACCGCCACGCCGTCCGGCTTCAGAAAGTCGGCGTAGCGCACGGCCTCCATCTTTTCAAAGGCCACCAGATAGTCGGCCGCGCCCTTGCCGATCACCGGAGAGTAGACCTTTTCGCCCCAGTGCACCTGGGTGGAGACGCTGCCGCCCCGCTGGCTCATGCCGTGCACCTCGGACATCTTCACGTCGTAGCCGGCCTTCATCAGACCGCCCACCAGCACCTTGGCCGTCAGGATCGCGCCCTGGCCGCCCACGCCGACGAGAATCGCATGCTTTACCGCCATCACTTGCTCTCCTTTCTCGTGATCGCACCCACCGGGCAGACCTGGGCGCAGACCGTGCAGCCCACGCACTGGTCGGGATCGATGGACGATTTGCCCTCCCGGACGCTCACCGCCGGGCAGCCCACCTTCAGGCACTTTCTGCAGCCGATGCACTTGTCCCGATCCACGGCGCACAGTCCCTTTTCATGCCGGATGCGCTTGATCAGCAGGCAGGGACGGCGGCAGATGATGGCCGCCGGCACCTCCGAGGCCAGCGCGTCGTCCACGGCCTTCTGCATGGCCGTGAGATCCTGCGGGTCCACGATGATCACGTTTTCATAGCCGTAGGCGTGCAGCACGTCCTCGATTTTGATGGCGGCCGCGATCTCGCCCTGCAGGGTGTAGCCGGAGCCGGGGTTGTCCTGGTGGCCGGTCATGCCGGTGATGTGGTTGTCCAGCACCACGGGGATGACAGAGCCCTTGTTGTACAGGATCTCCGCCGCGCCGGTCATGCCGGAGTGGAAGAAGGTGGAGTCGCCCACCACGCCGAAGACCTTCTTTTTCTGGCCGGTGGCCTCAAAGGCCTTGGACATGCCCATGGCCACGGAAAAGCCGCCGCCCATGCACACGCAGGTGTCCATGGCCCCCAGCGGCGCCGCGCCGCCCAGGGTGTAGCAGCCGATGTCGCCGCCGATAACGAAGTCCCTGCCCTTGGACATCGTGTAGAAAAAGCCGCGGTGGGGGCAGCCGGGGCAAAGCACCGGCGGACGCGGCACCGCCTTGACGGGCAGCTCCTTGACTTCCGGCTTGACGCCAAATAACATCTCGCGCAGACGCTCCGGGTTGAGCTCGTACATCCGGCTGACCTTTTCCTTGCCGATGCAGGGGATGCCGGCGGCCTTGATCTGGTCCTCCATGAAGCCCTCCAGCTCCTCGATAACGTAGAGGGTCTCCACCTTCGAGGCAAACTCGCGGATCAGGCCCATGGGCAGCGGATAGGTGAGCCCGAGCTTTAAGAAGGAGGTGTCTTCGGGGAAGACGTCCTTGGCGTACTGGTAGGCCACCGAGGCCGTGATGACGCCGATCTTGCCGCCGCGGTACTCCACCTTGTTGATGGGACAGGTCTCGCCGTATTCCGCCAGGGCCTGCAGGTTCGCCTCCACCTTGGGGTGGTTGCGGTAGGCGTTGGCCGGGGCGCAGTTGAACTTGGCCTGGTTGCGCGCGTAGGTGAAGGGCTCGGCCTCCTGCCGCTCAGAAAAGCTGCACAGGCTCTTGGAATGGGAGATGTTGGTGGTGGTGCGGAAGAGAACCGGCATGTCGAAGCGCTCGGAAATGCGGTAGGCCTCCTTCATGAAGTCGATGCACTCCTGGGAGTCGGACGGCTCGACGAGGGCCACCTTGGCGCTGCGGGCGTAATAGCGGTTGTCCTGCTCGTTCTGGGAGGAGTGCATGCTGGGGTCGTCGGCGGTGACGATGACAAAGCCCCGGTTCACGCCGTTGTAGGCGGCGGTGAACAGCGGATCGGCCGCCACGTTGAGCCCCACGTGCTTCATCGCGCACAGGCTCCTCACGCCGCCGATGGCCGCGCCGTAGGCCACCTCGACGGCGACCTTTTCGTTGGGCGCCCACTCGCAGTACAGCGCGTCCCGATACTGGGGCAGGTTCTCGAAAATCTCCGTGCTGGGCGTGCCGGGGTAGGCGGAGCAGACCCTGACGCCCGCCTCATAGGCCCCGCGGGCGATCGCCTCGTTGCCGGAGAGCAGATGCTTTTCCATGAAACGTTTCCCTCCTCATATCGTAGTAACCGGAAACATCTGGCAACTTCTATTTTATATAAAAACTTGTCGAAATACAAGAGCTGTGATACGATATGGCCGAAAACAGGACGTTACAAAATAAAGGAGGGATCGCCATGGTCACGGAAAAGAAAAAGATCGGCCTTCTGGTGGGCACCATCGTCGCCGTTGTGGCGGCTATCGCGGTGATGTTCATCCTATACGTCGCGCGCCGCCCGGACGCGGCGGCCGTGGCCCCCGTCACGCCGCGGCCCTCGGCCGAGGTGATCGTGCGGGAAAAAGAGGTGGAAAAGCTCGTCACCGTGGAAAAGGAGATCACCGCCGAGATCCTTACCGACGGCGTGCGGGATCTGGGCGTGCTGGTCACGGACGAGTATTATTTCACCGAGGTGGTCAGCTTTTCGTCCATCAAAAAGCTGTGGAAGATCGATCTGGGCATCACCGAGTCCAGCTATCTGGCCAGCTATGACGGCGTGGTGACCGCGGGCGTGGATCTGGAGACGGCAAGCGTGGAAAAGGACGAGGCGCAAAAGCGCATCACCGTCACCCTGCCCGCCGCCGAGATCCAGAACGTGGACATCGATCCGGAGAGCTTTGTGCTCTACTCGGAAAAGGCCGGGCTGGGCAACCATCTGAGCGTGGAGGATTTCAACAGCTCCCTCATCGAGCTGGAGCAGACCGCCCGGGACAAGGCCATGGCGCGAGGCATCCTGGAGCGTGCCGACGACAACGCCCGCTCTCTGGTGCGCAATCTGATCGGCTCGCTGGTGGATCTGGGAGAATACACGCTGGTGTTCGCGGAGGGCTGAGAGAGATGGAACAGACGCTGAAAAAAATCCTGTTCACGCTGCTGCTGGTGCTGCTGGCGGTGTTTTCCTTCCTGTTTCTGGGCGATCGGGCCGCCGCGCCCGAGACCCACGCCGCCACCGTCGCCGTCATCGACAGCAAGACCGAGGACGTGCTCAAGCTGACCGCCTCGGCCAGTCTCGCCTCCATCGGCGTGTCCGCCATCCCCGGCGACACCGCCACGCCCATTGCGGGCAAGCTGGCGGACTTTTCGGAATACTTTCTTTTGATCCTGTGCGTGCTGTACTCGGAAAAATATCTGCTGACCATCATCGGCGCCGGGACCTTCAAGGTGCTCATCCCCTGCGCCTGCGCGCTCTTCGCCCTGGGGCTGTACACGCGCCCGGCGCTGCTGCGGCGGCTGGGGCTGAAGCTGCTTGCGGTGGGGCTGGCGCTGTATCTGCTGATCCCGGTCAGCTTCAAGGTCTCCGATCTGATCTACGGGGCCTATCGGGAGTCCATCGACGGCACCGTCAGCGCGGCCCAGACGCTGTCCGACGAGACGGCCCCGCTGGCCGACGCCGGCGAGGACAAGGGCGTGATCCAGTCGATCCTGGACCGGCTGAGCGAGACCACCACCTCGCTGACGGACAAGGCCGTGGACGCGGTGAACCGTTTTGTGGAGACGCTGGCGGTCATGATCGTGACCTCCTGCGTGATCCCGATCCTGGTGCTGCTGTTTTTCTTCTGGGTCATCCAGCAGCTCACGGGCGTGGATCTGGGCGCGGCCATCCCGCGCCCGGGACGCAGGAGTCAGGCAAAGAACGAGGAAAGGAAGCCGGAGGGCTGAATCCCTTCGGGTGGGGCGTAAAAGCGAAATGAAAAAGCTCATCTGTCTGCTGCTGGCCCTGGCGCTGCTGCTGCCGGGCGGGGCGGTCTTTGCCGGGGACGGCGCGGTGGAGATCACCGACGTATCGGGCCTTCTTGCCATGGCGCAGGCCCCCGACGGGCACTACGCCCTGGCCGCCGATCTGGATCTGGGGGCGCTGGACTGGACGCCCTTCGCCTTTTCCGGCACGCTGGACGGCCGGGGCCACACCCTGTACAATCTGACCGTCAGCGCCACCGGCGCCGAGCGGCGCCAGACCCGGGACGGCAATCTCAAGCCCTATGACACGGTGTTCGCCGGCCTGTTCTCCACGCTGGAGGGCGCGGAGGTGCGCGATCTGTGTTTCAAGGGCGTCAGCCTGAACGTGGAGAGCGGCGAGCACTGCTTCGCCGCGGCCATCGCCGGATATATGGACCACAGCGCCATCCGCCGCTGCAGCGTGGAGGGGCGCCTTGCCATGGTGGGCCACAACGTGATGGTGGGCCTGGGCGGTCTGGCCGGCTACGGCTGCGGCACCATCGAGGACTGCAGCGCCGACGTGGAGCTCTTCTTTGAGGACCGCTGCTATGACACGCGCTGCGAGCAGTTCATGGGCGCGCTGCTCGCCTGCGGCGTGGCGGACATGGACCGCTGCACGGTGAAGATCCGGGGCTACGACTCCTGCCACGGCTACGTGCACAACGGCGGGCTGTGCGGGATGTACTACCTCTGCGGGATGGACTTCCCCTATTGCTCGGTCTGCGACAACTATGTGGAGGGCTTTATCTCCTTTTTTGAGGACAACACCGACCGGCGGGCCTACTGCCGTCCCTTCCGGGGCGAGTATCTGACGGGCCTGCGGGCGTACAGCGGCAACACCCACGCCTTTGAGCGGCGCGAGACCTTTGATTACAGCCGCGTCCTGAGTCCCGAGAGCTGCGATGAGCCGCAGCTGCAGGAGCGCCTCACCGCCCCCGGCTGCGACAGCTGGGGCTATACCGAGCACCTGTGCGCCGTCTGCGGCCACAGCTGGACCGACAGCTACACGCCGCCTGCGCACGACCCGGGGCCCTGGGAGACGGTGACGGCCCCCGGCTACGGCGCCGAGGGGCTGGAGCGGCAGCGCTGCGTCCGCTGCGGCGAGACCGTGGGCGAACGCGCCGTCGCCGCGCTTATCCCCTGTGCAGGCTGCACGCTCAGCACGCACGAGGCCCGGCTGCGCCCCGGCGAGACGCTCTCGCTGAGCGCCGCCGTGCTGCCCGCGGAGGCCAGCGAGAAGCGCGTGGTCTATACCAGCAGCGACGAGAGCGTGGCGCGGGTGGATGAAAACGGGCTCGTCACCGCGGTGGGAAAGGGCACGGCGGAGATCCGCGCCGCCACCGCCGACGGCTTTGCCGCAGACGGCTGCGCCGTCACCGTGCGTCTGAGCTTCACCCACGAACCGCCCCCTTCCGGGGGCGGTTCGTTGACTTTTGTGCAGCGGAATGCTACAATCAGGACAGGCAAAAACCCTTGATTTTGCAAGGGAAAAACAGGAAAAATTAACAATGGGAAGTGATTTTTATGATCCTCACACCCGAGCAGCAGGCGCTGCTGGACGGCGCGAAGGGCGAAACCATGGCCAAGGTCGTCAAGACCCTTGTCATGTACGGCGACGCCTTCGGGGCCGAGCGGATGGTGCCGGTCACCAGCAAGTACGGCCACACGGTCATCTCCTTCGGTCTCAAGGCCATCAAGCCCGTGTACGAGCTCTATGACCAGCTGCTGGACGCCGGCCTTGTCAGCGGCCAGAAGTTCACCGCCGACCCCAAGCCCCTGGACCCCAACGTCCCCTCCTCCCTGCTGGAGGACATCGTGTTCAAAAAGATCATGTACACCGACCAGAAGCCCTACGAGGAGCAGCTGCGCAAGCTGGGCATCACCTCCGACGACGACTACACCTGCACCTGCTATCTCGACGAGGTGGGCAACAAGCCCGGCGAGGGCGACGTGCTCTCCTGGGCCGAGAGCTCGGCGGTGGTCTATGCCAACAGCGTGCTGGGCGCCCGCTGCAACCGCAACTCCGGCATCATCGAGCTGATGGGCTCCATCGCCGGCTTCGTGCCGGAATTCGGCCTTCTGACCGACGAGGGCCGCAAGGCCAGCTGGATCGTGGAGGTCCGCTGCACCAAGCGCCCCGAGGCCCAGCTTCTGGGCTCGGCCATCGGCATGAAGGTCATGGAGGACGTGCCCTACGTCAAGGGACTGGACCAGTGGCTGGGGACCGAGCTGGACGAGCACGCCCGGGCCTATCTCAAGGACTTCGGCGCGGCCACGGCCTCCAACGGCGCGGTGGGCCTGTATCACATCGACAAGCTCACGCCCGAGGCCAAGCGCCTGGGCGAGACGCTCATCCGTGAGGACGCCCGCGTCTACGTCATCGACGACAACGAGCTTGAGCGCGTCAAGCGCAACTACCCGGTGGTGTGGAAAAACCCGGAGGCGCATCCCCAGCTGTGCTTTGTGGGCTGCCCGCATCTGACCATGTCCCAGCTGATCGACTGGACGGACCGGATCGAGGCCGCGCTGCGCGCCAAGGGTTTGCCCCAGGTCACGGTGCCCACGGTGTTCACCGCCTCCACGCCGGTTCTCAAGGAATTTGAAAAGACCGTCTACGCCTCGAAGCTGCGCACCTACGGCGTGATTTTGAGCTATATCTGCCCGCTGATGTACATGAACAACCCCCTGTGCAAGAAAAAGGCGGTCATCACCTGCTCGAACAAGCTGCGCACCTACACCAGCGCCCGCTACTACACCGAGGACGAGATCCTTTCGATCATCACCACAAAGGAGGCGGCGAAATGAAACAGTTCAAGGGACGCGTGATCGTGCCCGGCACCTGCACAGCCGAGGCGCTGGTCTCCCACGGCGGCTTCAACACGCTGGCCAGCTACCAGATGGCGCTGATGTTCGGGGACAAGGCTGTCAAGTGCGGCGACCAGAACAACCCCGATCTGTACAAAAAGCCCATGCTGGGCAAGGCGCTGTGTCTGCCGATGACCATCGGCTCCACCACCGGCGGCATGGTGCTCTACACGGCCTGCTCCATGGGCAAGCAGCCGGCCTGCATGCTCTTCTCGCTGCCGATCGACTCGCTGGCGGCCTCGGGGGCGATCCTGGGGGACGTGTGGACGGACGCCAAGATGCCCGTGGTGGACTCGCTGGGCGAGGAATTCCTTGCCTACGTCCAGACCGGCATGAGCGTCACCGTCAAGGACGACGGCGTCGTGGAAGTGGAATAAGCGGATAACGGCAAAAAAGCACCCGCACGGCTGTGCGGGTGCTTTTTTGCCCGTCGCTTTGCAGATTTCAAAAAGATCAAACAAACACCTCGCCGGTGATGAAGAGCCGGCCCTTGCGGGACGTGCCGCCGAGCTCGGTGATGCGTCCCTTTCCCTTGCCGCGCAGCGAGATCACATCGCCCGCGCGCACATCGAGATCGCACTTGAGGCTCTCATGATAGTTGACGCTCACCAGCCCCGCCTCGATCTGCCGGGCGGCTTCGCTGCGGCTCAGGGAGAACAGGCCGCCCACCACCGCATCCAGCCGCGGGCTCTGGACCGAGAAGCGCTTTTCCTTCACCTGCCGCTCCGGCGCCGGCAGCTCGCTGAGGGCGATGGCCTCGGCCCGGACCGTGGTGCGGCCCACCTTGTCGATGCTCAGAAGATGCTTCTCTACGCTGGGCATACACACCACCCAGGCGTGGTCGTCCTTCACCTGGATATCGCCCAGCCATTCGCGCCCGATGCCCATACCCAGCAGCGCGCCCATATAATCCCGGTGCCCGGGCGTGCCGAAATAGGCCGTCAGCCGGATGGCGCGCAGATAGTCCGCCGGCTCGAAGAAGTCCTCCTCCAGCCAGTCCGGCAGGAAAAAGGCCGCCCGGCGCTCGCTGTCCGGCCCGCCGCCGTGCAGCAGCACGCGCCGCCTCTCCCGCCGGGCCCAGTTTTCCAGCTCAAAGGCCTCGGCGGGCGTGAGGAAGGCCGTGTGGGTCACGCTCCCGGTTTTTTCGCAGCGCCCGGCCAGATCCGCGGCCCGGCGCAGCAGCTCTTTATAATCTTCCATCCGTCAGCTTTGTGCGATGCGCGCCCTGATTGCTCTTTTTGAGTACCTCGTCGATCTGCCCCAGCACCCACTCCACCTCGCCGGAAAATTCCTTCGAGCCGGTGCGCAGCACGCCGGAGCGCAGCGCGGAGAGACGGATCAGGTTGTCGCTGGTGACGACGCGCACATCGTAGTTCTTGCCGATCTCGTCCGCAAAGCGTTCGATATATTGGTCCGCGGTCTCACCGTCGGCGGTGAAGGCCACGTGGATGTTGTGATAAGCCTCCCGCGAGCCGGGGTTGCCCGGCGTGCGAAAGCCGTCGAACACCAGCACCAGCTCGCTCTTTGTGAAGCCGCAGTAGCTCGACAGCATGTCCATCAGCCGCCCGCGGGCCAGATCCAGCCGCTCGGCGGCCAGGGCCTTGAGCTCGCCCCAGGCGAAGATCAGATTGTAGCCGTCCACGATCAGATACTCCCGCCGCGCCTCGCCGCCCGACGTCTGCCGGGGCGCCTCGTTGCGCTGCGGCGCGCTGTACTGCGGCCGCCGGATGGGGCCGAACTCCCGCTCCATGATGGCCTCCAGCTCCCGCTCGTCGATGCTCACAGCGGCGCGGGGGCGCAGCTGCGGCGTTTCGGCGCTGCGGGCCTTGAGACAGCTCTCCAGGTGCATATATTCCTCCACCCGGTCCCACTTGACGGTGAAGCCGCCGCCGTGGGCGCAAAAGACGCTGTCGGGCGTGTTGGCGGTGTCGGCCTCCGGCTCATAGCCCAGGGCGGCGACCACCTCCGCCTGGCTGCGGCAGGGCCGCCAGCCGTCGGGCCGCAGGCTCAGCCGTCCGCGGCCGCGGGTGTAGCTCATCAGCTCGTCTGCGTAACCGGTCATCGCCGCGCAGGGCACGCTGCCCCGCAGCACGGCGCGCTCGCCGTCGCTGTCGGGCGCGTCAAAGCTGCCGTGCTTTTCGCGGATGTCGCTCATGGCGCGGCCCAGCGCATCGGCGGGCAGCTCCAGCACGAAGGCGTACCAGGGCTCCAGCAGCACGCTGCGCGCGCGCATCAGCCCCTGGCGCACGGCCCGGTAGGTGGCCTCGCGGAAATCGCCGCCCTCGGTGTGCTTCACATGGGCGCGCCCGGCGGCCAGGGTGATCTTCATATCGGTGATGGGCGAGCCGGTCAGCACGCCCAGATGCTGCTTTTCCGCCAGGTGGGTCAGGATCAGCCGCTGCCAGTTGCGGTCCAGCGCGTCCTCGCTGCACACGCTGTCGAACACCAGGCCGCTCCCGGGGCTCAGCGGCTCCAGGATCAGATGCACCTCGGCGTAGTGGCGCAGCGGCTCGAAATGGCCAACGCCCTCCACACGGGATTCGATCGTCTCACGGTATAGCACATGGCCCTCGTCCAGCGAAATGTCCCAGTCGAAGCGCTCTCGGACCAGGCGCAGGAAGACCTCGCGCTGCACGCGGCCCATGAGGCTCAGCTCCACCGCGCCCGCACGCTCGTTCCAGCGCAGGCGCAGCTGGGGGTCCTCCTCCTGCAGCAGGGCCAGCTTCGGCAGCAGCTGCACGCTCTCCACACCGGGCGGCGGGAGCACGCGGTAGCTCATCACGGCCTCCAGCTCCGGCGCCGCGGCGTCGCGGCACGCCCCCAGGCCCTGTCCGGCCCAGCTCTGGCTCAGGCCCAGCACCGCCGCGGCCTGGCCGGGGCGGATGCGCTCCACGGCTTCAAACTTCTCGCCGGAATACAGCCGCAGCGCGGTGATCTTCTCCTCGTGCTCCGCTCCGTCGGCGCCTGTATAGCGCAGCGTCTGGCGCACGCTCAGCTCGCCGCCCAGCAGCTTGACAAAGCTCAGCCGGGCGCCCTGGCTGTCCCGGGCGATCTTGTACACGCGCCCGGCAAAGCTCTCGCAGCGCTCCCGCAGCGGCGCGAGGGTGTCCAGCGCCGTCAGCAGTTCCTCCACGCCCTCCAGCTTCAGTCCCGAGCCGAAGAAGCAGGGGAAGACGCCCCGGCGGGCGATGAGAGCGGAGAGCTCTTCGTCCGTGGGCGTCTCGCCGGCGAGGATCTTGTCCATCATGTCCTCGTCGCAGAGGGCGAGCTGGTCGAAAAACGCCTCGTCGCGGGCGTTGAAATCCACGCAGCGCTCGTCCAGACGCGTCTGTAGATCCGCCAGCAGCTCGGCGCGGCCGCGCTTCGTCAGATCCATTTTGGTGACGAACACAAAAACCGGCACGCCGCCGCGGCGCAGCAGCCGCCACAGGGTCTCGGTGTGGGCCTGCACGCCGTCCAGGCCGCTGATGACCAGCACGGCGCAGTCCAGGGCGGCCAGGCTCCGCTCCATCTCGGCGGCGAAGTCCACATGTCCCGGCGTGTCCAGCAGCGTGACGCTCCGGCGGGGCAGCTCCATCACGGCCTGCTTGGAGAAGATCGTGATGCCCCGCTCGCGCTCGATGCTGTTGGAGTCCAGAAAGCTGTCCCGGTGGTCCACCCGTCCCAGCTTCCGCAGCCGTCCGGACAGGTAGAGCATAGCCTCGCTGAGGGTGGTTTTGCCCGCGTCCACATGGGCCAGCAGTCCGACGCAGATATTTTCTTTTTGCTCCGAGCGGATGGCGTCGCCCATGGCAGTTCTCCTTTTATTCCAGTCCGTAGGGCCAGCCGATCAGGCTGCCCAGGTCGTACAGGCGCGTGTAGCCGAAGCTCTCCAGCAGGGCAACGGCGGTGCGGCTGCGGCGGCCGCTGCGGCAGTAGACCAGTATCGTCGCGTCCCTGTCCGGCAGCAGGGCCGCGGCGCGTGCGCCTGTCAGTTCGTCCACCGGCAGCAGCAGCGCGTCCACGGCGTGGCCGGTGATGTACTCGGCCTCCTCGCGCACGTCCAGCAGCACGGCGTTTTTCTCCTGTGCGAGGATGCGTCCGGCCTCTTCAAAATCGATTTTTCGTACCATACATACCACTCACTTTCGCCGCAACAGTATACGACAGGCCGCGCGCAGCCGTCAAGACGGCGGATGAGCGCCTTGTATACCTTCCCCGCACACGGGGAAGGCATGAGGGCCGGCCTCTGTTAGCCGTCACTACGTTAACAGGGCGCTTGTTCCCGGATACTCCTGCTTTGCTTCCTCTGCCCCCTGCAGACGCGAGCCCGGCATAGCAGGATTCTCAACACAAAACCGAAACGCAGCGAAGCGGTTTCGGTTTTGAAAGGAGGAGACACGCAGCACAGATGAAGAAAAGACGACCGCTTTCGCGATCGTCTTTTCTGAGCCGTGCGGAGTGATCTCCGAC
>ONSQ01000049.1 GCA_900320465.1 uncultured Eubacteriales bacterium
TATGGTGGTGCGCCATTCCAACCGCGTGGCGCAGCTGGAGAATCCCACCAAGGACGATCTGGTGACCGTCCTGCCCGAGGATCTCGAAGACGAGGACGAGGACGAAAACGAGGATGCCGAATAAGCATCCTCGTTTTTGGTTTTTAGAGCTTAGTTTTTCGTTTTCAGGAGACGGGGGATGCGATGAGAACCAGAAACCAGAAACCAGAAACTAGAAACTAGAAACTAGAAACTAAAAAAGCTTCCCGTTTTCAAACGGGAAGCTTTTTTCTTACTTAAAGGAGATGCGGGGGCGGTAGAACTCGAAAATGACCACGTCCTGGCCCTTTTCGTTCTTCGGCTCGTGGGAGGTCCAGCAGACCTTCATGGCACCCAGCGCCTCGCTCAGACGCACGCTCAGCGGACGGCGGATCAGCTCGTAGGCGATGAAGTGGGGCCGCGCCAGGAAGTTCAGCAGACAGTTGCGCAGCAAAAAGCCCTGGAAGGCGCTCTGGTCCGGGTACTTGCCCTGGGCCAGCTGGCCGCGCAGCAGCTCCGGCGCGTGGAAGCGGAACCAGGTCACGATGCGGGGATCAAAGCTCTCCACGCACACGTCGCCGCCGTAGGAGGCCAGCAGCGCGTAGGTCTTGCGGCACAGCTCCCGGTTCTTCTTGCCGGCGGTCTTGAGCTCGCAGATGATGGGGCCGCGGCCGCGGACCGTGTTGAGCACATCGGAAAACAGCGGGATGCGCTCGGCCGTGCCGCAGAGGGGGAACTTCTGCAGCTCGGAGAAGGTGTAGTCGTCCACCCGGCCCTTCACGCCGCAGACCCTGTCCAGCGTGTCGTCATGGAACACAACCACCTGGCCGTCGCGGGTCAGCTGCACGTCCAGCTCCATGCCGTAGCCGTTCTGGCAGGCCCGGTCAAAGGCCTTGAGGGAGTTTTCCGGCACGCTCTTGTCCCGCTCGTGCAGGCCGCGGTGGGCAAAGTTGCGGCCCGCGAAGGGGGCCTTCTGCCGCCGCGTGGCATGGCCGGGGGCCAGCAGGTACACGGGCAGCGCCACCGCCGCCGCGCCACAGGCGATCAACAGTTTCGTTTTCTTTTCCATGTTAGTATCCTCTTTTATCCTGTATAGTCTGGTAGAAAAGCGGGAGGAGAAGACTCCTCCCGGACTTTTTCAGTTGTCGTCGGCGCCGAGCGCTTCGAGCCCGGTGACGTTGGCCACCTTGCCGGCCTTGATGTTCTTGACAAGAGACGTGAAGACCGTGCAGCTCAGAAGCGTCAGGATGCAGGCGTACACCGGCAGCGCGCGCCAGGCCATGGCGGCCTTGAGCACCAGGCCCAGCAGCACGGGCGTGACCGTCTGGGCAGACATGGAGGCGGCGTAGTAGAAGCCGGTGAAGCGGCCGATCTTCTTCGACGAGCACAGCTCCACCACCATCGGGAAGGAGCAGTTGTGCACCAGCGCCATGCCGAAGCCCTTGAAGGCCCACACCACGTAGAGCAGCACCGGGAAGGTGAACTCGCCGTGGGCGGCGCCAGCCGCGACCAGCTGGGTCGGGCGGACAAAGCACATGAGGACCAGGCCCGTGAAGGTGATCATGAGGCCGGTAGAGATGGTCCACTTGCGGCCGATCTTTTCGGCAATGGTGCCCGCGATGGCAAAGCCCAGCACCGAGGCAAGGCCTCCCAGGATCGTCAGGATCATGGTGGAGCTCGACGCGCTCTTGAGGTAATAGATAACGTAGTTGCCGATGTAGGTGCCCAGGGCGTTGTCGCTCATGAACCAGAGGAACTCCGCCCCCAGGATGGCCAGGAGCATATTGCGGTTCTCGCGGCTCATGGGCTTGTCGTCGTCCACGGGCGTTGCCACGGCGGCCAGCTGCTCGCCTAGGGCCATGTCGTCCTTCAGCTGCTCGGCCAGCTCGTTCTCGCGGATGGTCTTGAACAGCACCAGGGCGCTGATCACCATCAGCACCGAGGCCACAATGAAGGGCAGCTCGATGGTCCAGATGCTGCGCTCGGCCGCAGGGGCGTTGATGTAGGAGGACAGCACGAAGAACAGGCCCAGCACCGTGGCAAAGGCGCCGCCGAAGTAGCCCATGATGTTGATGATGCCGTTGGCCTTGGCCCGCAGAGGCTTGGGCGTGATGTCCGGCATCAGCGCCACCGCCGGGTTGCGGTACATCATCATGAAGATCAGCACGACGCCCATCATGGCCACCATGCCCGCGATGTTGTTGCGGTGGAAGAACAGCGGGATGAAGGGGAAGGCAACGGCGCTGACAAAGGTGCCCACCAGAATGTAGGGCATGCGCTTGCCGATGGGGGTCCTGGTCTTGTCGGACAGGTTGCCGAAGATCGGCAGCAGGATCAGCGCGGCCAGGTTGTCGCAGGCCATGATGATGCCCACGATCCACTGGACGTTGAGGATCTTGTCCGGGTCGCTGGCCTTGAGCTCGGCCGAGGTCATCTCGTAAATGTTGCGCGCGAAGATGTCCGTCAAAAAGGTGGGACACCAGGAGTCGTACACCTGCCACAGCAGCAGGATGCCGAAGAACGCGAAGCCGATGAGCGCCGTGCGCCGGACATTCAGCTTCAATCCGCCGTTTGCCGTTTCTGCCACGTTGATTTCCCCTTTCCTGAATCAGTAGCCCAGACGCATATCCAATTGCTCATAGGCGCCGTAGCCCATGGCCTTGGACATGCTCTCGGCCAGGATGACATCGTTGATATGGTAGTTCTGGATGAAGGAGCGCATGCCCATCGCGTCATACTGGCGGAAGTCCAGCGCGTAGACGCGGTGGTAGTGCTGGGTGAGATAGAGCACGAAGGGATTGCCGTAGGAGTCCTTGTACACGACGCAGTTTGGCGCGTCGGGCAGGTCGTTGTTGGTCAGCACGGTCATCATGCTGTCGCCGCCCAGGAAGGCCGAGTACTTGGAGAAGATGTTGGACTGGCTCATGTCGATGATGGGGTCGGCGCTGAAGGTGGTGCCGTTGCGGTAGAGCTGCATCTCGATGTTGCCGGGCGGCTGGTAGGCGTAGAGCCGGTCTGTCTCCAGCTTGGCGGGCTGGGGTGAGGTGGAGTAGAAGGAGCCCAGGAAGTCACCCATGTCCCGCTCCTCATAGTCCGAGAGCGGAACGGGCTCGAAGTCAGCCATGCGGCAGAAGGTCTCGTAGGCATAGTAGGCGCCCAGATCCGTCCAGTGGTGGTCGGTGCGGAAATAGATATACTCGGTGTTGTGGCGGATGAGGGTGTTGAACACGTTCACCTTGATGACCGTGTCGTTCTCCTTCTCAAACTTGTAGGCGATGGCCTGGCCCTGGTCGTCCATGCCCAGACGATCCAGCAGATCCGACGAGAGCATGATGCCGACACTGGCGGGGATGGGCATGTCGAAGAAGCGCACGTCATACTCCGCCGCAATATTCGCCGCGCGGCTGACCATATTGGCGTTGAGGTTGGTCAGATTCTCGTTGAAGGAGAATTTTTCAAAGGCCGCGCCGCCGATCTGCAGCGCCGTGCCGTGGATGACCTTTTCATCGTTGTCACCCAGGCCGCCCCAGGTCTCCACCGATTCGGTGGGGGTGTCGATCTCGACGAAATAGGGCGTGGGCTCCGGGGTCGGGACCGGGGTGGGCTCCGGCGTCTCGGTCGGCTCGTCGGTGAGCTCTCCCTGCTCCGGTACGGTCAGCGTGGGGGTCGGGAGCAGGTCGGGCATGTCGTCGACGGTATTCTGGGTCAGCTGGGTATAGTCGATGACGTTGGTGGTGATGCCGTGGAAATTGTTCAGCGTGGTGGCCACCGACAGCCAGGCCTCACGGCCGGGGAAGGTGTCGGAGTACCAGGTGCTGACGCCGTCAAAGAAGTCCCCGCTGAAAAGCGAGCTGATCGTCAGCTCGGGGAACTGGGCCAGGCGGCGCTTTTCCCGCATGGACTCGGTGGGACGCAGGGGGATGATCAGCGCGATCAGGCCCAGAACGAAGAGCACCGTGAAAAACGGGGCCGCCAGCTTGATGCGGCGCAGACGCCGCCGCTCCTGTCGGGTGGAGGAGCGCATTTTCTTGTCTTGCATGTCGCTCTCCTCCTCAGAACTGGAAATAGATAAAGGGGTTGTAGCTGTCGCCCACCAGCGAGCAGGTGGCCAGGAGCAGCAGCACCACGGGGATCACGCAGGTGCGGATGATCTCCCAGGTGCGCGAGCCGGCCTCGCGGTAGCGCAGGGCCATGGTATCGGAAAAGCGCTTGGCCAGCGGCGTGCAGGCCACAACAGAGACGATGAGCAGGAACAGATTGTTCTCCAGTACCGTCACGGCGATGAAATCGGAGAAGCGGTTGCCGTTGAGGGCGAAGAGGTTGCGCAGCACCTGCCAGGCCAGGCGCACGTCCGTAAAGCGGAAGATCACCCAGCCGGCCATGACCACAAACAGGGCATAGAGGTGCGGCAGGACCTTGAGCTTGCCGAAGACCTTTTTGAGCAGCAGCTTTTCCGCCACCAGGAACACGAAATAATACAGTCCCCACAGCACAAAGTTCCAGCTGGCGCCGTGCCAGAGGCCCGTCAGCGACCAGACAATGAACAGGTTCAGCAGCCAGCGGGGCAGGCTGACCCGGTTGCCGCCCAGAGGGATGTAGACATAGTCCCGGAAGAAGGTGGACAGAGACATGTGCCAGCGCCGCCAGAAATCCGTGACGGAACGGGCCAGGTAGGGATAATTGAAGTTCTCGGGATAGTGGAAGCCCAGCATCCAGCCCATGCCGATGGCCATATCGGAATAGGCCGAGAAGTCCAGATAGATCTGCAGCATATAGGCCGCTGCGCCCAGCCAGCTCTCCACCACGGTAAGTCCCTGGAGATGGGACAGGTTCTGGGCGAAAAGGGCGGCGTCGGAGGCCGCGGAGGTGCTCAGCAGCAGCTGGTCGGCCAGCGCGCCGCAGGGGTTGGCCAGCAGCGCCTTCTTGGCCAGGCCGACCGAGAAGCGGCGGATGCCGGGCAGAAAGTCCTTGCCCGCCTTGCGGCTGACAAACAGCTCGCGCGCCAGGGTCTTGTAGCGCACGATGGGGCCCGCCACGCACTGGTGGAACAGCGCGGCGTAGAGCAGCACGTTCCAGTAGCTCTTCTGGGCAGCGGCGTCGCCGCGGTACACGTCGACGACGTAGGTCATCAGCTGGAAGGTGTAGAAGGAAATGCCGATGGGCAGGGCGATGCGCGACACGAAATCAGGCACCCGGCCGAAGATCGAGCAGATCAGCGGCGAGTACTTGAAAAAGCCGATGAGCACGATGTCGACGGCAACGGAGGCCATCATCCAGGCGCGGGCCGTCTCCTGGTAGGGCGCGTCGGCGATGCGCAGCGCGCAGTACCAGCTGCTGGCCGCCATGAACATCAGCAGCAGGACATACTTCGGCTCTCCCCACGCGTAGAAGATCAGCGAGAACACCAGAAGCGAAAGATTCTTCGCCTTGCGGTTCGGGCAGAGCCAATACACCAGCAGAGAGAGCGGAAGAAAGGCGTATACAAATAAGAGGCTGGAAAAAACCATGGAAAATAACTCCTGTCAGGGTAATGATCAGCTCTGCGTCTCCGGCATCAGCTCGCGGGAGATCACACCGAGCATCTCGTCAAAGCGGCGCACGTCCTCTTCGCTGAAGCGCTCGGTGATGCGCTGCATGACGGTGTGCTCGTAGCTGTTGAACAGCCCGATGTAGCTCAGGAACTTTTGCGAGAGGACCAGATGATACTCCCGGCGGTCCACCTGGGAGTTCTGGCGCTCGATATAGCCCTTGCGGATCAGACTGTTGACCTTGTAGGTCGCGTTGGACTGGGAAATGTTCAGGAAGTCGGCAAACTGGCCGACGGTGGGCTCGTGCAGAAGATAGATGACCTCCAGCGAAAAGGCCTCCATCGCGCTGAGCGAACCGTCGCGCTCGCGCACATTCTCGAACACCCGGCGGAAAAATTGCAGCTCAAACTTCTCATAGACCTCTGTGAAATTCTTCTCCAGCATTTCAGGAAACCTCCCTTTCGGTCTATCTTTCCATTTCGCTACCTTTCATTTTATTACATTTTTCCACGCTTGTAAAGGAATCCGGCGGATTATTTCAGATTCTTTAAGAAAAAATGTGGCAGGAGCGGCAAAAAAAGTCTGTAACCCTCTTGCAATTTCTTCTTTCATTTGATATTATATCAAGGCATTTCGCACGGGCGCCGACTTTCCCCATGTGGCCGCACACGACACGGCTTGGCGGAAGGGTTGAAGCTCCCGGAGGATGGCGCTGTCAACTGACCAAACTCCCGGTATCTTTTCGGTCTGA
Organism: uncultured Eubacteriales bacterium; assembly: GCA_900320465.1. Taxonomy (GTDB): domain Bacteria; phylum Bacillota; class Clostridia; order Oscillospirales; family Oscillospiraceae; genus Limivicinus. Next base: position 6,298 of record ONSQ01000049.1, read on the forward strand.
ATCGTGTCATGCTTTATGAAAATGCTCGGACATATATTCCCATTATGCCCTGCGCTTTTCATCTCGCCTGACGCAATTCATCCTCGAAAATCTTACACGGGCATTCGGTCAGCCAACAGCGCAAATAAAAAACAAAAAGGAGAAACCAACATGTCTGTCGTATCCATGAAGCAGCTGCTGGAAGCCGGTGTCCACTTCGGTCACCAGACCCGCCGCTGGAACCCCAAGATGGCCGAGTATATCTACTGCGAGCGCAACGGTATTTATATCATCGACCTGCAGAAGACCGTCAAAAAGCTGGAGGAAGCCTACAACTTCGTGCGTGAGCTGTCCGAAAAGGGTGAGACCATCCTGTTCGTCGGCACCAAGAAGCAGGCTACCGACGCCGTCCGTGAAGAGGCCCAGCGCGTCGGCATGTACTACGTCAACGCCCGCTGGCTCGGCGGTATGCTGACCAACTTCAAGACCATGCGCACCCGCGTGGACCGTCTGGCTCAGCTCAAGAAGATGCAGGAAGACGGCACCTTCGACATGCTGCCCAAGAAGGAAGTCATGAAGCACCTGGGCGAGATGGAGAAGCTCGAGAAGTATCTCGGCGGCGTGAAGGACATGCGCAAGCTGCCCGGCGCCCTGTTCGTCGTTGACCCCCGCAAGGAGCACAACGCCATCGCCGAAGCCCGCAAGCTGCACATCCCGATCGTGGCCATCGTCGACACCAACTGCGATCCCGACGAGGTCGACTACGTCATCCCCGCCAACGACGACGCCATCCGCGCCATCCGTCTGATCTCCGCCACCATGGCCAACGCCGTTCAGGAAGGCCGTCAGGGCGAGGACGCCTCCGCTGAGGAAGCCGAGGCCGAGACCGGCGCCGAGGAATAATTCATACAGCCAAAAGGGGCGCTTTTTCAGCACCCCTTTTTTCAAAGAATCATACAGGAGGAATAAAACCATGGCTTTTACCGCTCAGGATGTTAAAACGCTCCGTGAAATGACCAACGTCGGCATGATGGACTGCAAGAAGGCGCTCCAGGCCACCGACGGTGATATGGAAAAGGCAGTCGACTGGCTGCGTGAAAAGGGCCTTGCCAAGGCCGCGAAGAAGGCCGGCCGCGTGGCCGCCGAGGGCATGGCCTATGCCCGCGTCTGCCCCGAGTGCGGCGTCGGCGCCATCGTCGAGGTCAACTGCGAGACCGACTTCTGCGCCAAGAGCGATCTGTTCGTCCAGTTCGTCAAGGACATCTGCAAGGTCGTCCTCAACGACAACCCCGCCGACGTACAGGCGCTGATGGGCTGCAAGTACCCCGGCAGCGAGCTGACCGTGGCCGAGATCATGCCCGAGAAGGTCATGAGCATCGGTGAGAACCTGCAGATCCGCCGCTTCGAGCGCTTCGCCAACCCCACCAACGTGGCTTACGTCCACGCCGGCGGCACCCACGGCGTGCTGGTCAACCTGGAGGTTGAGGGCTGCGACGCCACCGAGATCGGCAAGAACGTCGCCATGCAGATCGCCGCGATGAACCCCAAGTTCTGGGACAAGTCCCTTGTTCCCCAGGAAGTCATCGACCACGAGCTGGAAGTCCAGGTCGCGCTGATGGACAACGATCCCAAGATGGCCAGCAAGCCCCAGGCCATCAAGGAGAAGATCGCCGCCGGCAAGATCAACGCCTTCTACAAGGAAAACTGCCTGCTGCAGCAGGACTTCGTCCGCTCCGATCTCTTCTCCGGCGACGTGGCCGGCTACATTGCCGACTCCGCCAAGAAGCTCGGCGGCAAGGTCAAGTTCGTCAATGCCGTCCACTTCGTCAAGGGCGAGGGCATCGAGAAGAAGGAAGAGGACTTCGCCGCTGAAGTCGCCGCCCAGATGAACATGGGTAAGTAAGATCCTGCGGATCTTCAAAAAAACCAGGAAAGCGAAAGCTTTCCTGGTTTTTTAGTTTCTAGTTTTTAGTTTCTAGTTTCTAGATTATGGTCTCTGTAATCTGCCATAATTGCCTCTTTCGTTACCGAATACTAGATACTAGACACTAGATACTAGAAACTAGAACCTCCGGGGGCGCTTGCGGCGGCGGAAGTCCTCCTTGCAGTCCACCAGGATGATATCGCGGCCGACGCGCACGATTGAGCCCCAGGGCAGCACATAGTCGTCCTCCCGGCCCAGCAGGCCGAAGAATTTGGCCTTCCCCGGCGTCACCAGCGAGCAGATGCGCCCGTCGGCGTCGTCGATCTCCGCGTCGCAGATGTAGCCCAGGCGAAAGCCCGTGTGAATATCGATGACCTCGCGGTAGCGCAGGTCGGAAAAGAAGCTGAGCATTTGACACCACCTCCCTACACGATACGACGCGAAGGGCGGTTTTATGCGCCATTTTTCGTTTCTAGATTCTAGCTTCTAGTTTCTAGCATACTGTGTCGAGAGTAGATAGCATCTTTCGTCCCTGAGAACTAGAAACCAGACACTATCCGCGCTTCGGGATGGAGATCGTCAGGATCAGCGCGTCGGGGGTCTCGCGGCGCTGCATGTCGGCCGCGACGCCGCCCTGGCGCATCAGATCGAGACTCCGGGAGACGCTGTTGAGAAAGAGCCGCACATCCTTCATGAGAAAGGTGCGCCTGCCCTCGCCCTCGGCCGGAGCGCCGGCAAGCAGCTCGTCCACGTAGCGCTCGGCGGCGGCCACGCTCATGTCCTTCTCCAGGATCCGCCTGAGGGCCGCGCGCTGGCTCTCCGCGTCCGGCAGGCGCAGGAGGGCACGGCCGTGGCGCTCGGTGAGGCCGTTGTCCCGCAGGGCCTCCAGCACGTCCTCCGGCAGCTTTAGCAGCCGCAGCTTGTTGGCCACCGCCGACTGGCTCTTGCCCAGACGCCGGGCCGCCTCCTCCTGGCTCATGCCGAACATGCGGATCAGCTGGCGGATGCCGTTGGCCTCCTCGAGGAAGTTCAGGTCCCGGCGCTGCAGGTTCTCCACCAGCGCGATGAGCCCCGCGTCCTCCATGTTCACGTCCAGCAGCAGGCAGGGCACCTCCCGCAGCCCCGCCAGCTTCGCCGCCCGCAGACGCCGCTCCCCCGCCACCAGCTCGTAGCGGCCCGTGCGCCGCCGGACCGTCAGCGGGTTGAGGATGCCGTAGCTGCGGATGCTCTCGGCCAGCTCCGAGAGCGAGTCGTCGTCAAACTCGGTGCGCGGCTGCACCGGGTTGGGGCTCAGCTCGTCGGTCCGTAAGTACAAGATCCCGTTTCGCGCCGTGACGCGCGCTTTCGTCGCCTGCATATCCGTTCCCTCCGCCTTTCATGCTGGGCCTATCTTAGCGCGCGGGGACTGAAAATACGCGCGAAAAAGCTTCCCGTTCCGAGGGATCGGGAAGCTTTTTTGTTTTGATTCAAAGCGCCAGCTCGCACTCCTCCACCAGGGCGGTGGGGCCGGTGAGCAGGATGTCGCGCACGGTGTCGCCCGCGCGCCGGAGGCTGACCGAGAGCGTGCCGCCGGGCATGTCGACGGTGACGGTCTCGCCCGCCACGTCGCCCAGCAGGCACAGCGCGGCGGCCGTGGCGCCGCAGCCGGTACCGCAGGCCAGCGTGAAGTCCTCCACGCCGCGCTCAAAGGTGATGGCGCGGACCCGATCGTTCTCGTCGATACTGGCAAAGGTGACGTTGGCCCCGCGGGGGAAAGCCTCGCTGCGGCGCAGGGCGCGACCCTTTTCGCGCAGCGCGTCGAGATCGGCAAAGGCGTCGTCGAACACGCGCACCACCGCGTGGGGGATGCCGGGGTCGCCCAGCTCCACATAGCTGCAGGGCGTGAGGCCCGCGTCCGATTGCGCCAGGCGTCCCAGGTCGACGACGCTGGGGTCGTTGAGCCGGACCTGATAGAGCTCCCCGCTGATGCGGCGGGCCGTGACCAGCCCCGCCGTGGCGCGGATGCGGATGGCCGTTTCGTCTTCCACCAGGCCGTGCTCGAAGCCCCAGCGGGCAGCGCAGCGGGCGCCGTTGCCGCACATCTCGCCCAGCGAGCCGTCGGAATTGTAAAAGAGCATGTCCAGGTCCGCCCCCTCGTCAGCGGCGGGGGTGAGGACGATCATGCCGTCGGTCTTTTTCGCCGCGCACAGCCGCAGGGCGAGGATCCGCAGATCCCCGCCCTGAAGCGTGCCGGACGCGAGCGTGGGGATCACGAAGGAATTCCCCGCGCCGTGCATCACGGTGACGTGCATGTTATTGCTTCTGCGCGTCGGCCTTCAGCTTCTTCTGAAGCCAATCCTTGCCGTCGTTGTAGCGGGAGACGATGTAGGAAGCCACATAGTCGCCGGCCGCGTTGACCATGGTGGCGGGAGGATCGACCAGATCGCCGATGGCCTGGGCAATGGGGAAGGCAACCGCCAGCTGCTCGGGGAAGAACAGGGAGCAGAGCACCAGCTCGCCGGTGCCGCCGCCGCCGGGGATGCCGGACATGGCCACGGAGGAGACCGTCGCGACGACGATCGCCAGCAGGGCGTCGGTGGTGGCGAAGTCCTTGCCGAACATGCCGAAGAGGAAGGCCACCTTGATGATGGCGCTCATACCGGAGCCGTCCATGTTCATCGTGGCGCCCATGGGCAGCACGATATCGGTGACGTCCTTGGAGATGCCGGTGTCCTCGGAGACCTCCATGTTGGTGGGGATGGTCGCCACAGAGGAGCAGGTGCCGAAGGCAACCGCCGCCGGGCGGAAGAGGTGACGGAACATGACCTTGACGGCGCCCTTGCCGCCGCCGAAGCGGGCGTAGAGCGGGAAGATCAGGAACATGTAGGCGAAGGCAACCACGTAGTAGAGGATGATGGCGCGGGCGTAGCTGGACACAAAGTCGGCGCCGTGGGCGGCCACCAGCGCGGCGAAGAAGCCGAAGAAGCCGATGGGGGCGTAGTAGCTGATGAGCTTGATGACCTTCATGAGGACGTTGGTGATCTCCTCAAGCAGGCCGGCGACCTTGGTCTTGGGTCCGCCGCACATCTGCACGCCGAAGCCGAAGAAGATGCCCGCGATGATCAGCTGGAGGATGGAACGGCGGCTCCACAGATCGGGGAAGTCGGGCTTGGTGAAGAAGCCGACGATCATGGCGCCGACGGTCATGGGCTCGGAAGCGCCCGGATCAAAGGCGGGATCGCCGGTGTAGACCGGGATGAAGCGCACCAGCACGTACATGATGACGGACGCGATGATGGTGGTGCACATGAAGGTCACCACCGTGGTGCCCATCAGCTTGCCCGCGCGCTTGACGCTCTTCATGTTGGCGATGGACGAGGAGATGGAGAAGAACACCATCGGCACGACCACGCAGAACATCATGTTGATGAACAGGGTGCCCAGAGGCTCCAGCGCGGCGGCGCCGTCCCAGACGAAGCCCACCACGATGCCCAGCACGATGCCCAGGATCATCGAAAAGAAGAACCAGTTGTTTTTCAGAAATTTCATGGGAGTGTGCCTCCTTGTTCGGATTACGCATGCTATCATATACGAAATGAAACGCAAAAAGAATTGCAGGATTTGCTTGAAACCTTGCAAAATGTGCTGTATGATAGGGCCGATACACGCGTGGAGGTGCTGCATGGCCGCCAAAACAGAAAAAAAAGTAGCCCGGGAGGGCTATCTGGAGGAAAACTACCACTATTTTCATCTGCGCGACACCGCCGGAGCCGAACGGGATTTCCACTTTCACGACTTCGACAAGATCGTGCTGCTGATCGCAGGCCGGGTGGACTACGCCATGGAGAGCACGGTCTACACGCTGCGGCCCTGGGACATCCTGCTGGTGCGGCGCCACACGATCCACAAGGCGCTGATCGACAAGTCCGAGCCCTATGAACGGGTGATCCTCTATCTGGACCGGCGCTTTTTCGACCGGCTGATGCCGGACGCGGGACTGTTCGACTGCTTTGACCGGGCGGACGAGACCGGCCGCTATCTGTGCACGCCGGACGCCGATCAGATCGCGCAGCTGCGCGCGCTGCTCAGCTCGCTGGAGGAGAACCTGCACGCAGGAGCCTTCGGCGCCGGGGCCATGTGCGATGCCGCCATCATCCAGCTGCTGGTGCTGCTGGGGCGGCTGGCGGTCAGCGGCGCGGTCGAGGGGCGGCACGAGGGCGCCCACGACGAGAAGATCGACGCGGTGCTGTCCTACATCAACGAAAATCTCGCCGCCCCTCTGGACGTGGACACGCTCTGCCAGCTGGTGCACATCAGCCGCTATCACTTCATGCGCCTGTTCAAGGCCCAGACCGGCAGCAGCGTGCACGCCTATGTGCGCTCGCGGCGGCTGATGCGGGCCGCAAGGCTGATCCGCGAGGGCATGAGCGCCGCACGGGCCGCAGAGGAGTGCGGCTTTGCCGACTACTCGGCCTTTCACAGGGCCTTTCGCGCCGCCTTCGGCGTCAGCCCCGGAAAGCTGAAAAGCTGAAAAATCTCAGCGGCAGGGCGGGATAAAGCGCGACGGGCCTTTGGGCGCGCCGCGGCGCGGCATCAGCGCGGCGGAGAGCGCAGGTTTTGCACGCTCCGGGGTCTGCACCCGCTGCCAGACCGCCTCGAGCCGGGAAAAGCCGGTGGGGAGGCGCATGGTCTTCCCTCCTTTCCGGCGGAAGCGCCGCCGGGATCATTGTATGCGCGCACTTGCAATGCGGTGCTTTTTGTGTAATAATGTTTTTACTCTTTCGGAATGGAAAAACGAGCAAACGGAGGCTTTACGATGCCGAGATTTTTTATGGCCGGTACCAATATCGCCGGCGGCATGGCCATCATCCGCGGTCGGGACGCCGAGCATGTGCGCGTGCTGCGGCTGAAGCCCGGCGAGGATCTGATCATCTGCGACGCCCAGGGCACGGACTATAAGTGCCGGCTGGTCAGCGCCGACAAGGAGCAGGTGGAGGCCGAGGTGATCGAGGTGGTCCCCTGCCCGGCGGAGCCCAGCGTGGAAGTGAGCGTGCTGTGCGGTCTGCCCAAGGGCGACAAGACCGATTATATCATCCAGAAATGCGTGGAGGCCGGCGCCCACGACATCGCCTTTTTCAACTCCAACCGCTGCGTGGCGCGGCCGGAAAATCCGGAGAAAAAGCTGGAGCGCTGGCAGCGCATCGCCGAGGAGGCCGCCAAGCAGTCCGGCCGGGGCATCATCCCCGCCGTCAGCTGGGCGGGCGAGTTTGCCGACGCGCTGAACATCGCCAACCAGAAGGAGCTGAAGCTCTTCCTGTATGAGACCGGCGAGCGCGAGGGGCTGGACAGCGTGCTGGAGGCCAACAAGACGGCTAAGACCGTGGCGCTTGTGACAGGACCGGAGGGCGGCTTCGCCCCCTTTGAAGCGGATCTGGCACGCATCGTGGGGCTGCACCTCTGCTCAATGGGCGAGCGGATCCTGCGCTGTGAGACCGCGCCGGTGGTCGCCACCACCGCCGTGATGTACGCCACCGGGAACCTGTCTTAGTGGCTAGTTTCTGATGTCTAGCATGCCGTGTCGATGCTTGATTGCATCTTTCGTCCCGAAGTACTAGTACTGATACCCAATAAAAACAAGACAATCTTTGCGGCCAGAATTGCGCCATACATCGTTGGAGCCCTTGCAAATATATCTCCATTATTCGCTGCGGGCT
>ONSQ01000052.1 GCA_900320465.1 uncultured Eubacteriales bacterium
GGGGACGGTTAATGCGTGTGAGGGTTACAAAATGGCTACAAGTAAGTTTTTACCCTCACTCGTCCATTTCGTGCGCGGCTTTGCGGCATGGGCGTTCCTTGTCCCGCCGTTCTTAGCTTATCCGCTATAAATGGGACACGGAACCGTCCCCTGTCCCACGACGGCGACACGGTCACGGTCGTGGAGGGCGGTTCGGTCTCCGGCACCATGCGGGAGCTTGCGTCCACCATGCGCTTCTCACGCGAGCAGAAGCAGTACAACAACTACCTCATCCCGGCGCTGACCCGCCTCACCGGCGTCAGCATCACGGGCGCCGAGGGCTGAAAAACACAGTAAGAAAAGCTCCCCGGGAGGGGAGCTTTTCTTTTGTTTCGTATTTATTCCAGATTCAGCTTTTTGGTCAGCAGCAGGCGCGTGATGAAGAAGTACAGCGCGGCTAAGAGCAGCTCCAGCAGGATGGCTGCGCCTCCCACACAGGCCGCGGCGCCCAGACCCTGGAGCATCCAGTTGCCCTCGGCGTACGCCATGACCCATTCCATATCGTTCAGACGGCCCAGCAGTCTGGTCGCGGCGCTGCTGGTCAGACCGAAGCCCATGGCAAAGTTCATCAGCAGGCTGATGCCCAGGTAGCTCATCACCGACCAGAAGGCACGGTGCCGTCTGGCCAGATGGCCAAGGGCGATGGAGGCGTAAATCTTCAGGATCTCCGCTACGAGACCGACGAGCGAGAGCACCAGCGCCTCCAGCCCCAGCCAGACGACCGCGCCGGGGAGCTGCGTCTCGGCCAGCGCCCGGCAGAGCTCGCGCCAGCCCTCCGCAAGAGCCCCGGGCTGATACACGATCAGCAGCAGCAAGCCGCTGGCGAAGGCCACCACGGTGCTGAGCACCCAGAGGATCAGCGAGCTGAGGGTCTTGGCGCCGATGTGCGCCGACACGCTGGCCGGCAGCGTGAACATCAGATAGCCCTCGTCACCCAGCAGGCCCTTGTAAAAGCGCTCGCAGATGAACACAATCAGCAGCACCGCCGTGGCCACGCCCACACCGAAGAAGGCCATGGGCGGCAGCACCGTGAAGAACAGCCGGGCGAAACCGCCGCGGCTGGCGGCCGCCTCGAACAGGCCGCGCATGGAAAAGCCGTTGATCACCGCCAGCACCAGCAGCGCAAGCCACAGCGGACCGAAGCGCCGGAAGCTGGAGCGCAGATCGTATTTCATCAATTTACCGAGCATTGTCGTCCCCTCCATTCCAAAGCTGCGTGCGGAACATCTCGCGGAAGAGCTGGTCCACACTGCCGTTCGTACGCTCGCGGATGCTGTCCACGCTCTCGTGCAGCACCACGCTGCCCTCGCGCAGGAACACCGCCTCGTCCAGCACCTGCTCCACGTCCAGGATCAGATGCGTCGAGATCAGCACCGAGCCGTCCTCGCTGTAATTCGTCAGGATCGTGCGCATGATGAACTCACGCGCTGCCGGGTCCACGCCCGCAATGGGCTCGTCGAGCAGGTACAGCCTGGCCCGGCGGGACATGACCAGCATCAACTGCATCTTCTCACGGGTGCCCTTGGACAGAGTCTTGATGCGCATGCTCTTGTCCAGCCCCAGGGAGGCGCACATCTCCGCGGCCTTGACGCGGTCAAAGTCGGCGTAGAAATCCGCAAACAGGTCGATCATGTCGCCCACGCGCATCCACTCGGGGAAGTAGCCCCGGTCGGGCAGATAGCTGACGATCTTTTTCGTCTCCACCCCGGGCAGATTCCCGGCGATGCGTACCTCGCCGCCGTCAGGCTGCAGAAGGCCGTTGAGGATCTTGATGAGCGTCGTCTTGCCCGAGCCGTTGGGCCCCAGCAGACCGATGATCCGGCCGGCGGGCAGGCTGAGATTCACCTGCCGCAGCGCCTGTACCTCGCCGAAGCTGCGGCTGAGGTTCGTGCATTGTACCAGTTCCTGTGTCATACTTTCCTCTCCTTTTCCGCCGCGGCCATCTCCGCGGCCCGGGCGCGGGGGAAGCCCAGCGCCTCCATCTCGGAAAAATAGCGATCGATCAGCTCTTTGGCAAGCTTTGCGCGGATCGCATCCAGCACGGCGGTGTCCTCCGTCACGGTGCGTCCGGCCGTGCGATTGGTGCTCACCAGTCCGGCGCTCTCCAGCTGCCCCAGCGCCCGCTGCATCGTGTTGGGGTTCACCCCCGCCTCGGCGGCCAGCTCGCGCACCGTGGGAAAGCGAGAGCCCGGCGCGTACACGCCGGTCACGATCCGGCGGGAGAGCTGCTCGGCAAGCTGCTGCCAGATCGGCCGCGAGCTTTGCAGTTCAAATTCCATTTCCGCCCTCCTTTGTGCTATTGTATTAAGCGATTAATACAATAGCACAGTGATACAAACCTGTCAAGCCCTTTTCTGAAGAATTCTTATTCTCGCCGCAAAAACGTTGAAATGCCGGGGGCGGCGGGCTATAATGGGCAGCGCCTGACGAAAAACGGTTGACTATTCGCCGGCGTATCATCATGATAATGATGTGGGAACAAGAGAGAAAAGCGAACGTCTCAGAAGACGAACGCCTTTGAAAGGAGATTATATATGAAATATATCAGCAGTATTCTTTGCGCCGTGCTGTGCCTGGCGCTGCTCGCCGGCTGCGGTCTGGGCGGACAGAGCGCCCCGGCAGCCACCGACACCCCCGCCGCAGAGCCCGAGACCGCGGAGGAGACCCCCGTGGGCATGATCAACCCGGTGCGCGCGTCCAGCGCGGAGGAGATCGAGTCTCTCTTCGGCGTGGCCATGAACGCCCCGGAGGGCGCGGAGGACGTGCGCTACGCCATCATCGACTCCGCCGTGCCCCTGGCCCAGATGAACTTCAGCGTGGACGGCCTGGCCTATACCTGGCGCGTGGCCCGCACCGAGGCCTATGAGGACATCTCCGGCATGTACTACGAGTGGCAGGACGTCAGCTTCGAGGAGGGCGACAGCGGCGTGACCCGCCTGAGCGCGAGCGGCGCGGGGCTGTACGACCGCTATGACGCCGAGACGGGCATGATGTACTCCCTGTCCATGGACAGCGGCGCTACCGCCGAGGGAATGGCGCATATGGTGCGCGTCCTCACCGGCCAGGAGGATGGGAACGACTCCCTCGGAGAGCTTTTTGCCGCTCTGCACGAGGGCTATTTCCCCGGCACCGCCGGCAGCTCGCTGAAGGCGGCGGCCAATGCGGCCAGACTGGCGGACTGCTTTGCCGAGACCGGCGCCGAGCCGGACGCGGTGGCCCGGGCGGCAGCGGACTTCGCCGGGAGCCTGAGCGCCGAAGAGCGCGCCACCTTTGAGCTGCAGCTCGAGGGCGTGGCCGCCATGTTCACCACCCTCACCGAGGAGGGCGGCGAGGGCATCCTGGCCGACTGCGGCTATGCCGCGGCCCACTACCCCTGGAACGACGGCAACGTCCGCGATTGCTTTGCCGCCCTGCTGGGGTCTGACTGATATAATGAACAGCAAACCGCCCTGCGTGCCGCAGGGCGGTTTTGTTATGCTTGTAACAGTTTGAGCACCGCTTCGGCGCAGCGCAGTCCGTCCACGGCCGCGGAGGTGATGCCGCCGGCGTAGCCCGCGCCCTCGCCGCAGGGATACAGCCCGTCGACGGCGGGCGAGACCAGAGCCTCGCCGCGCAGGATGCGCACGGGGGAGGACGAGCGGGTTTCCGGCGCGGTCAGCACCGCGTCGGGAGCGTCAAAGCCACGGAGCTTTTTGCCCAGCTCCGGGATGGCGCGCACCAGAACGCCGGTGATCTTGTCCGGCAGCACCTGGCGCAGCTCGCCCCAGACCACGCCGGGCCGATAGCTGGGCGTCACGCTGCCGGGGCCGCGGCTGGGCCGATGCGCGAGAAAATCGCCCACCAGCTGGGCCGGGGCGCGGTAATCCCCGCCGCCGCAGGCGTAGGCCGCGCGCTCGATCTGCCGCTGCCACTCCATCCCGGCGAGCACGCCTTCGGAGGGAAAGTCCTCCGGCCGCAGCGTCACCAGCAGGGCCGCGTTGGCGTTCTGGCCGTCCCGGCGGGAGTAGCTCATGCCGTTGGTCACCACACCGCCCTCCTCCGAGGCCGCGGCGAAGACCTGCCCGCCGGGGCACATGCAGAAGGTATAGGCGCTCTCGCCGTCGGGCAAGTGCACGTTGAGAGAGTAATCCGCCGGGGGCAGAGGGCCGCGCGGGCCTCCGTACTGGGCCCGGTCGACGGCGGCCTGACTGTGCTCGATACGGACGCCCATGGAAAAGGGCTTGGGCGCCATGGGGACACCCAGGGCGTGGAGCATGGCAAAGCTGTCCCGGGCCGAGTGGCCGATGGCCAGGATCAGACGCTCGCAGGGCAGTGTGTACATCCCCGCGGGGCCATGTACCCGGGCCGCCGTGAGCACGCCGTTTTCGATCTCAAGGCCATCCAGACGGCTGGCAAAGCGGATCTCGCCGCCCAGGGACAGAATCTCCTCGCGGATCGAGCGCACCACGCCCACCAGCACGTCCGTGCCCACGTGGGGCTTGGCGTCGTAGAGCACGCTCTCGGCCGCGCCGTGCTCATAAAAGGTTTTGAGCACAAAGCCGATGCGGCTGTCATGGGTGCCGGTGTTCAGCTTGCCGTCGGAAAAGGTCCCGGCGCCGCCCTCGCCGAACTGCACGTTGTTCTCGCCGTCCAGCGGCCCGCCGGCGCGAAAGCGCTCCACGGCCGCTGTACGCTCCTCTACCGGCGCGCCGCGCTCCAGCACGATGGGCCTTGCCCCGGCGCGGGAGAGCAGCAGCGCGGCGAACATCCCCGCCGGGCCGAAGCCCACCACCACCGGCGGCGTCGAAGGCGCCTTGACGGCGGGAATGACGTATGGCTTTTCCACGTACGGCGCGGCGTCCGCGCCCTTTGCGCGCATCAGCACGCGCGCCTCGTCCGCGTTCAGCGCCACGGCCACCGAGCAAATATAATGAATGTCGTCCTTGTGCCGGGCGTCCAGCGAGCGCCGGACGAGCCGCATCTCCCGGACGGATCCGGGAGCTACGCCCAGCTTCTTTGCCGCGCGCGAGCGCAGCGCGTCCGGGCTCTCGTCGGGGCCGAGACGCAGATTTCGGAGCAGGATCATGTTCCCAACCTCCCCGCCAGCGCGCCGCTGGCCCAGGCCCACTGCAGGTTATAGCCGCCGCAGTCGCCGTCCACGTCCAGCACCTCGCCGCAGGCAAAGAGCCCTGGCACCAGCCGGCTTTGCAGCGTGAGAGGGTCAAATTCCGCCGTGGACACGCCGCCCACGGTGACCTGGGCCGCGTCAAAGCCCGCGGTGCCCCGCAGGGGCAGGGTAAAGCCGCAGGCGGCGTCCAGCACGCGCTCGAGCTGGGCGTCCGTCAGCTCGCCCACGCGCTCCGCACCGCCGATCCCGGCGTATTTGACGCACATGCGCCCCAGCCGGTTGTGCAGCATGCCGGTCAAAAGCTCGCCCGCCTCCAGCTCCGGCAGCGTCTCGCGCCGGGAGTCGAGCAGGGCGCGCAGCTCCCGCCGGTCACGGCCGCGGAAGAAGTTCAGAACAAGCTCCGCGCCCTCGTCGGCAAGCGCGGCGGCGCGGGAGATATCAAAAACAGCCGGGCCGGACACGCCGGTCTCGGTGAACTGGACCTCGCCCTCACCCGCTGCCAGGACGCGGAGACCGGCGCGCAGCATCACGGCGGCGTCGGCGCGCACGCCCTTCAGGGCGCGGGGATAGTCCGGCGCGGTGATCAGCGGCAGCAGCGCGCCGCAGAGCTTCGTCCGGCTGTGGCCCAGCTGGCGCAGCAGCTCATAGCCGTCCTTGACGCCGCCCAGCCTGGCCCCGGCCATGCCGCCGCAGGCCACGATCAGCGTGTCGGCCTCAAAGCGCACGGCGTCGCATTCGATCAAAAAGCCCCGGCCGCGGCGCTTCACGCTCTGGGCGCAGCAGGCGGTGTGTATCTCCACCCCCGCGCGCCCGGCGGCAAAGCGCAGCACATCCAGCACGCTGTTGGCGGAGTTGGACAGGGGATAGACGCGCCCGCCGTACTCCTCCACCGTCAGAAGCCCCAGCTCCCGGAAAAAGGTCAGGGTGTCGGAGGGCGTGAAGCGCGACAGGGCGTAGCCGGGAAAAGCCGGGTCGCTGCCGTGGTAGTTGGCAAGACTGGCCCCGGTGTTGGTCAGATTGCAGCGCCCGTTGCCGGTGGAGAGCAGCTTGCGCCCCAGGCGCTGCTGGCGCTCGAGCAGCAGCACGCGGTTATTCCTGTCCTGCGCGGCGGTGAGCGCGGCCATCAGGCCCGAGGCGCCGCCGCCGATGATCACAACGGTTTTCATGGTCTTCAACCTCGATACAGCATGTCGTGTGCCACGGGCGTGTAGAAGCGCGCGGCCACCTCGGCGCTGTCGCGGGTGGTGGCGAGGATCCACATGATCTTCGCCAGCGCGGCCTCGGTGGTCATGTCGTAGGCCTCCAGCACGCCGCGGCTCTCCTTGAGGCGGTGGCCCACGCTGTACACCGACAGATCGGAGCCCTCGTTCTGCACCTGGGTGGTGACGACGAGATATTTCCCGGCCTCGGTATAGCGCCGGATGACCTCAAAGAGCTTGTCGTCGCTGTAGGAGGGCAGCCCGCCCACGCCGAAGCACTCCATCACCACCGCGTCCTTGCGCGAGAGCATGAACTCCATCAGCTCAAAGTCCGTGCCGGGGATCATCTTGATGAGCCCCACGTTGGCGTCCAGCGCGGCGGAGAACAGCGGCGTTTCACTGTACGGGCTTTCGATATAGCACAGCAGCCGCCCGTCCTGCAGCGTGCCGATGTCGGGATAGTTGATGCTGGAAAAGGCCGCATAGCTCTTCGAGCAGGTCTTGCGCGCCCGGGTGCCGGTGATGACGCGGCCGGAAAAGACGATGTTCACGCCGTGGATCTTCTCCGAGCAGGCGCAGGTGAAGGCGTCGGAGAGATTGATCTTCGAGTCGGTGGAGTCAAAGTAGATGGGCTTCTGGGCACCGGTGAGGATGATGGGCTTTTTCGCCCCGCGCACCAGATAGCTCAGCGCCGCGGCGGTGTAGGCCATGGTGTCGGTACCGTGGGAGATCACAAAGCCGTCGTAGTGGCCGTAATGCTCGCACAGCGCCCCGGCCAGCCGCAGCCAGTGGGCGCAGGTGATGTTGGTCGAGTCGATGGAGAACAGATTCAGACAGTCCACCTCGCACAGTTGGGAGATGGCGGGCACCGCGCGCAGCAGCTGCGCCGGGCTCAGCTCGGGGCTGAGTCCCTCACTGGTCATCCCCGAGGCGATGGTGCCGCCCGTGCCGATCATCAGGATACGTTTCATCTTCATCCTCCGTCGCGGCGGCTTCATGCGCCGCCGATTTTCTTCATTATACCGCCCCGCCGGGACAACTGCAAGCGCCAAAGCGTTTGGCCGGTATGGCGGGGCGGGAATTGCGCAGTTGAAATTCGACAAGTTTAATGATATGATACTTCAGTTAGAACGCAGAGAGGGGGGAGCGCCGTGGGCGAGACCAAGCTGACCTTCAAGCGCCTGGAAAAGAAATATCTGCTCTCTCCCCAGCAGTACGCCGCTGTGCGCAGGGCCCTGGAAGGGCGCATCCGTCCGGACGAGTATCCGAAGAGCACGGTCTGCTCGCTCTACTACGACACGGCGGACTTTGCCCTGATCCGGCACTCGATCGAGGCCCCTGTGTATAAGGAAAAGCTGCGCGTGCGCAGCTACAACGTCCCGGGGCCGGACGACACGGTGTTCATCGAACTGAAAAAGAAGTTCAAGGGCATGGTCTACAAGCGCCGCGTGGCCATGAGCGCCGCGCGGGCAGCGGCCTATCTGGCCGGAGAGGCCCCGCCCCCGGAAAACTCGCAGATGACCAGGGAGATCGACTGGTTCCTGCACGAAAATGCCGTGGCGCCGAGGGCGGTGATCGCCTGCGACCGCAGCGCGTATGTGTGCGTGGAGGACAGCGAGCTGCGCATCACCTTTGACGAAAACCTGCGCTGGCGCGAGGATGAGCTGGATCTGAGGTGCGGCAGCCGGGGCGAGAATCTGCTGGAGCCGGGCTGGGTGCTCATGGAGATCAAGATCCCCGGCACCGCTCCGCTGTGGCTGGCCCATCTGCTCTCGGAGCTCTCGCTGTTTCCCACCAGCTTTTCCAAGTATGGCACCTGCTACAAAAACCACCTTCTGCGCGAATACTTTAACGGAGTGATCGTTTGTGTTTAACAGTGTAATCCCCGCCGCCATGACCGTTTCCTCGTTCGTGATCTGCCTGCTGTCGGCCCTCGTGCTGGGCGTGCTGACGGCGCTGGTCTTTTCCTTCCGCAGCCGTCACAGCGGCAATCTGCCCTTTGCCCTGGTGCTGGTGCCGCCCATCGTCACGCTGGTCATCATGATGGTCAACGGCAACATCGGCGCGGGCCTGGGCGTGGCGGGCGCTTTCTCGCTGATCCGCTTCCGCAGCGCCCCCGGCACGGCCCGGGAGCTCAGCGGCCTGTTCACCGGCACGGCCATCGGCCTTGCCTGCGGCATGGGCTATGTGGGCATCGCGGCGCTGTTCTTCCTGGTGGTGGCCGCCACCGTGCTGGTGCTGACGCTGCTGCGCTTCGGCGAGAACAGCCGCAGCTATCGCCAGCTGCGCATCACGATCCCCGAGAATCTGGATTACGACGGCCTGTTTGACGACATTTTCGAAAAATACACCGCCTCGCACCAGCTCACCAAGGTCAAGACCACCAACATGGGCACCCTCTACGAGCTGACCTACGACCTCCAGATCAAGGGGAGCGACGTCAGCAAGGACTTTATCGACGAGCTGCGCTGCCGCAACGGCAATCTGAACATCATCTGCGGCCGCGAATCGGACAAGGATATGCTGTGATGAAAAAACGACTTGCACTTCTTCTGATACTCTGCCTGTGCCTGGGACTGCTGTGCGGCTGTGACGACCCCGTCATCGGCCCCGGTCCCGGCAGCGAGAGCCAGAGTCCGGCGGCCCAGAGCCCGACGAGCGCCCCGGCCGCGGCCGACACCTCGCCCAAGGGCGCGGCGATCAGCCTGAACGGCGACAGCGCTTCCTTCAGCGGCGGCGGCGTCTCGGTCAGCGGCAGCACGGTGACGATCGCCTCTCCCGGCGAGTACAGCGTCTCCGGCACGCTTACCGACGGCTGCATCGTCGTCAACACCGGCGAGGTCAAGGGCGACGTGACCCTGACCCTGCGCGGGGCGGATATCACCAATCTCAGCGGCAGCGCCATCCGCGTGGACCAGGTGAAGAACTTCATCCTGGTGCTGGAGAACGGCAGCCGGAACCGGCTGGTTTCCGGCCGGGAGGGCGACGCCGACGACGGCGTGAAGCGCGACGGCGCGGTGCTCTTCTCGGAGGACGACGTGGATATTCTCGGCGAGGGCTCGCTGGAGATCCTGGGCTATCTCAACAACGGCATCACCTGCAAGGACGATTTGGACATCCAGGGCGGCGAGCTGACGGTCAGCGCCGTGAACAACGGCGTGCGCGGCTCGGAGAGCGTCGAGATCTCCGGCGGCACGCTGACGGTCGTCGCCGGCAACGACGGCGTCAAGGCCACCTCCGCCCTCAAGGAGGGCAAGGGCTTTGTCAGCGTCTCCGGCGGCACGCTGAACATCACCGCCGGCGGCGACGGCATGTCCGCGGCCACAGACCTGACGATCATCGACGGCGAGATCAGCATCACCACCACCGGCGCAGACGACGCCGCCAGCAGCAAGGGCGCCAAGGCCAAGGGCGTGCTGAGCGTCACGGGCGGCCATGTGGTCATCGACGCCGAGGACCACGCCCTGCACAGCAGCGCCAACCTCCTCGTCGTCGGCGGCACGCTGGAGCTGGGCTCCCGCAGCGGCAAGGGGCTGAGCGCCAACGACACCATGGAGATCCGCGGCGGCAGTCTGGCCATCCGCTCCGGCGACGACGGCATCCACGCCGAGAACCTGCTGACCATCTACGACGGCGAGCTGAACGTGCTGGCGGGAGCCGACGGACTCAAGGCCGGAACGCGCGCCAGCGGCACTGGCACGCTGGACATCCGGGGCGGCAGCATCCACGTCAGCGCCTTCGGCGACGCCATCGACGCCAAGAGCGGCGCGGCCATCTACGGCGGCAGCTTCGTGGGCGTGGGCACGGCAAAAACACCCCAGGGCTTCTCCGGCCAGAGCAGCCAGCGCGCGCTGCTCTTCACGCTCAGCGGCGGCGCAAACACCAGCGCCCAGGTCGTCTCGGACGCCAGCGGCGAGGTGGTGGGCAGCGTCGAGGCCCGGTGCGGCTACACCTATGTGATCTACTCAACCGAAAGCCTGACCGGCGGCAGCTACCGTCTGGTGCTGGGCACCCTGAGCGCCTCCGCCCAGGCCTGAGCCCGGCCGCAAGGAAATAAAATAAAAAGAGACTGTGGATTCACAGTCTCTTTTTGCGTCTGCGGTTGGTCAGACGCTCCAGCTCGCCGCTGTCGATGAAGGAGGCGAGCACATACTGGTCAAACACCGGCACGCTGCAGGAGTAAAAGCCCAGACGCCGCCGATAGTCGGCCATCAGCGCGCGGGGCAGCACCAGAAAGCCGGTGCGGAACGAGGGGGCCAGCGTCTTGGAAAAGGTGGAAAGGTACAGCGTCCGCTCCGGCAGCAGGGAGAAAAGGGTCTCGATCTGCCCCGGCGGCGCTCCCAGACCGGCGTCGTAATCCTCCTCCACCAGCCAGGCGCCGCGCGCGGCGGCCCAGGCGGCGTATTCGCCGCGCTTGGCGGCGCTGGCGGTGATGCCGCTGGGGTAGCTGCGGTAGGGCGTCACGTGCAGCACCCCCGCCCGGCAAGAGGCCAGCGCTTCGCTTCCGATGCCGTCCGGCCCCATGGCCAGCCCCACGCAGGCCGCGCCGCTGGACTCGTACACCCGGCGGATGGTCTCGTAGGACGGCTCCTCCAGCGCAAAGAGGGTATCGCGCCCGAAGAGCTGCACCAGCAGGCCGTACAGGTACTCCGAGCCGGATCCGATCAGGATCTGGTCCTCGCCCACGTCCATGCCCCGGGTACGGGCAAGATAGCGGCGGATGGACGCGCGCAGCTCCGGCGTCCCCAGGGGCGGGGACTTGGCCAGAATGGTCTCGCCCTTTTCACTGAGCGTCCGGCGCATGATGCGCGCCAGGGCGTTGAAGGGGAAGTCCTCCGGCACCGTGGCGGGCAGACTCATCTCCTCCAGCGCCGCGGGGGGACGCGCCGCCGCGCCGCGGTCCAGCGCGTAGCAGCCGCTGCGCTGCCGCGTCTCGATCCAGCCCTCGTCGGCCAGCAGCGCCAGCGCGTGCTCCACGGTGATGAGGCTCAGCTCGGTCTCGGCGGCCAGGGCCCTCTTGGAGGGCAGGCGCGTCCCCGGCGGCCAGGCCCCGGCGATCAGCGCCTGACGCAGCTGGCGGTAGAGCTGGAGATAGGCGCTCTCGCCCGGTTTTTTTTCAAATCTGGTCATATAAAAAACTCCTGAATTGGCACTATCAATAAGACCAAAATCAGCTTATACTCACATCCGTCAGATGTCAAGCAGAGAATTTGTTTCCGGATCGGAGGTACACCATGTCGTATAAAAAACTGTTGACCATTCAGGATATCTCCTGCGTCGGCCAGTGCTCGCTGACCGTTGCGCTGCCGATCCTCTCGGCGGCGGGGATGGAGACGGCTATCCTGCCCTCCGCGGTGCTTTCGACCCACACGGCCGGCTTTACCGGCTTCACGGTGCGGGATCTGACCGCGGATATGGACGGCATCGCCGCCCATTGGAAAAAAGAAAACATCCGCTTTGACGGTCTGTACACCGGCTATCTGGGCTCGGCGGAGCAGATCGGGACGGTCAAAGCCATCATCGGGCAGCTGCTGGCGCCGGACGCCGCGGTGATCGTGGACCCGGCCATGGCGGACAACGGACGGCTTTATCCCGCCTTTGACGCCGCTTATGTGGAGGAGATGAAAAAGCTGGCCTTCTGCGCGGACTTCGTGCTGCCCAATATCACCGAGGCCTGCTTCCTCACGGGAATGGAATACCGCGAGCGCTATGACGAGGCGTATATCGCCTCGCTGCTGGACGCGCTGACGGAGCGGGGAGCGCGGACCATCGTCCTCACGGGCGTGGGCTATGACGAGAGCCACACCGGCGTCGTCGTGCGCGAGGGCGACGGGACCCGCTATTACGAGCACCGGAAAATCGCCAAGGGCTGCCACGGCACGGGCGACGTGTACGCATCGGCCTTCGTGGGCGCGCTGGAAAACGGCATGAGCGCCTACGACGCGGCCGTGCTGGCGGCGGACTACACCGTGCGGTGCATCGAGCTGACCCAGGGCGATGAGAGCCACTGGTACGGCGTCAAGTTCGAGCTGGCCCTGCCGGACTATCTGCGTATGCTGGGAAAGGTATAACGATATATATAGAAAGAAGCAGTGAAAGACGGACTTTCACTGCTTCTTTTTTTACCTTTGCCGCTGTGCTGCGACGGTCAGGCCAACAGATCGGTCAGCGAGGTGATTTCCCGGCAGCCCTCCGGCAGCGGTTCGCCCCGCGGCGGCGACTGTACGGAGTGGAGATAGCGCGTCGCCATACCGCAGCGAGAGGCCCCCAGCATATCCGCAACGGGGTCGTTGCCCACCATGACGCTGTCCTCCGGCGCGGCGCCCACCCGATCCAGCGCGGCGCGGAAAAAGGCAGCGGAGGGCTTGCGGCAGCCGAAGTCCGAGGACAGAAAGATGCCGTCGAAGCTCTCGTTCAGCCCCAGAAGCCGCAGCTCCGGCACGGTGAAGCAGCTCTGGGCGTTGGACAGCAGGTACACCCGCCTGCCCCGCTTGCGCAGGACGCTGAGCGTGGCAGCGGCGCCCTTCATCAGCCGCGGCGCGCGGCGATAGGACAGAGCGCGGAAGACTGCGGCGGCGTCCAGCACCCCCCGATCGCTCACATCGACGTCCTTTTCCGCAAACAGACGGCGAAAGACGCTCTTCAGCTCGATCTCCACCTCGTCCTCTCCGAGGCCGCTTGCGGCGCAAAGGGCGCGCGTTTCCGAAGCACACAGGGCCAGATAGCGCTCCTGCAGCTCACGGGGCGTGTACTTCGCCCCACACAGGGAATAATAGGCCGCCGCGCCGCGCCACAGCGAGGTCTTGTCCTCGTCGGTCCAGACCGTGCACAGCGTGCCGTATAAGTCGAAAAAGAAGGTGGGCGAGGAAGTCATGATGCACATCCTTTTTTATGATGTCCCAAAAGAGCAGGCGCAAGCCGGGCTCAGTCCATGAACGCGACGGTGACCGTCACGCCGTTTTCCGC
>ONSQ01000056.1:0-729 GCA_900320465.1 uncultured Eubacteriales bacterium
TTTTCACGGCGTTTCCGCCGTGCGGATCACCGACCGCTGGATGGCCTGCACCGCGCACCAGTTCATCTGCTCGCAGCTGAACCGGCACAACCCGGAGTTCGACCTCGAACGGCTGATTCACAGCACGCTCGGGCGGAAGATCGCCGAGTCGATGCGCTGGGAGCGCGACTACCGCCGCTGGGACGATCCCGGCCTGCTGGAGGAATTCCGCCGACGCGGCCTTGAGCTGGAGGGGCATTTCACCGCGGGCGAGCGCTGGCTGACGGTGCGCCCCGCCGGGACGACGGAAAAGCTGCCTCTTCTCATCTGCCTGAAGGAGGTCCGCCCCGTCGGCGAATTCATGGCCGTCACGGCGCTGCAGTTCTACCACGACCAGATCGAGATCGCCGCGAACGGGGAGTGCATACTGCTCTTCTTCGCAATGGAGTCGCCGGACGATAACGAGCTGTTGTGCGACATCCTCAAGGAGGCCGAAACGCTCTACCCGATCGACTCCGAGCGCATCTATCTCACCGGCCAGAGCCACAACGGGTATTTCGCGCTGGAGTTTGCCCGCCGCCATCCCGAGCTTATCACGGCCGTCGCCACGCTCAACGACCGCCACGGCATCGGCTCGCCGAACTATACGCTCGATTCCATCCCCGTCACGGACGAGATGATCGCGGATTACGCGAAGCACGATCTGCCGCTCATCAACATCTGCGGCGCGATCGAAAACGTCTTTCCGCA
>ONSQ01000056.1:760-25584 GCA_900320465.1 uncultured Eubacteriales bacterium
AACGCCATCGACGCCTTCCACCGCCGTCTGCGGGCCTTCCGCTGCCCGGACAAGAGCGACGAGCGGATCATGGCGGCGCTCGAGAGCGCCGACCGTGCCGAGCGCATCAACGGCATCCCCGGCGACCGGAACGAGACCGTTTATTCCATGGGCTTTGAGGCCTATATCTCCGATATTCAAAATGTGGACGGCAACTGGCATCTGCGCTTTGTCACGCTGGAAAACCTGCCGCACATGATCTCCCCGCAGATGGCGGAGCTGAGCTGGAGCTTCCTGCGCCGCTTTGCACGCGACGGGAAAACCGGTGAAATCAGGGAGGTACTGACATGAAAATGATCATCCGCGCAGACGATGTCGGTTTCACCGACGTCTGCAACATCGGGACCTTCGAGACCTTTGACAAAGGTCTCTCCACCTCCGCCGACGTGATGCTGGACTGCCCCGGCACCGAGGACGCGCTGCGCCGCCTGCGCGACTACCCCTGGATCTCCGTGGGCTGGCACGGGCACATGTGGGGCTCGCCCGTGCTCGGCGCGGCGCGCGTCCCCTCTCTGGTCGAACACGGCGGCGCCTTTGACGGCCGCTTCCGCACCGACCTGCGCAAGGCGGAGGACGTCGATTTTGACGAAGCGCTCGCCGAGCTTCGCGCACAGCTTGAGCGCTGCCGCGACATTCTCGGCGCGCTGCCGGATACCGGGGCGGGCGTACACGGCTCGTCGCCCTTTTGCCGCGCCTTTGAGCAGGTGCAGCGCGAAAACGGCATCCCGCTGAATTTTGCCAAACGCCTCGGCGGCGACAGCCGCACGGGCGAGCGCATCCTCGCCGGACGCGAAAGAGGCGAGACCTGGGCCTTTCTATACAATCCCGCCGGCATGCCGTCCTCGGAGCCCGCGCCGGAATGGGTCGGGAAAAAGATCGTCGTTGCGGACGGCGGCTTTGCCTATATCGATCTGCTGACCGACAGCATCAGCGACGTCGAAGAAAACTATGACCCTGTCCTCTACTACACCGAAGATCGTGCCGGGCTGCTGCGGCTGCCGGACGACGTGACGGTCGAGCAGTCGTGGCACCCCGGCTATCTCGATTATTTCGTCTACCGTCTCGGCGAGCGGGCCAACCGCCCCCGCGCAAGACAGTTCACCGTTGCCCGCTGCCAGGACGTGGCCGCGCTGTGCGATCCGCGCCTGTTTGACTGGATCGCCGAGCACCGCATCGAGCTGGTCAATTTCCGCGACGCGCTCTACGGCACCTGCGAGTACCAGACGCACCTTAAGGCGATCGGCAGCCCGCTCTATATGGGGCCCTGAGATGGCGGCGGCAACTGAGAAAAAGACAATGGGCACCGACTTCACCCGGGGTGAGGTCATGCCTCTGCTGTTCAAGTTTTTTCTGCCCTTTCTGCTGGCAAACCTGCTCAACAGCATCTACAACACCGTCGACACCATCATAATCGGCCAGTTCGTCGGCAGCAGCGGCATCGTTGCCGTGACGATGGGCGGCAAGATGCTCAATCTCTTCACCAACATCGGCCTCGCTTTCGCCGGCGGCGGACAGGTGCTGATCTCCCAGCTGGTCGGCGCCGGACGCCGTGACGAGCTCAACGCCACGATCGGCACGCTTTTTTCCGAGATGTTCGGCCTGTCGCTCCTGTTCGCGCTCGTCACATTCCTTTTCTCACGCCGGATCATCACCTGGCTCAACACGCCCCCCGAGGCCTTTGAAAGCGCGGTCGTGTATCTGCGCATCACCTGCGCCGGCCTGCCGCTGATCTTCGGCTATAACGCCGTCAGCTCGGTGCTGCGCGGAATGGGGGATTCGAAAAGTCCGCTGATCTTCATCGCCATCGCCGCCTTCATCAATCTTGTCGGCGACCTGATCTTCATCGTTCTCTTCCACATGGGAGCCGCGGGAACCGCGATCGCCACCGTGCTCGGCCAGGGGCTGTCGCTTCTCTTCTCGCTCACGGTGCTCTATCGCCGCCGCGAGCATTTCGGCTTCGATTTCAGGCCTGCGAGCTTCCGCGTCGATTATCCGAAGCTGCGCGTGATGCTGCGGCTGGGCTATCCCGTCGCGCTGCGCGCGTGCTGCATCACGATCACGCAGCTGGTGCTGATGAGCTTTGTCAATCTCTACGGCTTGACCGAGGCCACGGCCTATTCCATCGGCGACAAGATCGTCCACCTGGCCAACATCTTCTCCATGGCGGCCAAGCAGGCGGCCGGGTCCATGGTGGGACAGAACATCGGCGCCGACCGGCACGACCGGGTCAAAAAGATCGTGCGCTCCGCCGCTGTCATCAGCGTATCCACTGCGCTCGTGCTGGGGCTGATCTCCGTTGCCGCGCCGTATGCCGTCTTCGGGCTGTTCACCCGGGACGCGGCGGTCCTCTCCTTTGCGCCGTCTTTCATGCTCATCGGCGCGCTGATCTTCCTGCTCTCCGCCGTGATGAGCCCGTATGAGGCCGTCATCACCGGCACCGGCAACGCCGGACTCAGTCTGCTGGGCGGGCTGCTCGACGGCGTTATTTTCCGCATCTGCTTCAGCTTTTTCTTCGCCAGAGCCTGCGGCATGGGCGTGCAGGGCTTCTTCCTGGGCGACGCGCTGGCGCGCCTCGGCCCGATCCTCGTCGGCGGGATCTATTACTATTCCGGAGCGTGGAAGCGGCGAAAGAAGTTGTTATCCTGAAAACGGAACACCCAGGATCAAGGGCAGAGGAATCTGCCCTTGATCCGTTTTTGGAATGATTCTTTTGAAAAATCTTACGCTCTCCGGGCTCATAACCCGGAGAGCATCGAATCAGGTTCTTCCCCATAACGGCAAAACACAGCCCACCCAACGGGTGGACTGTGTTTTTGTGGTCAAACGGTTTGAGCAAGCACATTTTAAAAACGTTGAAAAAATATGCTTTCAGGCAGAAAGCACACGGGTTTCTCCTAAAAAAGTGAAGGAGAAACGATAAGTCTGCATAAATCCTCATAAGTCGCCAATGGTCACAGCAATAATAACGCACTTGAGCAAGGATATTTTCAAAACGTTGAAAAATCTATGTTTTCAGGCAAAAAGCGCACGGGATTATCCCCAAAGAGTGAAGGAAAAGGCATAAGACGACTCAGCCCCTGCCTTGAGATCCAAGGCAGGGGCTAACGTATCCCTCGAATGCAGCCTTATGCATTTACACCGCACAAGCCCAGCGGCAAGCGGCCCTCATGATCTATTCGATTCCCCACAGCTGATAGCCGCTTTTTTCAGCGTTCTTTCCTTTTTCGCCTGTCTGCACCAGCTGACCGGTCTGCTTGTCATACCAGTAAAACCCGGTCCATGCCCAGGAAAACGCCGTGAGAACGAAACTGATCTTTACACAATCGTATGTGCTGCCGTTTACCGAGATCGTCTCTTCGCCGGCTTTTTCGGCGGCGAATTCACCGAGACCCATTGCGCCGCGGTTATTTCCGGTGCCGATCGAATAGAATACGATCTGTTTTTCCTCAGAGGCGATGAACGCGGGCATAGCCATTTCCATCATCTGATACCACAGACCGTCGCCGATCTTAAAGGTCTTGTGCTGTGCTTTTCCTTTGAAGGTCCCGGAGAGCTTGATATAATCGCCGTCTTTTTGCGCATGGAGATCCGTCTGGTCGGACGGCCTTTTGTACTGCCAGCGCGTGCACGACAGATTCCGCTCAACATGAAATATCTCCTCGGTCCAGATGGCATCATCCCGTGTCAGCGTTTGCGTGATCTCGCCTTTCTCAGCATAGCCGGACACATCCAAACGGCGCCTTTCCGTACCGTTCGTTTTTTGATAATGCAGCGTTGATATATCCGCGGGATAAGCATAATCCGGAATGTCGTATGAGGAAATTGCGTTTTGGGAGAATACGATCTTGCCCCTCAGAAACACCTTGTCGATGAAGCTGATGTTGGAGATATCCTCTGCCGGATCCTTTTCCAGCAGGATCAGATCTGCCTCCATGCCTTCCTTCACAAGGCCCTTGCGGTCGGCGATCCCCAGATGCGCGGCGCTGTTCCCGGTGGCAAGGACAATGGCCTGCATGGGGCTGAGGCCGGCTTCCACGTAATATGCCAGCTCTCTGTGCTCGATTTCGCCGGTCATGCTCTCCAGCATGTTATCTGTGCCCATGGCGATGGGAATGCCGGCGTCGTACAGGACCTTGAGATTGTGCAGGCTGTGCGCCAGTCTCGCCGGATCCTTTTCGTAGGTCATGGCGTTGACAGTAGGAACAAAGCGCGCGCCGGACGCTTTCCAGAGCGCGACGATCGGATCGTCCGGCTCGATATCCCGGTCCAGAATGCCGTGCTCAATGCCGTAGATCCCCGCTTCCAGCAGCTCCTTTACGTCATCATAATAGAAAACGTGAGCTGTCGCTTGCAGGCCGTTTTCCCTGCCCTCGCGGATGATCTGCCGCATCAGCTCCCGGTCGATCTTTCGAATGCTTCTCTTTTCATCGAAATACCAGTAGTCGCCGCCCTGGTAGGTAAATTTCAGGAAATCGACGCCGGCTTGTTTCAGCTCCCGGATCCCTTCGCTCACCTGCGCCGGCGTGGAAACCTCAATGGCCATTTCCTC
The DNA here is from genome assembly GCA_900320465.1 of uncultured Eubacteriales bacterium. Classification (GTDB taxonomy): domain Bacteria; phylum Bacillota; class Clostridia; order Oscillospirales; family Oscillospiraceae; genus Limivicinus. Next base: position 5,349 of record ONSQ01000056.1, read on the forward strand.
CTTCGCCCAGGGGCTGTTCGATCCCAGTGTGCTGGCAGGATGCCCGCCAGGCGCTGTAAAGTTCGGTCCGACGATCAGCAGCTCAGGCCCGGTGATCCCGCCGGATCTCAGCTTATCGCGCAGTTTGTAAATGAAATGCTTCGGCGCGTCCAGATCCTTGATGGTGGTAATGCCATAGGGCAACACGCCTTCGCTGAATAGTTGCGGCATCCTGTCGCGCAGGAATGCGTCGCTCTCCGCTTCGCTGCGGCAGCTGAAGCCGCCCTGGATATGAATATGAGAATCGATCAGTCCCGGCATAAGGGTTAACCCGGTCCCGTCGATGGCGGCCGCAGCGGCGTCCTCGATCGTTTTATCGCTGATTCTTCGAATGATCCCGTCCTTGAAAAGAACGTTTTGGTGAAACAGCTCGCTGCCGTCGCCTACGATGACATGAACGTCACGAATCAGAAATCCGTCCGCTTTTCTCTTCTTTGGACGACGCAGGAATTTGATCAGGGCAAAAAGAACGACGCCCGATCCAAGGATGATCTGAATCCAGGCAATAAGGGGAACTCCCCAAAATACCGGCATGATTTCTGCCTCCTGTTCCGTCGTTTATTTGAATAGTTTTTTGAAATACTCGTCGAAGGAATCTTTCGGGGGGATCGCCAGGCCCTGCTTGGCGTCGGCCAGGATCAGGAGGTGATCTCCGGGATGAATATCAAACACCTCACGGGCTTCTTTGGGGATGACGATCTGCCCTTTTGTTCCGACCGTTACGGTCCATGCGTATTTTCCTTCCGGCTTTCCCATATGAATCCAACTCCTTTCCTTTTATTGACATACAAATCATACATTTCATACCGTCGTTTGTCAACACCTTGTTCTTGGGGCACGTTGCCTTGGCGCGTTTTCCGTTTGCGGGCAGGCGTCCTGACCCGCCGGCAAACGGCAAAAAAACACAGCCCGCCGATGGCGGACTGTGTTTTTGGTGGTTGCGGGGGAAGGATTTGAACCAACGACCTCCGGGTTATGAGCCCGACGAGCTACCAGCTGCTCTACCCCGCGATATTCAATTCAGCTTAGGTATAATAGCATATCTGCCTGGAATAGTCAAGTATTATTTTTGTCGTTTTCCGTCTTTTTATAAGCTGCGCGAGCTCTGCCGCCGCTATGCGGCCCCATAAGGGCGGAGAGGAAACCGCCCGTCCCTGTTGGGACGGGCGGTTTTTGGTTGCACGATTGGAGTTCAGCTCTCTTCCACGGCAGGCGGATCGACCTTGGCCAGCAGTTTTTCCACGCGGCGGCCGTCCATGGCCAGCACCGTGACAGTGACGTTCTCATACCGGATGCTGTCGCCCTTGTGCGGAAAGTCGCCGAAGCGCTCCACCGTCCAGCCGCCCAGCGTCTCGCTTTCGGCCTCAAAGTCCTCCTCCGGGATGCCGACCAGCTCCAGAAAATCGTACAGATTCATGTCGCCGTCCAGCTCATACTCGCCCTCGGCGCGCTCCACGACCTCCTGCTCGATCTCGTCGGTATCGTCCCAGATATCGCCGACGATCTGCTCGAGCACGTCCTCCATCGAAACGACGCCCAGCGTTCCGCCGTACTCGTCGGTGACGATGGCCAGATGCTGCTTGGCCTTGCGCAGCGCCGTCAGCACCGCGGGCAGCTTCATGGTTTTGTACACATAGCAGGGCTGCATCAGCAGCTTGCGGATCTCGGTGCGCTCACCCTTTTCAGTCAGCGCCTTGAGGAAGTGGTTCAGGTACAGCACGCCGATCACATTATCCACGCTGCCCTCATAAACCGGCAGACGGGAATAGGGCGAGGCCTCCACGGCGGAGACGATCTCGTCCCAGTCGTCCTCGATATCGATGGCGTGGACGTCCACGCGGGCAGTCATGACCTCCATGGCGGAGATCTCGGAAAAGTCGATGGCAGCCTGGACCAGCTCGGACTGGTCCTCGTCCAGAACCTCCTCGTCCTCTGCGGTCTCGATGATAGACTGCAGCTCCTCCACGGCTTCTTCGCCGTCGGGCTCTTCCTCGGAGGTCTCGCCGCCGGTGAGCAGATGCACCAGTCCCACCACCAGCCAGATCAGCGGCCGGAGCAGCACGGTCATCGCCCGCACCGCCGGCGCATAGCGCAGCGCCAGGGTGTTGGCCGCCTTTTTCGCGGTGATTTTCGGGATGGTCTCGCCAAAGATGATGACCAGAACGGTCAGCACCGCGGTGGCGGCCCAGGCGTAGCGGTCGCTCCCCAGCAGGAGGATCACCAGCACCGAGGCCAGCGAGGAGGCCGCGATATTGGCCAGGTTGTTGCCGATGAGGATGGCGCCCAGCGCGTCGTCAAAGCGCTCGGTGATCTTCACGGCCAGCGCGGCGCGGCGCGAGCCGTCGTCCCGCTGGTTTTCCAGACGCACTGTGTTGCAGGAGGAATAGGCCATTTCAGAGGCCGAGCAGAAAGCCGACAGACACAGGCATACCAGGATGCCCACCATGACAAGCGCGGTGGTCATGCGTCCTCGCCTCCTTCCTCCGGGGCGCGCTGCAGCGCGACCTTCAGCGTCAGGATGCGGTTGTGCTCCATCTCGTCCACGGTGACGGTGAGATCATGATAGGAGAAGCTCTCGCCCACCTGGGGGATGGCCGTGAATTGCTCATAGGCCCACTCGCCCATCTGGGTGTTGACCAGCTTCTCGTCCTCCTCCGGGTCCTCAAAGCCCAGGTGCTCGAACACGTCGCTGACGGTCTCCTCCGCGTCCACGCGCAGACTGCCGTCGCCCAGATCCACGATGGGCTCCTCCACCACGTCGTCCTCGTCCCAGATCTCGCCCACCAGCTCCTCAAGAATATCCTCGATGGTGACGATGCCCACGGTGCCGCCGTAGTTGTCCGTGACGATGGCGATGTTCTTTTTGCCCTTGGCCATGACGGGCAGCAGCTCGTCGATGTTCGTGCTCTGGTGCACAAAGAAGGGCTCGTCCAGCAGAGGGCGCACGTCGGTGTTCGCGCCCATGTGGAGGTAAGCCTTGATAAATTTGCGGATCTGCAGGATGCCGACGACGTTGTCGATGGTGCCCTCATAGGCGGGCAGACGGCTGTGGTTCTGGCTGCGGACCGTGGAGAGGATCGTCTCCAGATCGTCGTCCAGGTCAATGGCCGCCAGGTCCACGCGCGGGGTGAGGATGCTCTCCACCGTCACGTCGCCAAACTGCAGCGCCGAGGAGATCAGGTCGCCCTGCTCGGAGTCCAGACTTCCCTCCTCGGTCATATCTTCGATGATATCGTACAGCTCATCCTCGGTGACGGAAATCTCCGGATCGCCCTTGGAGAGCTTCGCCGCACTCTGTCCGATGGCCGTGAGCAGGGCCGAAAGAGGCGCAAAGAGCTTCATGATCAGCCGCATGGAGCCGGCGCAGCCCAGAAGCAGCTTTTCGCTGTACTTTTTCCCCAGGCTCTTCGGCAGCATCTCGCCGGCGAAGAAGACCACGATCGTGGTGATGATCGTGCTGAGGGAAACAGCGCTCAATCCCCAGCGCCTGGTGACCGCAACGGTCACGATGGAGGCGACGGCGATATGTACGATGTTCGTACCGATCAATATAGTTGTGATCGCGCGGTCAAAGTTGTCGATCAGAAACAGGGCGTTTTTGGCGCGCGTATCACCGCGCTCCGCCGCCGTCTTGATCCTGACTCGCGAAGCCGAGGCCATGGCCGTTTCGGTAACGGCAAAATACATGGCACAGCATAACAAAACGATTGCTATGATCCATGGCAATCGACTGCCATCATCCATAATGTGGATATCCATCTCCTTTGGTACACAAATTAAGAGAAATTATAGCATATTGAGTCACGCGCGTCAAGTTCCAGCGCCTTTTTCCCGCTGTTTGCCGTGTTTACAGGCGCAGGAGCATATAGGTCGAGCCGGTCATGGGGCTGTCGTTATAGCGCTCGATCTCGCAAAAGCCAAGCGAGCGGTACAGCGCCTGCGCCGCGGTCAGGAAGGGCAGCGTGTCGAGAAGCATCTCCCGATAGCCGGCTTCCCGCGCGCGGGAGATGATGCGAAGAGCCATGGCGCGGCCCAAACCCAGGCCGCGGAAGGCGGGACGGATATACATGCGTTTGAGTTCGCAGCGCCCCTCGTCGAGCTTTTTCATGCCGCCGCAGCCGGCGGTTTTACCGTCGACGCGCAGCAGATACAGGCAGCCCTCCGGCGGGCCGTACTTGACGCCCAGGTCATTGAGCTCGTCGTCGAAGTGCTACAGCTTCAGATAGCGGGCAAAAACCGGATCGCCCGCGACGAGAAAATCGGTGTACTCCCCGAACAGGGCGCATATCTCCTCAGGATGCTCCAAACCATTGAGCCATGCGGTTTCCACGCTCTCCCCTCCCCTCTATTTTACCCCATCATAGCACAGAGTATAAGCTTTTTCCATGGTATGGATTTCCAAAAAAGAACGCCTCCGAAGGGAGGCGTTCTTAGGGAAAAGGCTGGCCTTACATGACGATGGCGTCCTTGGGGCAGACCCCGGCGCAGGTGCCGCAGGCCACGCAGGAATCCTCGTCCAAAGTCCAGGTTTTGTTCTGGCGATCGACGGTTAAGGCCCCTGCAGGGCACTTTTTGGCGCAGAGAGTGCAGTAAACGCACTTGCTGGGGTCCTGGACGGGCTTGCCGTCGTCCCGGGGCTGGACAGGGGCGGGCGCAGGAGCTTCCTCCTTGGGCGCAACCGCCTGGGGCGCAGCGGCTTTGGGCTCTTCGGCCTTGGGCGCTTCCACGGTGACGGGCTCGTCGCCGGGCATGAGGATGGCCTTCTTGGGGCAGACAGTGGCGCAGGTGCCGCAGGCCACGCAGGAGTCCTCGTCCAAAGTCCAGGTTTTGTTCTGGCGATCGACGGTTAAGGCGCCTGCGGGGCACTTTTTAGCGCAGAGAGTGCAGTAAACGCACTTGCTGGGAACCTGGACGGGCTTGCCGTCGTCCCGGGGCTTGATGACCGCGGCGCCGGCCGGAATTGTGGCCGGATCGGCCGGTTTGGGCTCGGCCGGTTTCGGGGCGGCGGGCTTGGGGGCCGGCTTTTTCGGCGCGGCCTTGAAGAAGGTGCCGGAGACGATCAGGTCCTCCTCCTTGGTGGCCACCATGTGGTAGTCCGCCGACAGCTCGATGGCGCCGTGGTTGCAGAAGTCGGCACAGTGGCTGCAGAAGGTGCAGGAGCCCAGGTTGAAGCTGCGGGTGATCTGCGATCCTCCCTCCACGGGGACGGCGACGGACTTGATGGCGCCGCCGGCGCAGACACGCTCACACATGGAGCAGTTGATGCACTTGTCCGGGTGGAAAACGATGCGGCCGCGATAGCGGGGCGCGGCTTCGCTGGGAGTGAAGGGGTACATCTCGCAGCTGGTCTTGGAAAACAGGCCCTTGACGGCTTCTTTCAGAAACGGAAGATCCATTATTTCTGCCCCCTCTTCTCTTTCAGGATTTTGCTCGCCAGCGCCAGCCCGTCGATGACGGCCTGGGGCCGCGGCGCACAGCCGGCCACGTCCACGTCCACGTGGACGTATTTGCTCAGAGGACCGGCGATGGAGTAGCTCTCTTTAAAGACGTTGCCGCTCTGCGGGCAGGAGCCCATGGTGACGATGCAGCGGGGCTCGGGCACCTGGGAAATGGCCCGCAGCACGCGGGGCAGCGACTGCTTGGTGACGGGGCCGGTGACCACAACGATGTCGGCGTGGCGGGGGCTGCCCACCAGCTTGTAGCCCAGACGCTCGGCGTCGAAGCGCGGCGTCAGGACCGACACCAGCTCGATGTCGCAGCCGTTGCAGGACCCGGCGTTGATGTGGAACAGCCACGGAGATTTCTCGGTGCTCTCTTCGATCAGTTTTTTAAACATAGCCGTCCCTCCTCAGAAGCCGTACCAGGCGAGCACCAGGCTCAGCAGAGCCAGGCCCGTGACGACGGTCCAGTAGAATTTGAAGACCTGCTCGATCTTGAGGCGCGCGGTGATAGCGTGGACAAGAGAGATGAACAGGATAGTGATGACGATGCACAGCAGCACCAGCAAGATGGCGCCCAGCAGGCCGCCCAGCATACCGGTAACGGCAGCATTGAGGCCGAAGGAGCCCACCAGTGCACGGATACCGCCGCCGATGCCGCCCAGGAAGAGGGCGACGAACAGGCTCTCGAGCGTGAGGACCTTGATGGAATGGCTGAGCTTGTAGACCGCCAGCGGCGCGCCGCTGTACTCGGCCAGCAGGCCCTCGCAGATCTCGGTCTCGGCCTCGGCGGTGTCAAAGGGGTGGCTGCCGGTCTCGCCGGGGATGATCAGCAGGAAGGCGATGGCCGCCGGGATCATGCTGACGTGGGTGATGAGGCTGCCGTTCTCCGCCTGGAAGCGGCTGATCTCGCCCATGGAGAACACCAGGCCGGTGCCCATGGCGTTGCCCACGGTGCGGGCCACGGCCAGCAGCACCAGCACCAGCGGCAGCTCGCAGGCGATGACCGTGACCATCTCACGGCTGAGGCCCACGCCCGCGTAGGGCGAGCCGGAGGCCGCGCCGCCCAGGATCATGGACAGCGCCGGGATCAGCAGCAGGTAGAGGATGACGATCACGTCCGCCATCGTGGAAAAAGCGGTGAAGGAGAACACGGGGATGAACATCTGCAGCACGATCAGCGAGGCCAGGCCCAGCAGCGGCGCGAAGAGGAACATGCCCTTGTTGGCCGCGGCGGGGACGATGGTCTCCTTGCCGCAGAGCTTGAAGAAATCATAGAAGGGCTGGAGCAGGGGCGGGCCGACGCGCTTCTGCATCTTGGCGACGATCTTGCGGTCGACGCCCGCCAGGAACAGGCCCAGCAGGAAGCAGAACAGGAAGCCCGGGAATATGAGAATGTAGCCGAGGGTTTCGATCACAGTAAGCCATTGAAACATATGTCCCACCTCCACTCAAAGCGCGATCTGGAGGAACACCATCGCCAGAGCCAGCGCGACCACCGCCCAGAGCGCGTAGTCGTTGACCACGCCGCTGTGCAGCTCGTGCATGAACGAGAAATAGTGTCTCCAGTTGTGTTTCAGACCCCAGAAGAGATCCTCGCCGCCGACCTGGGAGTACTGGGTCTGCTCGCCGCCGAAGAAGAGCGCGAATTTGCTGTCAACAAGCTCGCCTTTCTTCGACTCGCTGACCTGGTCGTACTTGCCGAGGACCGCCACGATGGTGACGCCCAGCAGCGCGATCATGAGCAGCAGCAGCCAGTTGACCGGGGACCACACGCCGGAGGCGGCAAAGACCTCGTAGGTCTTGAAGACGCCCTCGCCAGTGAGCATGGAGCTGATGTAGTTCTGGGGGTTGAGCGCGGCGTTGGCGGCCGGGCCCGTGAGATAATCGGTGACCAGGTTGGGGAAGAGACCGGTGACGACGCAAATGGCCGCGAAGAGGCACATGGCGATGATCATGCCGGCCGGGACTTCCTTGACGTCCTCATGCTCGGGCCGCAGCTGGCCGAAGAAGACGGACTGGGTGACCTTGACGAAGGAGGCCAGGGTCAGCACCGAGGTGATGAGCGCCACGACCGTGGCGGCCAGGAAGCCGATGTTGCCGCTCTCCACCGCCTTGAGGTAGGTGGCCTGGTAGATCAGCCACTTGGAGGCAAAGCCGTTGAAGGGCGGGATGCCGCTGATGGAGGCGGCGCCGATGAGGAACAGGACGCAGGTCCAGGGCATCTTTTTGCCCAGGCCGCCCAGCTTGCGCAGGTCGGTGATGCCGGTGCGGTAGTGTACGGCGCCGGCCGCCAGGAACAGCAGGCCCTTGAACATGGTGTGGTTCATGGCGTGGTACAGGCCCGCGCTGATGCCCAGGCCCGTGCCCAGGCCGATGGCCGTCATCACATAGCCGATCTGGGAGATGGAGTGGAAGGCCAGCAGACGCTTGAAGTCGTGCTGGGCCAGGGCCATCGTCACGCAGACGAACATGCTGACCGAGCCGATGAACTGGATGGAGCCCAGCTGCATGGTCTGGAACAGGAAATAGGTCAGACGCAGGATGGCGTAGACGCCGCTCTTGGTCAGCACGCCGGAGATCAGCACCGAGATGGAGGCCGGCGCCGCGCCGTGGGCATCCGCCGCCAGCGGATGGAAGGGCACGATGAAGGCCTTGGTGGAGAAGCCGATGTACAGCAGCGCGAAGGCCACGATCGTGGAGGTGTTCATGTTGCCGGGGATCAGGTCGGAGAGCTGGGCGAAGTTCAGGGTGTGGGCCTGGGCGTAGAGCATGATGGTGCCGGCGAGGATCGCCGTGGAGCCCATGCAGCCCACGACCAGGTACTTGAACGCCGCCTCCAGCGCGCCGAAGGCCTTGTTGCGGAAGGCCGTGAGCGCCACCGCGGCAAAGGTGAGGATCTCCACCATGATGAACATGTTGAAGAGGTCGCCCGAGAGCACAAGGCCCATAACGCCGCCGGCGAGCATCAGGAACAGGGTGTAGTATTCAGGAATGTTGTCGTCATGATCCATGTACTGCAGCGAGTACACGCAGGCGACGAACACCGCCGTTGCGATGAGCAGACCGAAGAACAAACTGACCTGGTCGACCTCCATCGCGATGCCGATGGCATAGCCGCCGGCCATGGCGCGGCTGCCCATCCAGTAGCAGATGATCTCGTGGTTGAGCATGACGGGCTTTATGAGCAGGATCATGCAGCAAAGGGCGATCGCCGTGGCGCAGAAGGCGATGAGGCCGCGCAGGAACTTGCTGCGGCCGAAGAGGACCACCAGGAAGGCGCCCAGGAACAGCGCCATCACCGAGTAGATCGGGAAGTGTTGATAGCTCAAGAAGCTCATCCTCTCAGCCTCCTTATCTCTCTGGTGTCGATCGTGCCGTACTCGTCATGCAGCTTGACCACCAGCGACAGGCTCATGGCCGTGACGCAGGCGCCGATGACGATGCTGGTCAGCGTGAGGGCCTGGGGGATCGGATCGACAAAGTAGCTGGCCGTCGTCAGCTCACCCTGCGTAAAGATCGGGGCGGTGCCGCCGGGGTTGTAGCCGATGGAGATGATCAGCAGGTTCACGCCGTAGTCCGCGATGGACAGGCCGATGACGGTTTTGATCAGGTTGTACTTGGTGATGATGGTGTAAAAGCCCAGGGCAATGAGGAAGAAAGCCGCAATATAGTTATATGTAATCATTTCTTCCACCTCACTTTTTCTCGCCGGCATACTCTGCCATCAGCACGCCGAGCATCGTGATCGCCAGCGCTCCCACGCCGGTGAGGACCTTGAGACCGACGATGCTGTCCATGATGAAGATCGTGCCGGAGCTGAAGAGGTCGCCGATGTTGCCGATGTTATAGAACACGTTCTGGCAGAAGTTGCCGAGATAGGCGATGCCGAACATGGCCGCCGCCACATAGAGGACGGACATGAAGCCCTCGGCCCCGTGCAGGAAATGGGGATTGATCGCTCGGACCGTCGTCTCATAGCCGTGGCCGAAGTAGAGCAGCACGACGATGGCGACCATCAGGACGCCGCCCTGGAAGCCGCCGCCGGGGCTGAGGTGCCCGTGCAGGATGATGTAGAACATGTACACGATGGCCAGCGGCAGGATCTTGTCCGAGCCGCAGCGCTGGATCGTGTTTTTGAAGGTCCGTTTATTCTCCATCTTTTTTCTCCTCCTTTTCCTTTCTGGTAAAGAGGATCACCGTGGAGCCGGCCACAGCCGTGATCAGGATGAAGGCCTCGCCCATGGTATCGTAGCCACGGAAGTCAAAGACGATCGAGGTGACATCGTTGACCGCGTGGGTGTTGGCCAGGTTCTGCTGCACGATCGCGGCTGCAGCGCCGTCGGCGGTCGAGTCGTCATAGCTGTCCGGATCCTGCTGGAGGTCATAGACGCTGACCGCGGCGTTGGCTCCGTCATATGTACGGGGCATCTTTGCCATGCCCAGCGCGCCGGCGAGCATCGCCACCAGCACCACGCCGAGGCAGACATAAGTCAGAAACTTTTTCATTAGTCGTCTCCGCCTCCTTTGATCTTTTTCAGCGCGAAGATGAAGATCAGCGGGCTGAGTGCAGCGCCGACGGCCGCCTCGGAAATGGCCACGTCGGGCGCGTGCAGCACCAGGAAAGCGGCCGCCGCAAACAGGCCGGTCGCGCTCAGCGCAATGACGGCGGAGAGCAGCTTTTCGAAGTGGCAGGCCAGGATCGCGGAAACGCACAGTCCGGTGACGACCAGAATATCCAGGATGATCATAGCATTATTCATCTTCCAGATCCCTCCCGTAGTCGTCGGTCTCCATCGGCTTGTCCGGGCGGATGCCGGCGCGGTAAGCGCCTTTGGCAATGGCGTGAGCGCCGATGGGGTTGATCGTGATGACGAGGAGCGCGATCACCGCGATCTTGATGGCGGTGGAGGCGCTGTTCATGATGAAGATCGCGTAGAGCAGCGCGCCGATGGCCACGCCGATCACGCCCATGGTGGAAATACAGGTGGAGGCCTGCATGCGGCTGAAGGTGTCGGGCATCTTCAGAAGTCCGATGGTACCGGCCAGCGCGAAGATCGCACCGACGGCGATCAGAACGTCGATCACTATTCTAAGCACATCCATCGTTACTTCCTCCTTCCCTGCAGGTAGCGGCCGACCAGCATCGTGTCGATGATGCCGAGCAGCGCGCTGATGATGGCGATGTCAAGATACACGCCTCTTCCGGAGTAGAGGGAGAACAAAACCATCGCGCAGCACAGCAGAATGTCCACCGAGTCGGCGGCGACCATCCGGTCCGCGCCCGTGGGGCCCTTGACCAGACGGTAGAGATTGATCACCGCCAGGCAGGCAAAGCCGATCGAGAAAATAAGCATATCCGTCATTTCCAAATCCTCCCGATCCATTTTTCCATCCGGCCCTTGATGACCTCGCCGGCCTTCTCACGGTCGGTCTCGGAGACGTCGATCCAGTGGATGTAATAGTAGCTCTTGCCGTCCTCCTCGGCGATGTCCATGGTGATCGTGCCGGGCGTCAGCGTGATAGAGTTGGCAAGCATCGCCTGAGCGTAGCCGTCCGGCAGGTCCACGGGGACCTTGACGATGCCGGGCTTCACGTCCTTGCAGCCGCCGAAGCAGCGGCGCGCCATGTCCAGATTGGCCTTGATGAGCTCGCCCAAAAAGACGAACACATAGACCAGCAGACTGAAGAAGCGGCGCGGATGCACGAGGCGAAACGACTTCTCATGAATGAAGAAGCGCGCCGCGAACAGAGCCGCCGCCAGACTGACCACCGCACCGGCGATGAGCTCCTGGGTCTCAAAGCTCCATGTCAGGAGGACCCAGAAGGCAAAGCAGATGACAAAGGTGCTCAGTACTGCGGGGAATCTTGTTTTTTGCAAGAGAAATCCTCTCCTTCCCTGGGGTAAGGGGTTCGGTCGACCCCCCAGCCCTTTGTTTATTCGACTTTCAGACTTTCCACATAAAACTCCCGGCCCGTCAGCATGCGCAGCGCATCGCCGCCGCAGTGCGGACAGACGGCGCTACGGCGCTCCACCGCGCCCTCATAGCCGCAGTCCACGCACCGGAAAGTGGCGCTCACCGTCTCGACGACGAGAGCGGCCCCCTCGGCCGCCGTGCCTTTCGCGGCGATGGGGAAGCAGTCCCGGAGATAGCCCGGGATGATGCCGGAGTATTCACCCACCCGCAGCCGGATCTCCTCCACGCGGGTGAAGTGCTCCCGCTCGCGCTGGGCGTTTATGATTTTGATGATCGCCTCGGTAAGCGCCAGCTCGTGCATCTTACCGGTCGAGGCAGCTGAAGCACGGGTCGATGCTGGCGATGATCAGGCCCGCGTCCGCCACCGTGTTGCCCCGCAGCATGTGCGGCACGGTCGGCGTGTTCTTGTAGGACGGAACGTGCGCGCTGACCCGGTAGTTGTTGAAGCCGCCGTCGCCGATGACCATGTAGGTCAGCTGGCCGCGGGGCGCCTCATGACGGGTGACGGCCATGCCCTCTTTGATCTTGGGCAGACGGGTACCCAGGTTGATCGGGCCCTCGGGCAGCGTCTCCAGCGCCTGGCGGATGATCTTGATGCTCTCATAGCACTCCAGCGCGCGGACCACCACGCGGGCGTACACGTCGCCGCTGTCCACCACGGGCACGTCAAAGTCAAAGTCCTCATAGCAGGAGTAGGGCGAGTCCTTGCGGACGTCGATCCTGACGCCGGAGGCTCTCGCATGCGGGCCCAGCGCGCCCAGACGGATCGCATCCTCGCGCGTCAGCACGCCCACGCCCTTGGTGCGCATGGCGATGGTCTTGTCGTTCACCGCCAGCTCCACGATCCGGTCCAGCGGCGCCTTGAGCGCGTCGCAGGCCGCCAGGATCTCACGGCGCAGCTCGTCGTCGATGTCGCGGCGGGAACCGCCGATGGTCACCATCGCGTAGTTCACACGGTTGCCGCTGAGCTTTTCCAGCAGATCCATGACCAGCTCACGCTCGTCCCAGATGTGCATGAACATGCTGTCGTGGCCGATGATGTGGCAGGCAATGCCCAGCCACAGGAAGTGGGAGTGCAGACGCTCCAGCTCCGCGGTGATGACACGGATGTAGGCGCCTCTCTTCGGCACCTCCAGGCCGTTGATCTGCTCAACGCCCAGGGCGTAGGTCAGCGCGTGGGAGTGGGAGCAGATGCCGCACACACGCTCCACCAGTACCAGGGTCTGGATCGCGTTGCGCTCGGTGCAGAGCTTCTCGATGCCGCGGTGGTTGTAGCCCACGAATACCTCGGCGTCCTTGATGACCTCGCCTTCGGTGTAGAGCTTGGCATGGATCGGCTCCTCCAGGGCGGGATGGTACGGTCCGATGGGGAGAATATAGCTCATTACTCGGCTGCCTCCTCTCTGTTCTTCTTGCGCAGCTCGCTCAGCGGAGTGACCATGATCTGGCCCTTGCCCTGGGTCTCCAGCATGTCCTCCGGCAGGAAGAGACGCTGGGATACGTCAAGCCCCTCGAAGGTGACGCCGAAGAGCTCGTTGATCTCTCTCTCGGGCCACTCGGCGGCTACGTCGTAGATGCCGCCGATCGAGGGCAGGACCGTCTCGCCGACCACGTGGTAGGACTCGATATTCGGCTCTACCTGGTAGTCGTAGCAGACTTCGATCTGCCCCTCCTTGGTGAGGAAGGCGTGGATCATCGTCAGCCAGACCTGGTTCTTCCTCATGCGCTCTGCAATGGGTACGATCTGATCCTTGTCGATCATGGTCTTTTTGTACTCTTGCATTCCTTTCACCTCTTGTTTTCCCTTATTGAAAGTTTTTGCTCACTTCTATGATACACAGTTTTGCAACTGTAATCAACATATTCTTGGTAATTGTGCGCCGGAAAGCTTCTGGAGCACGCGGCTGCCGCCGAAGGACGTGCGCATCACGACCCGGCCGGGGTAGCGGGAGGTGACGCGGCCGATGACGGCGGCGTCACGGCCCTCTTCCGTCGCCCGCATGGCGGAGAGGACCTTTTTGCTCTCCTCGTGGGCTACGACGCACAGAAGCTTGCCCTCGTTGGCGCAGTACAGGGGCTCGAGCCCCAGAAGGCCGCAGGCAGCGGAAACCTCGCCGCGGATGGGCAGGGCGCTCTCCTCCAGCTCGATGCCCAGGGAGGAGCGCTCCACAAATTCGCACAGCGTGGTGGCCACGCCGCCGCGGGTGGGATCGCGCAGGACGCGGACGGTGTCGGCACTCTGCAGGATCGCGGCGCACAGGCCGTTTAAGGGTGCGCAGTCCGAGCGGATGTCGCCCTGCATCATGCCGCTGCGCGCGAGCATGATGGCCGTGCCATGGTCGCCCACGGTGCCGGAGACGATCACGTCGTCGCCCTCGCGCATCTTCTCGGGCGACAGGCCCGGGTATTGCAGAAAGCCGATGCCGGCGGTGTTGATGTACAGCCCGTCGCCCCGGCCCCGCTCCACCACCTTGGTGTCGCCGGTGACCACCGAGACCCCGGCGCGGGCCGCGGCGTCGCGGATGGAGGTGATGATCCGGCGGAGCTGTTCGGTGGAAAAGCCCTCCTCGATCACCAGGGCGCAGCTTAAATACTGCGGAACGCCGCCGCAGACCGCCACGTCGTTTACCGTGCCGCAGACGGAGAGCTTGCCGATATCGCCGCCGGGGAAAAACAGCGGGTCCACCACAAAGCTGTCAGTGGAGAAGACCAGTTTTTCCGCCCCGGGGAGGATCGCGCCGTCCCCCAGCGCATCCAGCGCCGGGTTGCTGAAGGCCGGTACGATCAGGTTTTCGATCAGCCGCGAGGTCTTATTGCCCCCGCTGCCGTAGTCAAGTGTGATGATGTCGTCCATTTTCAATAAAATTTCCTTATAGCCTTCCCCGCTTGCGGGGAAGGTGTCAGACTTTGTCTGACGGATGAGGTACTTCCTTATAGCCTTCCCCTTTGGGGAATTGCGGCCCGCCGCTGCCGGGGGCAGAGAAAGGCGGGACGGAATTTGTGCAGCCGCGCCGCTTTGCGGCATGAGCATTTATGCGAGTGCCGGAAACGGCAAACTTTGTCTGACGGATGAGGTTCCTTTATTCGATTCCCTGATATTTATACGCGGCGGCGCAGGCGCCCTCGGAGGAGACCATGCAGGGTCCCACCGGGTCCTCCGGCGTGCAGCGCCGGGAGAACAGCGGGCATTGGCCCGGCTCCAGGCGGCCGGTGATGACCTCGCCGCAGCGGCAGGCCGTGACGGCGGCGGGGGCGGGGGCGGACAAACGCAGGGAAAATTTCTTTTCCGCGTCGAAGGCGGAGAGCTCGTCGCGCAGCGCAAGACCGCTCGCCTCGATCTCGCCGAGGCCGCGCCAGATGTCGCGGCGCGCTACAAAGCATTTTTCCATCATCGCGCGCGCCAGCGGATTGCCCTGCGGCGCGACGGCGCGGGTGTATTCGTTTTGTACCCTGGGCTTTTGATCTGCCAGCTGTCGGAGCAGCAGATAGACCGAAAAGAGGATATCCTCGCCCTCAAAGCCGCTGATGACGGCCGGGAGGCCGTACTCCTCCGGCAGGAAGCGGAAGCCCTCCTCCCCCAGGATCGTGGCCACATGGCCGGGGCAGAGGAAGCCCTGGACGTTGAAGCCCTCGGAGGCGATCAGCGCCCGCAGGGCAGGCTCGACCGTTTTGAGCATGGACAGGAGCGAGAAGTTTGCAACGCCCTTGTCCCGGGCCGTCAGCACGGCGGCGGCGGTACCGGGGGCGGTGGTCTCGAAGCCGACGCCCAGGAAAACCACCTCTTTATCCGGGTTTTCGCGGGCCAGCTTCACCGCGTCGACAGGCGAGTAGACCACCTCGACTCTGGCACCCAGGGCGCGGCGGCGGGCCAGGTTGTCCCCCGGCGTGCTGCCGGGGACGCGGACCATGTCGCCGTAGGTGGTGAGGATCACATCGGGATGCATGGCCAGCTCCAGGACGGCGTCGATGACCTCCGGCGGCGTGACGCAGACCGGACAGCCGGGGCCGGAGAGCAGCCTGACATTGTCCGGCAGCATCGTGCGGATGCCGCTGCGGGCAATGGCCATGGTGTGGGTCCCACAGACCTCCATCAGATGCACCTCGCCCAGGGGCAGGGCGCGGATCGCGTCCAGGACGCGCCGGGTGTCAAAGGGCATCGCGCACTTCCTCCCAGGCCGTCAGATCCTCCAGCGCCTGCTCCTCACCGAGGCGCTCAATGGCAAAGCCAGCGTGGACCATCACATAGTCCCCCACCTTCGGCTCCGGAATAAAATCCACGCGGATCTCGCGCGTCATGCCAAGCGCCTCACCGGTCGCGGTGTTGCCGCTGATATCAATAAGTTTTAACGGAATGGCAAGACACATTTCTTTTATTTCCTCTCTAAAACCGCACGCGCGATCATCAGCTGGCCGAGGGACAGGCCCTCGTCGTTGGGCGAGACGCGGCGGTGGCGGTAGACCGCAAAGCCCTCGCGCCGGAGCGCTTCGGGGAGGCGGTGCATCAAAAGCATGTTCTGAAAGCTGCCGCCCGAGAGCACGACCCGGTCCAGGCCGCTTCTTTCGCGGGCATACGCGCACTGCTGCACGGCCAGGCGGATCAGCGTGTTGTGGAAGCGGGCCGAGAGCACGTCCGGGGACGTGCCGCGGCGCTGTTCCTCGGCCATGGCGCGGATCATCGCGCGCCAGTCGAAGCGCAGAACGCCGTCCTCGTCGGTAAAGTCCAGGGGCAGCTCCCCCGCGTCCGCCGCGGCCGCGGCTTCCAGCAGGATCGCGCCCTGGCCCTCGTAGCTGCAGCGCGTCTTGACGCCGAGCATGGCCGAGACGCCGTCGAACAGGCGTCCCATGCCCGAGGAGTGCGGGCAGTTGAGGTTATTCTGCAGCATGGTCTCGTACAGCGCGCCGTTTTCCTCCGCCGTCGGCAGGCCGGCGTCATGGGCCAGAGCCCAGGCCACGCGCAGTGGCTCCCTGGTGACCAGATCGCCGCCCACAAGGGGGATGGGGCGAATGCTGCCGAGGCGCTCAAAGCCGTCATAGCCGCCCACCAGACACTCCCCGCCCCAGGTGGCGCCGTCCGTGCCGTAGCCGGTGCCGTCCCAAATGAGACCGATGACCCGGCCGGAGAGGGCATTGTCGGCCATGCAGGCGGCCATGTGGGCGTGGTGATGCTGGACGCGGATGAGGCCGATCCCCTCCTCCTCGCTGCGCGCGGCGGCATAGGCGCTCGACAGATAGTCCGGGTGGAGATCGCAGGCGATCGCTGTCGGGCGGATATCGAACAGACGCTCGAAATGGCGGATCTGCTGCTGGTAATGCTCCAGCGTCTCCATATTTTTCAGATCGCCGATGTGCTGGCTGGGGAAGACGTAGTTCCCTTTTGAAAGACAGAAGCTGGCCTTCTGCTCGGCCCCGCAGGACAAGAGCATACCCGTGTCCTCATGGACGCTGACCGGGAAGGGCACATAGCCCCGGGAGCGGCGGGCGAAATACGCCTCGCCCTCCAGACAATAGCACAGCGAGTCGTCGCAGCGGGTCTGGATGTCCCGGTTGTGGAGCAGGAAGCCGTCCGCGATGGAGCGCAGGCGGGAGAGTGCTTCGTCGTTCCGGTATACGATGGGGGTGTCGGAGAGGTTGGCGCTGGTCATGACCAGCATGTCCAGATCGTCTCCGAACAGGAGGACGTGCAGCGGCGTATAGGGCAGCATCACGCCGATATAGTTATTCTCGCTCAGGTGTGTGAGCGCGCCCTTTTCGCGTTTTTGCAGCAGGACGATGGGGCGGCGAAAGCTCGTCAGCAGGGCTTCCTCCTCCGCCGAGACCGCGCAGATCTTTCTGGCGCACTCCACGTCCCGGCACATGACGGCAAAGGGCTTTTCGTCCCGGTGCTTGCGCGCGCGCAGCTTTCGGGCGATGGAAGGATCGTCGCAGCGGCAGGCCAGGTGCACGCCCCCCAGGCCCTTGACAGCCAGGATGGCGCCCGCCCTGAGAGCATCGCGTGCCCGCTCGATGGCGTCGCCGTCGGTGGGCTTGCCCGCGGCGTCCAGGAAAAAGACGTGAGGGCCGCAATCCGGGCAGCAGTCCGGCTGGGCGTGGTAGCGGCGGTTTTCGATGTCGTGATATTCCCGGTCGCAGTCCGGGCACATCGGGAACTCGCTCATGGAGGTCTTGGCCCGGTCATAGGGCACGTCCCGGATGATCGTGAAGCGCGGGCCGCAGTTGGTGCAATTGATGAAGGGATAGCGATAGCGGCGGTCGGCGGGGTCCATCAGCTCGCGCAGACAGTCGTCACAGATGCCGATGTCCGGGGAGATGAGGGTGTTGCGCGTCTCCTCGGTGCGGCTGGAGAGGATGCGGAAATCCTGAAAATGCTTCAGCTCGGGGGAAAACACGCTCTCCACCCGCTCGATGACCGCCAGCTTCGGCGCGCGGCGGGGCAGCTCGGCAAGAAAACGCTCCAGCTCCGGCCGCTCGCCCTCCAGCTCCAGCTCCACGCCGGAGGAGGTGTTTTTGATCGTCCCGGCCAGGCGGAAGTCGCGGACCTGCTTGTGGATGAAGGGGCGAAAGCCCACGCCCTGGACAATGCCGTGTATATGGATCAGGACTCTTTCCAAGGCCGCTTTTCCCCCAGTAATCGAAAATCGTTATTTTTCAGACAATATTATATGCTTTGTAAAAACAAGGTGCAACATGTATTTTTACTTTCGGACTTTTTTTGGTGATTATGCCAAAGGAACACGCCCGCGGGGAGAAAAGCCTCCCTGCGGGCGTTCAGGGTGACGGAGAACGGCGGCAAGCGGTCCCGTTCCGAGGGGTGGGCAGCAAGAAACAAGGGACTTCCGGTCGGAAGCCCCTCGTTTGGCGCGTGTTTGTGTATGAGTGATGGTTGAGTGCCTTTTCTTATTCGTTGCCGTCCTGGCCCAGCTTCTTCCAGTCGGGGATCAGCGTGTGGTAAGTGAAGATGATGAAGCAGACCGCGGAAATGATGTAGCTGACCACCTGGTTGCCGAAGAAGTCGGTCAGCTGGCCGGCAAGGACCAGACACATGACCGCCGGCACCACGTAGATCACGCAGAAGCGGTAGAACTTGGAGAAGAAGGGGCTGTGCTCGCCGTTGTGGATTTCGTCGAGCATGACCTTCGGGCCGATCTCGCCGCCGATCATCAGCGCCATCAGCATGGCGCCCAGAGGCATCATGATGCCCTCGGACCAGCAGTCGAAGAAGTCGAGCCAGCAGTCGTTCCAGGTGTTGACCTTCAGCTTGAACAGCTCGGCCGGGGTGATGTGATTCGAGCCCAGACCGTCGGCCGCGACGAGCGCGCCGATGACCGTGATGACCGCGGTGATGATGAGAACGACCTTTTTGCGGTCAAGGGTCTTGCCCTGCTCGGCAGCCTTGTCGATGAAGTGGGCCGCAAGCACCTCCATCAGCGAGATGGCGGAGGAGATGGCCGCGATGAGAACGAGCAGATAGAAGATCACGCCGAAGATGCCGCCGATGGTGCCCATGTTGTGGAACACGTCCTGCAGCGTGGAGAACAACAGGCCGGGGCCGTTGAGCTTAATGTTGGCCACAGGGATGCCGTTGTTGATGCCGTTGGCGACGGCCGCGGGGATGACCGCGATACCGGCCAGCAGCGCGACGAGCGTATCGGCAAAGACGATGATGCCGGAGTTCTTGACGAGGTTCTCCTCCTTGCTGAGGTAAGAGCCGTAGGTGATCATGGCGCCCATGGCCAGCGACAGTGAGAAGAACATCTGGCCGCCGGCGGTGCCGAGAACGGTGATGAGGCTGGGCGCTTCTTCAATGAAGCCGCCTCTGACCGCGTAGCCGGGAACAAACATGAACTTGAGGCCTTCGACCGCGTTGGGAAGCGTCAGCGCGCGGACGATGATGACGAGCAGCATCACGAACAGCGCGGGCATACCGATCTTGTTGAACTTTTCAATACCGCCGGATACGCCGCCCGCAACGATGATGAAGCAGATCAGCATGAAGCCAAGCAGTACGCCGAGGGAGGCGGGGATGCTGGTGAGCATCGCGCCGAAGGACGAGCCGTCCGGCATGCCACCGAAGAGGCCCATGAGGTTGATGATGATGTAGTAGATGCAGTAGCCGCCGAGGACCGAGTAGAAGGTCATGATCAGGAACGGCGAGAGCACCGCAAACCAGCCCAGCCAGGAGTACTTGCTGGAGACCGCCTTGTAGGCAGCGATCGGCGCCTTTCTCGTCTTGCGGCCCAGCGCCAGCTCGGACGCCATGATGATCAGGCCGACAAATACCGCCAGGAATATGTACACCAGCAGGAAAGTGAAGCCGCCGGATTTGCCCATCTTGTACGGGAAGCCCCAGATGTTGCCGAGACCGACCGCAGATCCGATGGCAGCCAGCAGGAAGCCTATGTTGCTGTTCCATGAACCACGATTGTTTTCCATGTTATTACCTCTCTCCCAAATAGTGATCATCTGTTACCAGATTATGAACGAATTATAGCATCCCCCTTGTTTTTTTCATAACTGTATATTATTATGGCTACTATAAGAAAATGTTATATATGACTCTATTTATTAGAAAGTGAAATAATTAACATGGAGAGTAAAAAGGTCAAAGCCCTTCTGACAGCGGCAAGCGCAGGCAGTCTGACGGCCGCCGCGGCAGAGCTGGGCTATACCCAGGCGGGGCTGACACAGATGATGAACGCGCTGGAAAACGAGCTGGGCGTGAACCTGCTGGTGCGGGGCAAGGGCGGCGTGCACCTGTCCGGCGCCGGACAGAGCATGCTGGCC
>ONSQ01000070.1 GCA_900320465.1 uncultured Eubacteriales bacterium
CATGGGCAGCTTAAAGGCTGTCGTGGACAAGCTGACGGACAAGCCGATCATCCTTGTCAACACCCACGGTCATCCGGACCACGGCGGCGGAAACGCCGAGTTCGGGCCGGCCTATCTCCACCCGGCGGACGATGCCCTGTACGCCTTCAAGTGCGCCGAGGCCCGCTTTGATGAGGCCGCTCACTGGCCGGGGGAGGAGCGCTTCGAGCTCCAGCCCTTTGAGAGCCGCACCCTGCCGCTCGCCGACGGCGCGGTCTTCGACCTGGGCGGCAGAAAGCTGCGCGTCCTGCACACGCCCGGCCACACGGCCGGCAGCGTCAGCGTCTATGACGAGCGGACCGGCGCGCTCTTTACCGGCGACAACACCAACGCCCACGGCGTTTTCATCGACAACCAGAGCCCCGCCACGGTGACGGAGTATCTCGCTTCGCTCAAAAAGATGAAGGCGAAAAACCCCGCGGTGCTCTATACCGGCCACATGCCCGGCGCGGTGGAGCCGCGGCAGATCGACGCGCTGATCGCCTGCGCCGAGGCGGTGCTGGCCGGAAACAGGGGCGAATATACGGAAGGCCGCATGAACAGCGGCTGGAAGATAGAAATCAACGGTGTTTCCTTCACCTATGTGGACGGAAAGATCTGAATCGATACGATCAATAACAAGGAGGAAGAGACCATGGCACAACTGAAGGTCGGCGCCGGCCGCAGCGAGATCCTGTTCCCGCAGGAACTGTTCCCCCACGAGGGCTTTAAAGGCATCCATGACGATCCCCAGGTCAAGGCCGTTGTGATCGAGGCGGGCGAAAAGGCCGCGATCATTTCAGCGGAGCTGGTGAACATTTTTGACGACGGCATCGCGATCATGAAGGACATCGTCGCGGAAAAGTGCGGCGTGAAAAAAGAAAATATCTGGATCCATGTGACCCATGCGATCACGACGCCGCACGCCCCGAAGACGCGGGACGAATTCCCGCCCCACGTCACGCCGCCGATGCACATGATCGACGAGAGCGGCGAGAAGAAAAAAGCCTGGTTCGACGCGGTCGGCGCCGCCTTTGCCGCCGCCTGCGAGCAGGCCGCCGTGCTGCACAGCGCTACGGTCGGCTATGAAAAGGGCTTTTGCGACGTCAATACCAACCGCGATGTCGAGACGCCCTTCGGCTGGTGGGTCAATCTCAACCCCGCCGGCCCCTCCGACAAGGCGCTGCATGTGGTGCGCTTCAACGATGAGGGCGGCGCGCCGCTGGCAGTACTCGTCGACTATGCGCTCAAGCCCTGCGCTATCGACAATTCCCAGATGCGCGAGAACGAGCGCCTCATCTCCTCCGACATCCCCGGTCTCGCCTGCCGCATCGTGGAGGAAAAGCTCGGCGCGCCGTGCCTGTTCTTCATGAGCGCCGCGGGCGACCAGGTGCCGAAGGATCAGGCTTTCCTGGAATACGTGGACGACGAGGGCAAGGTACAGAAGGACGATCGCGGCGTCGCCTACGGACTGAAGCTCGTCGAGCAGTACGGTCCCGTGCTGGCCTCCGACATCTTCGCTGCGGCGGAAAAGGCCGTGTGCCGCGAGGAAACGGCAGACTTGAAGCTTGGCAAGTCCTCGTTCCGCTGGGGGCTGAAGGGCCGCGCGCCGATGATGCCGCGCAAGAGCGCCAATTATATCCCCGAACGGGAGGGCGAGGTCGTCACCGAGCTGCTCGCGCTCGGACCGATCGCCTTTGTCGGCGCCAAGCCCGAGGTGAACGTCATCACCGAAAAAGAGCTGCAGGAGCGCTCTCCCTTCCCGGTGACGCTGCTGGCCAGCATGGTCAACGGCGGCATGAAGTACATGCCGGACAAGCAGTCCTACGAGCGCTGCACCTGGGAATCCCAGAGCGCCTCGCTGATGCCCGGCGCTGCCGAAAAGTGGGTGGAGGAGACCGTCAAGGCCCTCAACGCCCTGCGCTGAAACGGGGGAGAGCCATGCCTCTTGTGAGAATCAGCTATCGCTCCGACTTTGTGGGCCGCAAGGATATCGCGGTGCTCTACCCGCCCAAGGCCCCCAACGCCCTGCCCTTTCCCGGCAAGCGGACGGAGACGCCCGCGCCGCCCTACCCGGTGCTGTGGCTGCTGCACGGCGGCGGGGACGATTTCACCGCCTGGCCGCTCAACGCCATGTTCCTGCGCCGCTGCGAGCGCATGGGGCTGATGGTGGTCATGCCCACGATCCAGGATTTCCAGGGCTGGCGCAACGAGCTCGGCGACTTTTACCGCCAGATCGCGGAGGAGCTGCCGGAATTCATCGGCAATCTCTTCCCCGTCTCCCGCAAGCGGGAGGACAACTTCATCGCCGGGCTGAGCTACGGCGGGTATCTTGCCTATCGCATCGCGCTCGACCACCCGGAGAACTATGCCTGCGTGGGCAGCTTCTCCTCGCCTCTGGACTGTGAGGCCGACCTGCGCGAGCGACACGCGGGCCAGAGCGGCTTCCCGTCGGCGGATGAGATCCCCGGCTCGCCGCTGGACATCCTGCATACCGCCGCGGTCTTAAAAGAAAGCGGAAGGCCCATGCCCCGCCTGTTCCAGGCCTGCGGCACCGAGGACTTCACCTGGCGCTACAATCTCACCGCCCGCGAGCATTTCCGCGCCCTGGGCTGCGACCACACCTGGTTCGAGGCCCCCGGCGTCCACAACTTCGATTTCTGGAACCTGGCGCTGGAGCAGTTTCTGAACTATCTGCCCCTGGGCGGGAAGGAGGCGTCGAAATGAGAATGGAAGTTTTCGTCGGCGGGCTGAGCATCACGCTGCACGTCTTCCTGCCCGAGGACTGGCGGAAAAACCCGCCCGGGGAGGGGAAAACCCTCTGGCTGCTGCACGACAAATTCGACGACTCCGGCGACTGGCAGAGCTATACCGGGGCCGAGCTGTACGCCACCCTGTACGATACCGCGCTCATCGCCCCGTCCATGAACAGCGCCCGCTACAACAACTGGCAGAACGGAGCCCAGTGGGAGAGCTATTTTCTCCGTGATCTCTGGGACTATGTCCACGCCATGCTGCCCTGCCTTTCGACGAAGCGTGAGGACAACGCCGTCTTCGGCCTGGGCCGCGGTGCATACGGCGCGCTGAAATTCGCGCTGCTTGCGCCGGAGCACTACGGCTCTGTGTTCGGCGCGTCCTATGACGACGGCTTTTTGAAGGGCAACCTGGAGGGCACGGCCCACCGCTTCCGGGGCGGCTCCGGCTACCCCTCGCCCGAGGCCTTTCTCCAAAGCCCCGACAATCTGCGGCAGTACGTCGAGACCTATGTGCAGAGCGGCGGAGAAAAGCCCTTTGTCTGGCTGGCGGCGCGCACCGGCGATAAAACCTATTCAGCCGGCTTGACAATGAAGGAAAGGCTCTATGCACTGGGCTACGCGCCCGTCTGGTATGAGGAAGACGGCGCGGGTTCGCGGCCAGACCACTCCTCCGGCGGCGTCTTCTCCGACTGGGCCTTCGGCGACCGGATGCTGAAAAAAGCGCTGATCGCGTGGCGTTCATAAAAAAACCATGGGAGGGAAAACTTCGGTTTTCCCTCCCATGGTTTTTATTGTTCTAGAAACTAAAAACTAGAAACTAAAAACTAGAAACTAGAAACTAGAAACTAGAAACTATTTAAAGTGGATGGTGCAGAAGAAGGCGGCGCCGTGGCCGTATTCGCTCTCGACCCACAGCTTTTCGTCCAGACTCTTGGTGATCTCATAGGCGATGGCCAGTCCCAGCCCGCTGCCCTTGGAGTTGCGGGCGGTGTCCGCCTTGTAAAAGCGCTCAAAGATGTGGTCCAGATCCTCCGCGCGGATGCCGGGGCCGTTGTCCCGGATGCAGACGGTCAGACAGCTCCGCGTGTTTTTCAGCTCCATCGTCACGCTGCCGCCCCGGCCGGAGAACTTCACCGCGTTGTCCAGCAGCACGCTCAGCACCTTGGTCATGTTCTCCACGTCCGTATACAGCGGCGGGATGGACTCGTAGTCCGGCTCCGCCACCGTCAGATTCACGCCCAGATCGCCGCAGAGCATCATGTACCGGTCGATCAGCGGCGGGAACAGCCCGTCGGCGTAGATTTTTTCCTTGCTGGGCGAGGACAGGCGGCTTTGCAGCTTGCTCAGCTCCAGGATCTCCAGCACCATGTTTTCCAGGTTGTCCGTCTCCCGCAGGATCGAGGCGCTGTAGCGGCGGATGTCCGCCGGCTCGTTGGCCAGCCCGTCGTGCAGGATCTCCGCGATGGCCTTGATGGAGGTGATCGGCGTTTTCAGCTCGTGGCTGACGTTTGCGACAAGATCACGCCTGAGCTGGTTGAGCTCCCGCTGCTCCTTGACGATATACAAAATCAGCAGGATCGCCGTCACGAACAGCAGCGTGTAGATCCCGACAAAGGTCTCGATCGAAACGTCGAGATCCTTTAAGTCGCGCAGCAGGATGCCCGCAAAAGGTCTGCCGGAGCGGGCGGGCTGAGAAACGCCGCAGACGATACAAAGCACATGCCCCGCGTCTCCCTCGGCTTCGCCCATCCGCAGAATACGCAGCTGATAGATCCGACCGGAGCGGATCGTTTCCTCCGCAAAGCCGGCAAGTTTTGCCCTCTCGTCGGGATGCAGGAACTCGGTGTTGGCATAGACGACCGTGCCGTCCTCGGCAAGCAGATAAAACTCCGTGCCGAAGGTCGGGCCGCTGTCCGGCGAATAGGTGTCAAGGATGCTGCGCGCCTGGTCCTCCGCCATCTGGAAGAGGTTGGCGCGGTTGTTCAGCGCCGGTACAGCGATCGTGAAAACAAGGCCGATCAAAAGCCCGCCGAAATAAGCGAGGATCGCGATAAGGATATTTGCCCGGCGGCGGGCCGAAGGGTCGGAGTACGCTTTATTTTTTCTCATTTCTCTCGTTGATCATATAACCCACGCCGTAGACCGATTTGAACTCGATCCCGGCCTTGTGTTCGGGGACCTTGCCGCGGATGCGGGCGATCAGCGTGTCCACGGCCCGGTAGTCCCCGTAGTAATTCTCGCCCCACACGGCGTTGACGATGTCGTCCCGGGACACCACCTCGCCCCTGTGCTCCATCAGAAAGGCCAGCAGCTCTACCTCCCGGGGCGTCAGCTTGACGCTCTCGCCGCGGATCGACACCTCGTAGGCCTTGGGATTGACCTCAAGTGCCCCCAGCGAGAGCGTCTGCTCCCGCTTCTTCGAGCCGGCGCGGCGCAGCACGGTGCGGACGCGCACGGCCAGCTCCCGCGGGGAAAAGGGCTTGGCGACGTAATCGTCCGCCCCCAGCTCCAGACCGATGATGCGGTCGATCTCTTCGCCCTTGGCGGAGAGAAAGATGATCGGCACGTCGCTGAATTTGCGTATCTCCCGGCACACGTCGGTGCCGAACATTTTCGGCAGCATGATGTCGAGGATGACCAGATCAAAGCTCTGCTCTTTGACCTGCTTGAGCGCCGTCTCCCCGTCGTAGACGGAGACCGTCCGGATGCCGTCGGCTTTGAGATACAGGCTGAGACTTTGATGGACGACCTCGTTGTCGTCACAGATCAGCACGGTGTACTGGCTCATGGGCGAGCCTCCTTGCGTTTATAAACTGATGCGATTTTAGCACATTTCAACAAAACCGACAAGGTTTTCTTTGTTGAAAAAAGACATTTTCGTAAATTTACACATTTGTGCAACAATTCAATAGGCTTTGCGCCACAACATCCCGCGCCTCCTGTGGTACAAAGAAACCAGCATACCGCACAAAGCGGCATTCCCAAAAATAAAAAAGAAGGAGAAAACAAAATGAAGAAGTTCTTAGCACTGCTTCTCGCTCTGGTCATGGTTGCCGGCCTCGCCGCCTGCGGCCAGCAGTCCGCCCCCGCCCAGAGCGCGTCCAGCGCGCCGAACGCTGCCGAAGCCATCCAGGAGAGCAGCACGGCGCTGGACAACACCGTCGAGGTGGAAAACACCGGCTATATCAAGGATTATATCGCCCTCAACAGCCTCGTCGCTACCTCTCTGACCCCCTGGGGCACCTCCAACGACACCCCGGGCAACTATGAAGTCTATGAGATGCTCTACGAGTGCGATGCGCTGAGCAACATCTACCCCCTGCTGGCCGACGCCAACCGCGGCGGCTCCTACATCTACCAGGGCAAGCCCCTGCCCGGCTGCGACCATGAGGAAGGCACCGGCGTCTACGATGTGTACATCTACGACTGCATCTATGACCAGAAGGGCGAGCACATCACCGCCTCCGACGTGGCCTTCTCCTACAACTGGCAGAAGGACAACGAAGCCGTCTCCGGCTGGAACGACATCGTCTCCATCGAGGCCCTTGACGACACCACCGTCCGCTTCACCTTCAACAGCGAAGTCAACGGCGTCGGCGGCCTGACCGACATCTTCTGCCGCTGCTTCATCGTTTCCGAGAAGACCTTCACCGAGTCCGGCGACCAGCTGGTCGGCCAGATGATCGGCACCGGCCCCTACAAGTTCGTCAGCTTTGACGGCACGGCCATCACGCTCAAGCGCAACGAAGACTACTGGCAGCTCAAGGCCGGCATGACCCCGCGCCCCGAGCAGGCGGCCAACGTCGAGACCATCGTTTACCGTATGATCGGCGAGAGCGCCCAGGTCATTATCGGCCTTCAGACCGGCGACCTGACCTGCTGCCCCGAGTTCAACCGCGCGGACGACGCACTGACCTTTGCCAACAACGACAAGTTCCAGATCACCTACTATCCCCAGAAGTTCGTCAACTACCTCAACGCCAACTGCGACGAAGCCTCCCCGCTGCACGACATCAACCTGCGCAAGGCCGTGTTCTACGCCGTTGACATCGACGGCCTCATCCAGGCCACCGGCGGCACCTACGAGCGTCTGTACGCCTACGCCAACTACTACGGCGGCTACAGCGACGCCACCTGGTTCAAGTGGGAAGACATGGATAACTACAACACCTACACCGGCGGCGCCATCGAGGGCGTCGGCGCCAACCGCGCCGAGGTCGTGAAGTACTACCTCGACCAGTCCAGCTACAACGGCGAGAAGCTCTACATCCTCTGCCAGAGCTCCGATGAGGCCACTGTTATCGCCGGCCAGCTGGCCCAGTACGGCATCAACGCCGAGGTCAAGGCTGTCGACCGCACCTCCGCCCGTACCACGCAGGGCGACCCGAGCCAGTGGGATCTTGAAGTCGGCATGATGGCCGGCGACAACATCGCGGTCGTCTGGGAGCACGGCTTCGGTACGGCCAACACCGGCACCGGCAAGACCTCGAACTATGTCAGCGACCCCGAATGGAACGATCTGCTGGCTCTGTGCAACACCGCCGACGGCCACACCAAGGAGAACATGGAAGCCTGGTGGCAGCATGCCGTTGACAACGCTTACACCATGGGCCTGTTCACCACCAAGACCTACATGGTCATCCCCAGCGACATGGTCAGCGTTGTCCAGGGCGACAAGCTCACCTTCCTCCCCGGCGCCTGCACCTGGGCTGCTCCCGAGGCCTGATTTCCGTCACAATGGAGGGCGTCAATTCTCACAAAAGGGAACTGACGCCCTTTTTGTAGTCAACGCTGAAAAAATACCGCTTTGGTGCTTTGCGGTCTGTTTCCGCCGCAATATCGTCTCAAAAACTTGACATACACAAAGTATGCCTGCGTTTTTTCACCTTCATTGCGACAAAAAAATCCTCGCAAATCACTCTCCCGGCATTTTATCAGCGTTTCCCTTTTTTCAGTATTCAAAGAGAGGTCACCTTTATGTGGAGATACATTGTAAAACGCCTGATCGCGCTGGTGATCGTGCTGCTGTGCGTGGCGGTGATCATCTTCTGCGTCCTCTGGTTCATGCCGGGCGACCCCGCGGAGATCATCCTGGGCATGTCCGTTCCGGAGGCAGACCGTGAGGCGCTGCGAATAAAAATGGGCTGGAACGACCCGTTCTTATTGCAGCTCGGCAGATATATGCGCGACGTGTTCCTGCATTTGGACTTCGGCGATTCCTATCAGTATAAGGTCCCCGTTTCCCAGGGCTTTATGGAGAGACTGCCCCGTACGCTGACGCTGGGACTGATCTCAGTCTTTATCCAGACCGTCATCGGCATCCCGCTCGGCGTCTCCGCGGCGATCCACCGCAACACCCTGCAGGACCAGGGCCTGCTGGTCTTCGCCATGGTATTCATTTCCGTTCCGCAGTTCTGGTTTGCGCTGATGATGGTCGTGCTCTTCTCGGTCAAGCTCGGGTGGCTGCCGCCATTCGGCATAGGAAGCTGGAAGCACTGGATCATGCCGATCATCGCAAACTCCATCTCCGGCATCGCCATGAACGCCCGACAGACGCGCTCGGCCGTGCTGGAGACCATCCGCAGCGACTTTGTCACCACGGCCCGCGCCAAGGGCCTGCCCGAGGGCAAGGTCATCTACAAGCACATGCTGCCCAACGCCCTCATCCCCGTTATCAACGGTCTGGGCATGCAGCTTAGCATGTGCGTCGGCGGCACGGTTGTCATCGAAAGCGTCTTTTCCTTCCCGGGCGTCGGCAACTACATGCTCAACGGCATCAACGGTCTGGACTACCCGGTCGTGCGCGGCTGCGTGCTGATCCTGGCGGCGGTCTCGGCGGTGATGACGCTCGTCGTCGACCTGGTCTACGGTTTCCTTGACCCGCGCATCAAGGCGCAGTACGTCAACTACGCTGCCAAGAAGGGGGCGAAAAAGGCCGCATGAAACATCCGGAACGTCACGAACAGAAAAGAAAAAAGCAAAGCCAGTTTTTAGAGGTGCTCAAGCGCCTGGCGCGCAAGCCCTCCGCCATGATCGGCCTTTGCATCTTCATCGCGGTCATCTTAGTGTGCGCCTTCGCGCCCGTCTTTGCCCCCTATGACCCCAACTTCATGGACTACACGGCCATCAACGCCACGCCCTCCGCCGCGCACCTGTGCGGCTGCGACAACCTGGGCCGCGACATCCTCTCCCGTCTCATTTACGGCGGCCGCTACTCGCTGTCTCTCGGCTTTACCTGCGCGCTGATCGGCATGTTCTTCGGCCTGGCCTTCGGCACGCTGGTCGGCTATTCCGGCGGCGCCGTCGACAACGTGGCCATGCGTATCTGCGATATCTGGATGGCCATCCCCGGCATGCTGCTCTGCATCATCCTCTCCGCGGCTCTCGGCAACGGCATCCCGCAGACCATCGTCGCCATGACGATGGGCGGCATCCCTGGCTCGATCCGCGGCACGCGCGCCATGGCCCTGCGCGAGCGCAACATGGAGTATCTCGAGGCCGCCAAGGCCATGAACTGCTCCAAGGCCAAGATCCTCTACAAGCACATGCTGCCCAACATCGTCGCGCCCACGATCATCGGCACCACCGGTCAGATCGGCGGCACGATCATGCAGGCGGCCGGCCTTTCCTTCATCGGTCTCGGCATCCAGCCGCCTACGCCGGAATGGGGCGCCATGTGCTCCGCCGGACGCAACTTTATCCTGACCTATCCGCACCTGATGCTCTGGCCCGGCGTCGCGATCCTCATCACCGTCCTGTCGATCAACATGTTCGGCGACGGTCTGCGCGACGCGATGGACCCGCGCCTGAAAGACTAAGGGAGGGCAGCGAAAAATGAGTGAAAAATTTGTTGAGGTAAAGGACCTGCACGTTCAGTACAGCTCCAACCGGCAGATCGTCCACGCGGTCAACGGCGTCAGCTTTGACATCGAAAAGGGCGAGACGCTCGGCCTCGTCGGCGAGACCGGCGCGGGCAAGACCACGATCGCCAAGGCGATCCTGCGCATCCTGCCCGATCCCCCCGCCAAGGTCACGGCCGGCGAGATCTGGCTGGACGGCGAGGATCTGCTGAAAAAGCCGGAAAAGGAAATGCTCTCGATCCGCGGCGGCAAGGTGGCCATGATCTTCCAGGATCCGATGACCGCCCTCAACCCCACGATGACCGTCGGCAGCCAGATCTCCGAGGTCGTGCTGCTGCACAACGAAGGC
>ONSQ01000073.1 GCA_900320465.1 uncultured Eubacteriales bacterium
AAGGCGCCCAGCTGCAGCGTCACCACGCAGCCGATGATCGACGCGGCCACGATCCGCGCGCGCACGGCCTTGCTGTCGCTGCCGAACCAGTTGGAGCGCATGATCGGCCGCCAGATCAGATAATAGCCCACGAAGCATCCGTAGAAAGCCATATTCCACACGTTCGCCCCCAGCGCAAGCAGCCCGCCGTCGGCGAAGAACAGGCACTGGATGGCCAGAATCACGATCATGGACAAAAAGCCCGCCTCTGGCCCCAGCAGGGCCGAGAGCAGCATGCCGCCGCACATATGTCCCGACGAGCCGGTGCCGGGGATGGTATAGTTGATCATCTGGCCGGCGAACACCAGCGCGGCGCTGACGGCCATGACCGGCAGCTTTTTCGGTTCGTCGTCTTTTTTCAGCTTGTGGATGGAAACGCCCGCCACGGAAGAGGAGGCCACGTACATCGTCGCGGCCACAGCCGGGGCAAGCAGCGCGTCTGCCATATGCATAAAAAGCACCTCTTTTTGTGATTTTTCGATGCATCGACTGTAGTATAACCCCCGCCCCGATGCCCCGCAAGCCCCCGGGGGGGATAATAATTTCATTTTTCCGAACGCAAAAAGGCCGGTCTTTTGACCGGCCTTTTTGCTTATTCTCTTCAGTTGTTTTCCAGGATCTTATCCACCTCGCCGCGCTCCGGCATCGAGCGGATCGCGCCCTTTTTGGTGGTGACCAGATAGGCCGCGGCGTTGGCGAAGCGCAGCATTTCGCGCCGCGCGTCCGCATCGAGCGTCTCGATCCCGTGCTCCAGCACATAGTTCAGCACGCAGGCGCAGAAGGTATCGCCCGCGCCGGTGGTCTCGATGGTGCCGCCCAGACGGAAGGAGGGCACGAAGACCCTGCCGCCGTCGAAGTAGCTGTAGCTGCCGTCCGCCCCGGCGGTGATATTCAGCACGCGGATCTGCGGATAGCGGCTGTGGAGGACAGCGGCGCCCCGGTCGAAATCGGTCTCGCCGGTCATGAACTCCAGCTCGTTGTCCGCGATCTTCAGAATATCGCACACGCCCAGACCCCAGGCGATCTGTTCCCGCGCGTCCTCCAGGCTGTCCCACAGGGGCGGCCGCAGATTGGGGTCGAAGGAGATCAGCGCGCCGCTCTGCCGTGCCAGCTCAACGGCCTTTTTCGTAGCCTGCCGCACCTCCGGGTGGGTCATGGACAGGGTGCCGAAATGGAAGATCCGCGCCCCGGCGATGGCCTCGGCTGGCAGCTCGTCGGCGCGCAGCATCATATCCGCGCCGGGATTGCGATAGAACGAAAAGTCTCTGTCGCCGTTGGGGAAGGTCTTGACGAAGGCCAGCGTGGTATGAACGCTCTCGTCGGCAAGCAGGTAATCCATGCAGATCCCCGCCTCCTCGGCCGCGGCGCGCAGCTGCGTGCCGAACATGTCCCGGCCCACCTTGCCCACGAAGGCGGTGCGCTTGCCCAGCTTCTGCAGCATGGCCAGCACGTTGCAGGGCGCGCCGCCGGGGTTGGCTTCCAGCAGCGGGTTGCCCTGCGCGCTCTCGCCGTTTTCGGTAAAATCGATCAGCAGCTCGCCCAGTGCGAGCACATCAAAGCGTTTTTCCATAGCTCATTTCTTCTCCAGCCCGTCGGACGAGAAGCTGACGGCCGTGGCCTCCAGCGGCGTATACAGCACGAAGGACGCCGCCTGCTCGCCGTCGTTGATGAACAGCTCCAGACTGTAGCGGTCCATCACGACCCGCAGCTTCAGCGCGCCGTTGCGCATGCTGGCGGGGAACTCACGCACGTTGACGATATCGTGGGGGAAGCCGCTATGGGTCCGGTCCACCTTGATGGTGCCGGTCTCCGGCCGATAACGGATGAAGGTAAAGTTTTCGCCGTCGCGGGCCACGTACAGCCGGAACCACTTGAACATATTGTTCTCGTTGCCGGGCCGCACGGTGACGGTCATATCGATGCAGCGCCCGGAGATCCCGCGCAGGCTGGTCTCGCCGTTGATGAGCACGTTGTTATAATCGATGCGAACGCCGCGGCACTGTTCCAGCTCCCGCACGGGGTTCTGGTACAGACGGCCGTTTTTCACGCTCAGCTCGCGGGGCAGCGTCATCTGGCCCATGAAGCGCAGCTCCTGCTTTTTGCAGGAGGAGGTCTCCCAGTTCTGCATCCAGCCGATCATGACCCGTCTGCCGTCCTCGGTCAGCAGCGTCTGGGGCGCGTAGAAGTCCAGGCCGTAGTCGATGGCCTGCACGTTTTCGCGGTTGAGATGGTGGGCTTTTCTGTCATAGCGGCCGATCAGGCACACGTTGGCGTTGCCGGGGTGGAACTCCAGACCGATGGCGGTCATCTCCTGCGGAGAGACCAGCAGCACGTCCTTGCCGTCCAGCGGGAAGAAGTCGGGGCATTCCCACATGCGGCCGTACTGGTTGTGGCAGGAGGACAGCACGCTCACAAAGCTCCAGTTGACGGCGTCCTTGCTGTCATAGAGAAGGATATCGCCGCTGCCGTCGGCGCTGCGGTTGCCGATAACGGCGTAGTAGCGATCGCCTTCGCGCCAGATTTTCGGGTCGCGGAAGTCGTGCTCGCTGCCGCCCTCGGGAAGCATGGCGGCGGTGATGACGGGGTTAGCCTCGTACTTTTCATAATCCACGCCGTCGCCCACGGCGATGCACTGGGTCTGAAAAGATTCGATCATGCCGTTGCGGCGGCGAACGTTGCGCACGCCGGTGTACATCAGCAGCTGCCGTCCGTCCGGCAGTTCCACCGAGCTGCCCGAGAAGCAGCCGTCCCGGTCATAATCCGCATCCGGCGCCAGGGCGGCGGGCAGTCTGTCCCAGTGGATAAAGTCGCGGGTCTTCACATGTCCCCAGTGCATGGGACCCCACTTGGTGTCATAGGGGTAGTACTGGAAGAACAGGTGATACTCTCCTTTATAGGGTGCAAAGCCGTTGGGGTCGTTGATCCAGCCGATGCCGCCGGTGACGTGGAACAGGGGCTGTTCCTCGGCGGTATAGGGCAGGTATTTTCTTTCAAAATCGCGGGCCTTCTGCAGCATTTTGCTGATCATGGCGAATCCTCCTGTTTTCACTTTGGGCAGAGAGAAAGGCTCTCTATGCGAGAGCCCTTCTCTCTGCCCATCCGCGCCCCGAAGGGCGCGGACGGGTGTTAGTATCTTATTTTGCGAGCAGAGCAGCCTCAGAAGAAGCGTCGACGTACTTCTGGAAGATGGCCAGGAGCTGGTCGATCTTGTAAGCAGCCAGATCAGACTGGAGCTTGTTCCAGTCGGCATCGGAGAAGCCGTTCATGATCGCGTTGGCACGGGCGGTCTCAATGCACTTATCGATGTCGGCAAGCAGGTTGGAGATCTCCTTGGTGTCGGCAGAGGACATCAGCACGTTCGGGAACACGTACTTGGTGTGCATGTCGGGAGTGTAGATATCCTTGATCCAGTTCAGACGGTACAGAGCGTCGTCCGGGCAGGTGACGTACACGCCGTAGTAGCTGTCGAGGACGGCCAGAGGACCGTCGACCATCTCGGCCTCACGCACTTCAACAGGAGAGTGATCGCCGAGGTCAGCGTGCTGCAGCATGGGCTCGCCCTTGTCGTTGGTGCCCATCACGAAGATGTCGAAGCCGTCATCTTCGCCGTAGGTGCCCCAGTTGTTCTGCGGGCTCTGGAGAGGAGCGTACATCTGGTCGAGCCAGGCGCAGATCAGGGCAGGGTTCTTGGCGTTGGCGGTGACAACAGCGCCGCGGCCGCGGTCAAAGCCGGAGGTGAGGGAGCCGGTGTTGGGGGTGAGGTTGACGGTGTCAGCCTTCAGCATGGGCAGGGGTTCCCAGCCGGAGGTGCCGTTCTGGATATCAGACATGGTCAGACCAACGATGTTGGCAACGTCCCAGCTGAAGCAGACGCCGTAGCGGCCGCTCTTGCCCTTGGCGACGTAGGTGCTCCACTCCTGGGTGAAGGCATCGGGGTCAAACAGGCCCTCGGTGTAGAGCTTGTGGAGCCATTCCACGCCATCGCGCCAGCCCTGGGTGCTGGCAGCGCAGATGACCTGCTTGTCGTCGGTGATGACGATGTGGCGCCAGTCGTCAGGATCGCCGTAGCCTTCGCCGAAGCCGTTGCAGAGCACACGGCAGTCCTCATTGCCGCCGTTCACAATGCAGGCCAGGGGGATGATGTCGCCGTCGATGTGGAATTCCTTCTTCAGTGCGTCGGCATTGTCGCGGAAGGCGATCAGGACCTGCTCGAACTCGTCCACGGTGGTGGGCATCTTGAGGCCGAGGAAGTCAAGCCATGCGGTGTTGATGAAGGGCATGTTGCCGATGGTCTGGATAGCGGTCTTGCCGACACCCAGCTGCTCGATCCAGGGCAGAGTCCAGATGTGGCCGTTCTCATCGGTGCACATATCCTTGTACTCGGGCGCCTGCTCGAAGACCTTGGTCAGGTTCGGCATCAGCTCGGGCGTGATGTACTCTTCGAGCGGGATGATAACGCCCTGCTTGGCATACTTCAGGATATCGGCGTCGCCGAGGCCGGCGGGGGAAATGAACTCGGGCAGGGTCTTGATGTTGGCCATCTCGAGGGCGATCTTGTCACCCCACTGGTCGGCCTGGATGGCCTTCCAGTTGACGTGGACGTTGGTCTGCTCTTCGAGACGCTTATAGATGGTGCGGTTGTTGGGCTCGGACTCGGTGTTGGCGGGGAATCTGGTCAGGCCGGAGATCTCAGCCTTCTCGGCCAGCGGGAAGGTGTAGCCGCCTTCGGGGATCTCCGCGGGAGCGGAAGCCGCGCCGCCGGCGCTGCCGGAGCCGCCGCAGGCCGCCAGAAGCATCATCGTCATGACGAGAGCCATAACGAGCGCCAGGGTCTTGCGCATGTTCTTCATGTGTGTTTTCTCCTTTTCATTATAGCTTTGGCAGGACTGTCCTGCAAGAGCACAAAGAATACGGAAACCGGATGATAACCAGACGATTTTTGTCTGATTTTACCTGATGCCCGGTTTAGCCCTTGACTGCGCCGGCCATGATGCCGTTGTCAAAGTACTTCTGGAAGAAGGGGTACATGATCATCAGAGGCAGCGACGAAATGATGATAGTCGCGTACTTCAGCAGCTCGGCCAGCTGGGCGCGGGCGGCGGTGGACTGCATGTCGGACACCATGCCGGGCTGAGGCTGGCTCTGGATCAGGATGGCGCGGAGGACCAGCTGCAGCGGCTGCTTGGAGGCGCTGTTGAGGTAGATCATCGCGTCGAAATAGCTGTTCCACATGCCGACGAACTGCCACATGGCGATCGTGGCAATGATGGGCGTGCAGACGGGCAGCAGGATCTGGAAGAAGTAGATCATCTCGGTGGCGCCGTCGATCTCTGCGGCCTCCTGCAGGTCGCGGGGGATGCCCATGTAGTAGGTGCGGGCAATGATCATGTTCCACACGCTGAACGCGCCCGGCAGCAGGAGCGCCCAGATGGTGTCGAGCATGCCCAGGTTGGAGATCAGCAAGTAGGTCGGGATCAGGCCGCCGCCGAAGAACATGGTGATGACGAAGATCGTGTTGAAGAAGCCGCGTCCCTTAAAGTCCGCGCGGGACATCGGGTAGGCCGCCAGCAGCGTGACCACGACGGAGATGACCGTGAAGAGGATCGAGTAGATCAGCGCGTTTTTGAAGCCGACCCAGATCTGGGAGTTGCTCAGAACACGCTCATAAGCCGTGGCCGTCCACTTGGAGAAGTCGAAGGTCAGACCGCTGTTCTGCAGCGTGACCGGGTCGACGAACGAGGCCAGGATGATGTAGATGACGGGAAGGATGATCGCGACGAGGAAGAGTCCGAGGATGATATAGCCGATCGTCAGGAGGATCTTGTCCTCGATCGGCTGCTTGGCGAACTCACTTTTCTTTTTGGTTTTATTCACAGTAAGTCCCCCTCTCTCAGACACCCTTGCCGTCGTTCATTTTCTTGACGATGGCGTTCATGGAGATCAGCAGTACGACGTTGATGACCGTGTTGAACAGACCGACGGCGGTGGAGAAGCCGTAGTCACCGTCCAGAAGACCCTTCTTGTACACGTAGGTGGAAATGATTTCCGACGCGTTCAGGTTCAGGTCGGTCTGCAGAGCGTAGGCCTTTTCGAAGCCGACGGACATGATGTTGCCGACGGACATGATGAACTGGATCAGCACCGTGTCCTTGATGGCAGGCCATTCAACGGCCTTGATCTGCTGAATGATGTTGGCGCCGTCGATGACGGCCGCTTCCTTCAGTTCCTTGCTGGCGTTGGACAGAGCCGCCGTGTAGATGATGGAGGCCCAGCCTGCGCCCTGCCAGATACCGGAGGCGATGTAGATCGTGCGGAAAGCGGAGGGCATCGTCATGAAGTTCGTCGAGGTGCCGAGCAGCATGTTGATCATGCCGGTGGGGGCCAGCATGATGCGCACGATACCACAAAGAACGATGACGGAGATGAAGTTCGGCATGTAGAGGACGAGCTGGATCTTCTGCTTGATGCTCTTCGAGAGGATGCGGTTGAGCAGGAAGGCCAGCAGGATCGGCGCCGGGAAGCCCCAGAGCAGACCGTACACGCTCAGCTTCAGCGTGTTCATCAGATAACGCAGGAAGTCGGGGGAAGACAGGAAGCGCTTGAAGTGCGCGAAGCCGACCCATTCGCTGTGCAGGATGCCGCGAATCGGGTTGTACTCCGTGAAGGCGATCAGGATGCCGCCCATGGGGATGTACCGGAAGATCACCGTCAGCGCGAACGCGGGCAGCATGAACAGGGCGTACAGCTGCCAGTGCTGGCGGAGATAAACCAGCGTGTTATGCCATTTGCTTGCGCCGCCCTTGGCGGCAATGGCATTCGACGGAGCTTTGCTCATAGAATTCCTCCTTTTCGGGATTGTGCGTGAATTGTGCGGAGTGTGCATTTGCACGCGCGCTCTCCCGCATTTTGCGTGATAATTTTAGCATTGTGTTCATAACGTGTCAACAAACAATTCACAATTGCTGCTTCATTTGTCATTTACGCTGATTTTCACTGGTCGAATTCTTGCAGCTTGCACAAGAGGAGAATGTTGCATTTGCACACTTCCGGCTTCCGGCCTGTTTGAATTGACATATGCTTTTGGGGTGTGCTAATATTGAATAAAGAAAGAGGTGGCGGAAAAGTGAAGAAAAAGGTTACCATTCAGGACATTGCCGATGCGTTGGGGATATCCCGCAACACGGTCTCCAAGGCCATCAACAATACCGAGGGTCTGGCCGACGCCACCCGGGAGCGGATCCTGCAAAAGGCCTTGGAGATGGGCTACAAGCAGTTTTCCTATTTCAGCACCTTTATCTCCGGTGAAAGCGCTCCCTCCTTCACCGGCTACCAGGGCGAGATCGCGCTGCTGACCAGCGCTTTTCTGACCCAGTCCCACTTTGCCTCGACGATGCTGGATAAATTTCAGGGCGAGATCGCGCAGCTCGGCTATACGATGAACACCCACCGCGTCACGGCCGCCAATCTGAAAGAGAAAAGTCTTCCCCTCTCCTTCCGCGCCGACCAGGTCAAGGCCGTCATCTGTATCGAGATGTTCGATCGGGCCTATGACGAGATGATCTGCGAGCTGGGCCTCCCGGTCCTGTTTGTGGACGGACCGGCCAAATATGACGGTTTTTCCCTGCCGGCCGACCAGCTGTATATGGACAACACCACCGAAATCACCCGTTTTGTCAACGACATGCTCTCCCAGGGCCGCAAGAGCATCGGCTTCATCGGCAACTATTATCACTGCCAGTCCTTCTACGAGCGCTACACCGCCTTTCGCTGCGCCATGCTGATGGCCGGCGCGGAGGTGGACGAGGACTGCTGTGTCAACTGCAACCACCAGGACGAGATCGCCGAGCGGCTCTACGCCCTGCCCCAGCTGCCCGACGTGTTCATCTGCGCCAACGACTTTGTGGCCGGGGACGCGATGCGCGCGCTGTTCTCCATCGGCAAGACCGTGCCGGAGGACGTGCGGCTGCTGGGCTTTGACGACGCGGCGGAGTCTCGCCGCACCCGCCCGACGCTGAGCACCGTCCACATCCACACCCAGATCATGGCCTTCACGGCGGTCCAGCTGCTGATGAGCCGCATCCGCGAGCCTTCGCTGGACTTCCGCATCGTCCACACCCAGACCGACCTCATTTACCGGGACTCCACCCGGCTGCCGCAGGGGGATGCTCAGGAATGAAATTCTTTTCCTATGAAAGCAAGTTCAGCCAGCTTCTTCTCAAGCTGTGCTACAGCTGCTATCTGAATCTGCTGTGGTTTGTCTGCTCGCTGCCGATCTTCACGATCGGCGCGTCCACCACGGCGCTGTACTACGCCTCGCTCAAGGTCCTCCGGGGTGAGGAAACCCGTGTTGCGTCCCAGTTTTTCCGCTCCTTCCGCACGAATTTCCGCCAGGCGACCCAGATCTGGCTGATCCTCCTGGGCGTTGGCCTGTTCCTGGGGGCTGACGGCTGGGTGGTCTACCACCTGCGCCAGAGCGCCACCGGCACCCCGGCCGTGCTCTGGACGCT
Organism: uncultured Eubacteriales bacterium; assembly: GCA_900320465.1. GTDB lineage: Bacteria > Bacillota > Clostridia > Oscillospirales > Oscillospiraceae > Limivicinus. Next base: position 8,547 of record ONSQ01000073.1, read on the forward strand.
GATCCTGGCCATACTGATCGCGGCGGGCGTGGTGTACGTGATCGTGCTGGAGCATGTGTTCCCCTTGCTGGCCAGCGTGGAGAACACCAACCGCGCCATGCTGAAAAACGCCTTTCTCATCGGCACCCACTATCTGTTTGCCACGGTTCTTGTCTTCGCGGTACACTTCGCCATGTTCTTCGTCGTAGTCGCCTGGTTCACGCCGCTGATCATTTTCGGCGAGGGTCTCTGCGCCCTGGTGAGCGCCTGGCTGCTCAACTCCATCCTCATCTCCGTATCCGGCACGGCGGAGGACCGGCAGGAGGACCGGCAAGAGGAGCGGCAGGAGAACGGACAGGAGGACGTCGTCTCATGAAGCTCTCCCCACAGGAAAAAGCCGCCCGTAAGGCGGCTTTTCGCGCGATGAGCCCGCAAAAGAAGCTGGAGCACATCGTCACCTATTATAAATGGCCGATCCTGCTGGGGCTGATCGCCCTGACCGTGCTGGGCTCGGTACTGCACCGGCAGCTGACGCAAAAGGAGCCCGTGCTCTACACCGCCCTGCTGAACACCGCGGTGGGTGAGGATCTGGAGCGTGCGCTGACCGACGACTATCTGCGCGCCTTTACTTACGATGTGCGCCGAAGCGAGGTCTACCTCTACGCCGACCTGTACCTGTCCGACGAGGCGGACGAGCTCAACCACGAGTACGCCTATGCCTCGCGCATGAAGTTCATGGGCGCGGTGAGCGCGCAGAAGCTGGACGTGGTGCTGATGAACCGTGAGGCCTACACTCTCCTGTCCGAAAGCGGCTATCTGCTGCCCCTGGACGAGCTGGCGTCCGACGCTCTGCTGGGCCCGTACCTCTGCCAGGGCGAGGTGGTGCTCTCCGACAACACCCTCGACTACCTGCTGGGCGAGACGGAGGCGCAAGAGCGCGTCACGCGCCTCCGGACCAACGCCGTTTCGGCCCTGGGCATGCCTCTGCTGCGCGAGGCCGCCTTTGACGGTGAAATCTATCTTGGCGTGATCGCCAACAGTCCCCGCACGGAGGAGGCGCTGCGCTATCTGCGCTACCTGGCCGGCTCCGAAGCGGCGTGAGCTTCACGCCCACTCCTGTTTGAAAAACTGCCGCCGCCTGTGGTATACTTGTTCCCGTAAGGAACGCTTATGCCGCGGGCGGTTTTTCGCGCCGTGTGAGGAGAAAGGACGGGGGCATATGATCACCGAAACGCTGTTTGACGGCTCTTTATTGTACTGTGACTGGGTCATGATGGGGCAGGACTGCAATCTCGCGGTCTGGGGCGGCACGCGGCCGCATATAGGCAGCGCGGTGCTGTCCGTGGCGCGCCCCAGTCTCACGGGCAGCGGCGTGAGCGCCACCTCCTCGGTGCTGAACCTGACGGGCCACAAGGACGAGGCGGTCGCCCGCCTGTTTGCCGAATCTGTGGCGAAAAAGCTCTCCTGCACGGCGGTGTGCAGCTGCGGCATCCACCTCGACGGTCTGAGCGCCGAGCAGCTTGTCTCCGTCCGGGCGAGCTGTGAGCGGCTTCTTGCGCGCGTACTGGCTTCTCTGTGACGTTCCTTTCATCGAAACCGACGTTGAAGTCGATCCCGCCGCCGAGCTCTCCGGCGTGTACCGCTACGTCGGTGCGGGCGGCACGGTCAAGCGCCCCACCCGGATCGACGGTCCGGCCATGGTGTTCCACAACATCAAGGGCCACCCCGGCGCCTCTGTCGTCATCGGCATGATGGCCAGCCGCGAACGGGTGGCCAGGCTCTTCGGCTGCAAAAAAGAGGAGCTGGCCCACCTGGTGAGACGCTGCGCCAACAATCCCATCCAGCCCGTGGTCGTGCCCGGTCCCGCCCCCTGCCAGGAGGTGGTGCATCTGGCCTCCGAGCCGGACTTTGATCTGAACAGGCTCATTCCCGCTCCCACCAACACCCCCGTGGACGCTGGGCCGTATATCACGCTGGGCATGTGCTACGCCACCCACCCGGACACCGGGCTTTCCGACGTGACGATCCACCGCATGTGCATCCAGGGAAAAGATGAGCTCTCCATCTTCCTGGCTTCAACGAGCTGTCCATCGCGGGTGCCCTGCGGCAGCGCCCGGTGGAGCTGATCCCCTGCGTCTCCGTCAAGGAGAACGCCATCGCCAACGCCGAGTATGTCATTGAGGGCGAGATCCTGCCCGGCAGCAACCATGTGGTGGAGGATCAGCACAGCCACACCGGCTATGCCATGCCGGAGTTCCCCGGCTACAACGGAAAAGCCAGCCACGAGTGCTGGCTCTTGAAGGTCAAGGCCGTGACCCACCGGGAAAACCCCATCATGCAGACCTGCATCGGCCCC
>ONSQ01000081.1 GCA_900320465.1 uncultured Eubacteriales bacterium
TCAGGTTTTCCATGGATTTGCCTCCTTTTTTCTTCTTCGGGGCAAAGAAAAATGCCCGAAGAGCCGTCTCTTCGAGCAAACAAAAGCAAGGGCGCCTCTGCGCCAAGGGCACAGAAGCCTCTTCTACCATCCGGACTGTACCGTCGGTACCGGGATTTCACCGGTTCGTGCCCTTTTTGCAGAGGGCTTGCGGACTGTGACCGCCGGCCGGGAATTGACGCCGGTTATCAAAAAACCGGGATCTCACCCTGCCTCGAAGATGCTTTGAGTATAGCACCGCGCATAGGCTTTGACAAGAGGGAATTTGCGTTATAGAATGTTAGCATCAATTCTGCGGAGGCACGTATGGATCCTTCCCTTTCCGCCTGCTGTTTTACCGGCCACCGGCCGGAGAAGCTGCCCTGGGGCGCGGATGAACTTGACGCGCGGTGTGTGCGCTTGAAAGAAGAGCTTTTCTGCCACGTCGAGGGCGTTTATCTTGCCGGGTGCACGCACTTTATCTGCGGGATGGCACGCGGCTGTGATTTTTATTTTGCCGAGGCGGTGCTCGCGCTGCGGCAGAAATACCCGGAGGTCACGCTGGAGGCCGCGATTCCCTGCGACACCCAGGCGAACGCCTGGACGGCGAACGAGCGGCGGCGCTATGACCATCTGATGGCCGAGTGCGACGAGGTGAGCTTTGTCGCGCACGCCTACTCCCCCGGCTGCATGCAGCGGCGCAATCAGTATATGGTCGACCGCTCCTCGATTCTTCTCGCCGTGTTCAACGGCAGCGCGGGCGGGACGATGAATACGATCCTGTATGCGAAGAGGAAAGGACTGAAGGTCATCACGGTGGAGATTTAAGGCTGCCTTTCCTTTTGCTCAGGGAGAGACCTCATCCACCGCAAGCGGTCCCCCTGCCGGTTTGCTGCATATGCCGTTTCCGGCACTCGTCTGAAGGCTCGTGCCGCAAAGCGGCGCGGCTGCACAAATTCCGTCCCGCCTTCCTCTGCCCCCGGCAGCGGCGGGACGCAATTCCCCCGAGGGGAAAGGCTATAAGGTAATACCTCATCCGTCGGATAACCCGCAATAACCGCTCAGAGAGACGATACGCCCCTCATCCGTCAGACAGAGTCTGACACCTTCCCCCGAGGGGGAAGGCTATAAAGAATTATTATTAAATAAAAAACCACGCTCCCGGGGGAGCGTGGTTTTTTTGCTATGTTTGGTTTTAAAAAGCTAAGCGAAAAGCTTAGGCCTTCTTGGCCTTGGCCTGAGCGGCGAGCGTCTTGAACGCCATGACGGCGAGGTCGATCGCCAGAACGACCAGGACGATGCTCCAGATAACCTGGAAGTAAGTGCCCCACTGAGCGCCGGCAAGAATGGTCTTGAAGCCGTTGACGATAGTGAAGCAGAGAGCGGTGATGGTCGCGCAGAGCATGAAGACCATCGGGAAGTAGAACATCTTGTTGTTGCGGCCGATCTTGCCGAGCCAGGTGCAGACAGCCAGCATCGCGATGGAGGCGAGCAGCTGGTTGGCAGCGCCGAACACGCTCCAGATCTGGGACAGAGCCATGAAGCCCATGCCGCAGCCGATGATGACCATGATCAGGGTGGAGACGATCGGGGTGGTGAAGAACTTGGCAGCGCCGGTCAGATCCTCGTGGGTCTTTCCTTCGGGAGTGAGGAGCTCGGCGAAGAGGTAACGGCACAGACGAGTGGCAGAGTCAAGAGAGGTCAGAGCGAAGACGGAGACAGCCAGCGTGAACAGGTTGTAGATCACGGCGTAGCTCTTCTCGCCAGCGAAGGACGCGAACATGGTAGCAATACCACCGGCGAAGATCGTGGGAGGAGCGGAGAGCTGGAACTTGTCGCCGCCGCCGGCGGAGGTCTGAGACCACACCACGCCGATAGCGATCAGGGAGATAACGCCAAGAGCGGACTCGACGATCATGGAGCCGTAGCCGATGATCTGGGCATCCTTCTCGTTGTTGATCTGCTTGGAGGAAGTACCGGAGGAGATCAGGGAGTGGAAGCCGGAGCAGGCGCCGCAGGCGACCGTGATGAACAGGAACGGGAACAGGGGCTGGCCGGCCGGGTTCTTCCAGCCGTAGAAGGCGGGAGCTTCGACCGTGGCGGCACCGGTGAAGGTGGCGCCGATGATGGAGATGACAGCAATGATCATCATGCCGTAGAGCAGGAAGGAGCTCAGGTAGTCACGCGGCTGGAGCAGGATCCAGACAGGCAGCAGAGAAGCGACCGTGACGTAGACCGCGATGAAGAGCACCCAGAAGGTACGGCTGAAGTGCAGGCCGGCGAACTGGCCGAGCACAACGATGAGAACGATGCCGATGATGCCGATGATCGTGGCAGGGCCGATCTTGGCGTTCTTGCGGTACACGAAGAAGCCGAAGATAGCGGCGATGACGATGAAGAGGATGGAGGTCATGGCCGTGGAGCCGTTGGCCGCATAGGTGGGAGCAGCAGGATCGATGGAAACGAAGGTGCCGGCCACGACAGCGGTGAAGGAGGCGATGACCAGGATCAGAACGGCGAGGGCGAAGACGATGAAGAGGCGCTGGGCCTTGATGCCCATGGAGTCCTTCATGACCTGGCCGATGGAGCCGCCGTTGTGACGGATGGAGGCGAACAGAGCGCCGAAGTCGTGCATGGCGCCAAAGAAGATGCCGCCGAGCACACACCACAGGAAAACGGGGACCCAACCAAAGACGGCAGCCTGGATCGGTCCGTTAATGGGGCCGGCGCCGGCGATGGAGGAGAAATGGTGACCCATCAGGACGGCGGGGTTGGCAGGAACGAAGTCCTTTCCGTCGTACGCAGTATGGGCAGGGGTCTCGCGATTGGGGTCAACGCCCCACTGCTTGGCCAGCCAGCTGCCGTAGAACACGTAGCCGAGAGCCAGAGCGACAACCGCGATCAAGAGGATCAACAATGCACTCATACTTTTCACTCCTTAGATGAAAAATAATTTATTTGCCATTGTCCGGCGTCTCCTCATGGCGCAGGGCAAACAGCTTACTAAAGAAGGGTTCCAGGTCGCGTCCGACCCGGTTGGCGCAGGTCTTTTCCGTGCTGAGATCCACCGCGGCGGCAAGCAGTTCGGTATAGCCCTCGGTGGAGAGGAAGCCGTAGGATTTCGAAAAGTGCTTCTTCCTGACGGCGGTGACCGTCGCCTCGTCAAGGGAATCGGCGATCAGGATGACCTTGCAGTTGGTGTACTGGTGCTGCTTGTGGGGTCGGACCTTCGGGAGCATCTCCTGAAGGGAGAAGTCCATGCATTCCTCCGCAAGCGCGGCGTCGAAAGACGGAGCGGAGAAAACGAAGCAGTATTCGTATTTCTCGTTGCTCCAGATGTTGGCGCTCTTGACGAAGAAATACTGCTCGTCGCGGACCTTATACTCGGCCCGGAAGGCCAGGGGCAGCTCCTCCTCCCCTTCTTCCACGGGGAAGATGGTATAATAGGCGCTGTAGGCGTCCTTGACGATTTCCAGAAAAACGCTGCGGTCCAACGCCATGAGAATCCCCCAAAAAATGAACAAATTATGACCTTGATCGTAATATACAACAGATTGTTCAAAAATTCAATAGGTTTTTGCTTTTTTGTTCAGGTTTCAACTTTTCACGGTTCCCTGCTTTTCCCATCTGGCCGATCTGGCTCCATTGGTTTCTCTTTTCATACAAAAGTCGTTTATTTCTTGATTTACAAGTGGGGAAAAATGTTGTATCATGTTTGGCAAACAGCACAAACAAGGAGATGCCATGACAGAATACAAGCTTTGTGTCCCCTGCCTGCTGGGGCTGGAGGGGCCGATCGCCGACGAACTGAAGCGTCTGGACATGACCGGCGTCAAGGCGGAAAACGGCCGCGTCTGCTTCACCGGCGGCGCGTCCGACATCGCCCGGGCCAATATCAATCTGCGCGTGGGCGAACGCGTGCTCCTGGAGCTGGGCAGCTTCACGGCTATGAGCTTCGACGAGCTCTTCGAGCGCACCAAGGCCCTGCCCTGGGAGAGCGTGATCCCCTCAGACGGGGCGTTTCCCGTCAAGGGCTACAGTCTCAACTCCAAGCTCTTCTCGGTCAGCGACTGCCAGAAGATCATCAAAAAAGCCGTGGTTGAGCGGCTCAAGAGCGTTTACGGCATAGAGTGGTTCGCCGAGAGCGGCGCGCTCTATCAGATCCAGTTTTCCATCATGAAGGACCAGGTATCGCTGTGCATCGACACCTCCGGCGAGGGGCTGCACAAGCGCGGCTACCGGCCGGCTCACAACGCCGCCCCCCTCAAGGAGACCATGGCCGCGGCGATGGTGATCTTCTCGCGTTACCGGGGCCGGGACGACTTCTGTGATCCCTTCTGCGGCAGCGGCACCATCCCCATCGAGGCCGCCCTCATCGCTCTCAACCGGGCGCCGGGTCTGAACCGCAGCTTTCCCGCCATGAACTGGGGAGTGATCCCCCGCTCCGTCTGGGCGGAGGCCCGCGACGAGGCCCGGGACAAGGAATTTCACGGCAGCTACCATATTATAGGCGCGGATATCGATCCGCATGCCCTGCGTCTGGCAAAGGAAAACGCCCAGCGCGCGGGCGTTGCCGATCTCATCCACTTTGAGACGGCCGACGCCACGGCCTTTTCCCGTGAAACGGAGCGCGGCGTCATCGTCACCAATCCCCCCTACGGCGAGCGCATCGGGGAAAAGGACGAGGCGGAGCGTCTGTACCGCGCGTTTGGCCAGGCCTGGCGGCAGTGTCCGAACTGGTCGCTGTACCTTCTGTCCTCCCACACGGAATTCGAGCGCTGCTTCGGCGCCGAGGCCGACCGCAAGCGCAAGCTTTACAACGGCATGATCAAGTGCGATCTTTTCATGTACTACAAAAATACTATTAAAGGACCGGCCGAAGAAAAATGAAGCATCTTTTTATTGTCAATCCCATCGCGGGCGGCAGTGACAAGAGCGAGCAGGTGCGCGCACTCGTCGCGGGTGCCTTTGCCCAGCGCCCGGAGGAGCAGGTCGAGATCTACACAACGCGCGCCCCGATGGACGCGCCGGAGGTGATCCACGACCGTGCCCGGGACGGTGAGGAGCTGCGTGTGTATGCCTGCGGCGGCGACGGCACCTTCAACGAGTGCGTCACCGGCGCGGTGGGACTGGCGCATGTGGCGGTCTGTCCCCTGCCCACCGGCACGGGCAACGACTTCTGCCGCATGTTCGGCGCGGAAAAGGATCTGTTCCGCGACGTGGAAGCGCTGGTGAACGGCAGTGTAAAGCCCATCGACGTGATCGCCTGCAACGACCGTTACAGCGTCAACATCTGCTCGGTGGGCATCGACGCGCGCATCGGCACCAACGCCCACAAATACCCCACCCTGCCGCTGCTGGGCGGCGCCGGGGCCTACGTGGCCGCCTCCGCCATTGAGATGTTCAAGGGCATCGCCACGCCGATCCATATCTGCGCTGACGGTTATGACGTCAAGGGCGATTTCACCCTGGCCTGCGCCTGCAACGGCCGCTTTTACGGCGGCGGCTTCAATCCCAGTCTGGACGCGCGTCCGGACGACGGCGAGCTGGACATGTTCATCGTCAAAAAGGTCAACCTGGTACAGTTCGCCGCGCTCATCGGCCAGTATGCCGCGGGCCGCGCGGCGGAGCTGACGAAATTCGTCACCCATATCAAGGGAAGCTGGATGCGGATCGAGTTTGACGAGGAGAACGTTATCAACCTGGACGGCGAGGCCTATTTCACCAAAAAGGCGGAGCTGCGGGTGCTGCCCGGCGCGGTCAATCTGATCGTCCCCCGGGGCATGAGTTTTTTTGACTGAGGAGGCGTTTTGCCGTGGAAATCCTGTTTGAAAACTGCTGCACGCTGACCAAGGACGCGCTTCTGTCCATGAACCGCAAAAGCCGCAACCCTGTGTTTGTCGCCGCGGTGATCGTGCTGTGCGCGGCCTATCTCGTCAACGGCGTCCGCGCCGCGATCGCGGGCTATCCCGCGGCGCTGATTCTCCCCCTTGCGAGTGCCGTGGTGCTCGGCGCGTTCGCGTACTTCCTGCCGAACCTGCAGGCGGCGCTTGAATACCGCAAGAATCTGATGGCCTATGGCCGCGACGCCAAGTGCATCACCAAATTCTACGGCGACAAATTCGTCGTGGAGAATCTGAGCAACGGCCAGACCAGCCCCATCTCCTACGGACGCATCCGCAGGGTGGCCGAGGATGAGCGCTATGTCTTCCTGCTGCTGGACACCCGCATCATCTCTCCCGTGGACAAGACCGATTTCATCAAAGGCAGCACGGAGGACTTTCTGTCCTTTATCAACGCCAAGGCCGTCAATACGACCCGCCGCGGCGGAAAGCCGGACAACGCTCTGGAATAAGGCCGCGAATTTTGTCACAAAAAATTCATAAAAATATTTGCAAATTCCCCCTTCAGGGACTTGCAAAAACTGAAAAATGTGGTATAGTATGCTTCGTTAGCACTCCTGTGTTTTGAGTGCTAACGAAGCTGTTTTTTTGTAATTAAACATTTGGAGGTATATAAGCATGAAACTCAAACCCTTGGCTGACAGAGTGATTCTCAAGCAGAATGCCGCGGAAGAGCGCACCTCCTCCGGCATTTTTCTGACCCCCGCTTCCCAGGAGAAGCCCGAGGTCTATGAAGTCGTCGAGGTTGGCCCCGGCGGCGTTGTGGACGGCAACGAGGTCAAGATGGTCGTCAAGACCGGCGACCAGGTCCTGGTCGGCAAGTACAGCGGCTCGAAGGTCAAGCTCGAGGACGTGGAGTACACCATCGTCCGCCAGAGCGACATTCTCGCGGTTATTGAGTAATTCAAGGAGGATTTCATCATGGCTAAGAAGATCATTTACGGCGAAGAAGCCAGAAAAGCTATCGAGAGCGGCGTAAACCAGCTCGCCAACACCGTCAAAATCACCCTGGGCCCCAAGGGCCGCAACGTGGTTCTGGACAAGAAGTTCGGCACTCCGCTGATCACCAACGACGGCGTAACCATCGCCAAGGAGATCGAGCTGGAGGACGCTTTTGAGAACATGGGCGCTCAGCTCATCAAGGAAGTCTCCACCAAGACCAACGACGTGGCCGGCGACGGCACCACCACCGCTACCCTGCTGGCGCAGAGCATGATCAACGAGGGTCTGAAGAACCTGGCCGCCGGCGCCAACCCCATGGTCATGAAGAAGGGCATCGACAAGGCCACCGCGGCCGCTGTCGAGGCCATCAAGGGCATTTCCAAGCCCGTGTCCGGCTCCAAGGACATCGCCCGCGTCGGCACCATTTCCTCCGGCGACGAGCACATCGGCGCTCTGATCGCCGAGGCCATGGAGAAGGTCAGCCAGAACGGCGTCATCACGCTGGAGGAGTCCAAGACTGCCGAGACCTACAGCGACGTGGTCGAGGGCATGCAGTTTGACCGCGGCTATCTCAGCCCCTATATGGTCACCGATACCGACAAGATGGAAGCCGTCCTGGACGACGCGCTGATCCTCATCACCGATAAGAAGATCTCCAACATTCAGGATCTGCT
>ONSQ01000057.1 GCA_900320465.1 uncultured Eubacteriales bacterium
GCTCCCGCCGCCCCGGCCGAGGCCGCGGACGCCAAGGAAAAGCGTACGATCCTCTTCAGCCGGGTCTCCTGCCCCAACTGCACCATGGCCGCCAACTATCTGGCCAAGGCCGGTGTGGAGTATGAAAAGGTCCTGGCGGACGAGCACATGGACATGGCCCGTGAGTTCGGCGTCAAGCAGACCCCGACGCTTGTCGTCACCGACGGCGAGGGCGGCTTTGCGAAGTATGCCGGCGCCGGCGCCATCAAGCAGTATCTCGTAGGCTGAAAAACACAATTCCAGACAGGGCCGGCGCCGCCGGCCCTGTTTCGATTCTTCCTTTCATACGGAGAGAGACTATAGGGAGCCCTCATCCACCGCTGACGCGGTCCCCCTTCCCCGGAGGGGAAGGCATTAAGGAGCCTCATCCGTCAGACAAAGTCTGACACCTTCTCTAAAGGAGAAGGCTATAAGGAGCCTCATCCGTCAGACAAAGTCTGACACCTTCTCCAGAGGAGAAGGCTATAAGGAGTGTAGATTATTTATGATTTATGACATCATCGTGATCGGCGGCGGCCCCGCGGGGCTGACGGCCGCCGTATATGCCCGCCGCGCGGGCAAGAGCGTTCTGATCCTGGAGAAGGCCGCGCTCGGCGGCCAGATCACCTGGAGCCCCAAGGTGGAAAACTTCCCCTCGATCGAGTCCATCTCCGGCACGGACCTGGGCGACCGCATGGCCTCCCAGGCCATGGCCCAGGGCGCGGACGTGGAGATCGAGGAGGTCACCGGCATCGAGGACTGCGGCGACTTCCGCCGCGTGAACTGCGAGTTCGGCGCCGGCTATGAGGGCCGGGCCGTGATCCTGGCCACCGGCGCCAAGCCCCGGATGCTGGGCGTGGAGCGGGAGGAGGAGCTGGTCGGCGCGGGCGTGGGCTACTGCGCGGTGTGCGACGGGGCCTTCTTCAAGGGCATGCCCGTTGCCGTCAGCGGCGGCGGCAACAGCGCGCTGCAGGACGCGATGCTGCTGAGCGAGACCTCCTCGCGCGTCTATCTCATCCACCGGCGCGACAGCTTCCGCGGCGAGGAGGCGCTGGTGCGCGCGCTGCGGGAGAAGGACAACGTGGAGTTTGTCCTGAATGCCGCGATCACGCGCCTTCTCGGCGAGGACGAGCTGACGGGCATCGTCGTGCGGCAGAACGGCGAGGAGCGGGAAATCAAGGTGGACGGGCTGTTCGTCGCCATCGGCCACGAGCCGGACAACGGCGCGTTCGCCTCCCACCTCGAGCTCAACGAGCAGGGCTATGCCGCGTCGAACGAAAGCTGCGTGACAAAGACCCCCTGGCTCTTCGTCGCGGGCGACTGCCGCGCCAAAAAGGTGCGCCAGCTGACCACCGCCGTCGCGGACGGCGCGGTCGCGGCCCTTGCGGCATGTTCCTGGTTGGATAAGTAGTTTCAATATAAGCCCTGATCAGATCCCCTCACCCGCTGCGCGGGAGCTCCCCTTGCTTCAAGGGGAGCCTTTAGAACCGCTGCTCTATGGCTCCCCTGTGTAAGGGGAGCTGGCGCGCAGTGCCTGAGGGGTTGTTTTCCCATTAGGCTATACCTAAAAAAGGAGAAGCTTTGATGTTTACAGTGATCTGTCTTCTGCTGTCGCTCCTTCTTATCTACAATCGGAGACTCCCTAATAACTGGCGATGGATCTTACTTTCTGCGTTTTTTCTTAGCAGTGCACTTTTCTTCTTGCAGGAAGCAGCACCATCTCTGGCTGCACGTCACACCGACGGGCAGATGTTTATAGGCTGCGAGATGTTTGTTATCTATGCTATTCTGCTGATCGTTGCCTTTGCCCGGAAAAGAACGCTGAACATCAAACTCTCTCTTGCTGTTATGCTGCTGTGGTCTCTTCTGATTGAGGTAATCGGCTGGCATACTCCGTGTCCCGTTTGTGGCGTATATTGGTACTATGAACTGTTGGCGAAATACGGTTTGATGAACTATCCCCCCTGTTGAGGGAAGGTCCTCATCCACCGCTGACACGGCCCCCTTCCCCGCAAGCGAGGAAGGCTATCAGGAAGGAGATTTGAATGGCCACCTTTGACGATTTTATGAAGCTGGATATCCGGGTCGGCACGATCACGGAGGCGCTTGTCGTGGACTTCGGGGAAGAAATCGGCACGAAGAAGTCCTCGGCGCAGATCACGCAGCACTATACGCCCGATCAGCTCATCGGCAAGCAGGTGCTGGCCGTCGTGAACTTCCCGCCGCGGCAGATCGCGGACTTCATGTCCGAGGTGCTGGTGCTGGGCACCTACAGCGAGGGCGGCGTGGTGCTGATAACCCCGGACAAGGCCGTGCAGAACGGCGACAGGCTGGGATAACGGGGCAGCTTTTAGCTTTTAGAGACGAAAAACCCGGGACTGTGAACAGTGTTTCACAGTCCCGGGTTTTTATCAGGTCTCCGCCAGGAGCCGCTCAAGAAACTTTGCCAGCCCGTCGTGGTCGTTGTCGTCGCAGACCGTGTCCGCCGCGGCCTTGACGGTGAAATCCGCGTTGCCCATGGCCACGCCCAGCCCCGCCGCGCGGAGCATACTGCTGTCGTTGGTGCCGTCGCCGAAGGCCAGTGTCCGCTCCTGCGGGATCTCCAGAAACTGACACAGCCGCAGCAGCGCGTCGCCCTTGTTGGCCGCGGCGATGTTCATTTCAATGTTGCCGGGTACCGAGGTGCTGACCGCCAGCGAGGGGAACAGCTCCGGCAGCCGTGCCAGCTCCCGCCGCTGGGCCCGGTCGTCGGCAAAGTGCAGCTGCAGCTTCTGAACGCTGCCCCCGTCGGCGCGCAGATAGTCCCGCAGACTGGGCACGGTCCGCCGGGTCCGGTAGAAGAGCTGCAAAATGCCCTTGTCCCGGATAAAGTCCGCCGCCCGGTCGTAGAAGGGCTGGGACACCAGCCCCCAGTCATCCTTGTAGCAGTCATAGATGGCGTCCAGACCGTCCAGATAGTCCAGCACCTCCAGCGCCAGCGCGTTGGGGATCTCGGCGCGGTCCAGCACCTGGTCCTCCGCCGCGTCATAGAGCTTGGCGCCGTTGATGACGATGGCGTAGCGGGCAAAGGGCTGCAGCCGCAGCGCCTGGGGGATGCCGGCGTAGATGCGCCCCGTGGCCGGGACGATCAGCGCGCCGGCCTCGTGGGCCGCCTGCAGGGCGCGCAGCGTGCGCGCGGCGATGGTCTTGTCGCTGTACAGGGCCGTGCCGTCCAGATCAAAGGCGATGAGCGCGTACTTCATCCCGCCGCCCCCTCTTCATAGTTCCGCAGAAGAGCGGCAATGTCCTCCAGCAGCTCGTCGCTGCGGCTCCGACCGTCGCTGTCGCGCCGCACATAGGCGCAGACGTTGTCCGTGTCCGGCAGATAGGGCAGGGGGAAGAGGTCGATGGACTCCAGATAATCCGCCTGAAGCCGCGGCTCGATCATGTCCCAGAACAGCTTGGCGTAGATCAGCGCGCCCACGCCCGACACCGCCAGCTGAAAGGCGTTTTCCACGTTGGTCAGCTCGCAGACAAAGGCGGGCGACACGTCGTAGTATTTCATATAATGTAAGAGACTGCGCCCGCCGGAGGAGTTGCGGGGCTGCTTGATGAAGGGCAGCTTTTCAAACAGCCGCAGATCCACCCCCTGGGAAAAGCTGTCGCGCAGCGCCTCAGACTCGCCGGGACCGAGCGCGCGCATCAGCGCCTTGGGCACCACCAGCAGCTGCTCCCGGCGGCAGAGCGTGCGCTCGCGATAGCTGCCGGGCGGGCTGCTGATAGAGCCGATGACCAGGTCGATGCCCTCGTGGCTCACGGCCTTTTCCAGCTCCTCCGGCGATTCCTCGCTGATGCGCACATAGACCTCCGGGTGCCGGCTCATATAGTCCGGGAGCACCCGCGGCAGGATGGCCCGGGCCAGCGTGTGCTCGATCCCCACGTGGATCGTGTTCTCGCCCCGGACGGACTTGCCGCTGTTCTCTTCAAACTCCTGCTTGAGCTTGAGCATCTCCTTGGCGGTCTGCAGGAAGAGCTTGCCGTCCTGGGTCAGCCGCAGCGGCCGACTGCGGATCAGCAGCTCGGTGCCCAGCTCGCTCTCCAGCTTGGCGATCTGCTTGGACAGCGACTGCTGCGACAGAAACAGATGCTTCGCCGCCGTGGAGAAGCTGCCCTCCTCGGCCACCGCGATAAAGCTGTTGATCAGACTGAAATCCATCTTGTATTACTCCTGAAAGTTAAATTATAAATTCACCTTTTTGGAGTATAACACCCGCCGCCGCGTTCGTCAACCGCCAGCACAAGCGCCGCCTTGTTGAATTTTTTGTTCCAACATTCTGCAATTCTCAATCAATAATCTAACAAAATGAAAAGAAAAATGCGCGATTTCCACTTTCTGACTTTTCCCCTCGTTTTTTTGCATTACGCTTTTTCGCCGTAGTTGAAAAATGGGCTTGCAATTTTAAAGTTTCGGTTGTATTATCTACGCATGAAAAGCGTAGAACACGTTTTTCCAAATTGAACGATTCCGGGAGGAATACCGACATGAAAAAACTGACTGCTCTTCTTCTGGCTCTGTGTATGGTCTTTGCGCTCTGCGCCTGCGGCCAGGCCGCCGCGCCCGCCAAGGACGACAAATCCCTGACCATGGGCACCGGCGGCGAGGCCGGTACCTATTACGCCTTCGGCGGCGTGCTGGGCAGCTACATCGGCCAGAATACCGATATCTCCGTCAACGTGGTGTCCTCCGGCGGCAGCGCCGCCAACATCACCGGCATCGTGACCGACGGCATTTACGACCTGGCCACCGTCCAGTCCGACGTCATGACCTACGCCTACAACGGCACCAACTCCTTCGCCGAGGGCGGCGCGCTCAGCGGCTTCCGCGTGCTGGGCGGTCTGTACGCCGAGACGGTGCAGATCGTCACCTGCGATCCGGCCATCACCTCCGTTGCCGATCTGAGAGGCCGCTCCATCTGCGTGGGCGACGTGGGCTCCGGCACCTTCTTCAACACCATGGACATCCTGGCTGCCTATGATATGAGCCTGGACGACGTCAACCCGGTCTACCAGTCCTTCGGCGACTCCACCGAAAGTCTGAAGGACGGCAAGATCGACGCGGCGGTCATCACCGCCGGCGCCCCCACCACCGCGGTGGTGGATCTGGCCACCTCCAACAGCGTCTACCTGGTGTCCATCGACGATGATCATATGGCAAAGCTCCTCGCCGCCTGCCCCTGGTACGCCGCCTACACCATCCCCGCCGGCACCTACAGCGGCTTTGACAGCGACGCCGTCACCGTCACCGTAAAGGCCACGCTGGTCTGCCGCGCCGATCTGCCCGACGACGTGGCCTACACCATCGTCTCCACGATCTACAACAACGCCGACGCCATCACCGCGCTGCACGCCAAGGGCGCCGAGCTGAGCCTTGACTTTGCCACCGACGGCATCGCCGTTCCCTTCGCCGCCGGCGCCGCCAGGTTCTACGCCGAAAACGGCATCACCGTGGCCACCGCGCCCTGATGCTCCAGGCCGAGCCAAACCGATAAGTCTCCGCACAAGTCCGATCCCGGGTGCCGCCTGAAAACGGGCGGCACCCTGTACTGTTCTCAGGGAGGAAGCATCCATGTCAGCTGTCGAAGAAAGAAAATACGAGAATACCGCCGTCGATCAGGCCGCGCTGGACGAGGTCATGAAGAAATATGACCGCGAGTCCAACACCCGCGTCTGGGAGGGCTGGCAGAAAGGGGTCGTCTGGGCTGTGATGGCCGCCTTCTCGCTGTTTGTGATCTATGTCACGCTCTTCGCCACCTGGCTGGATCTGATCCGCTACCCGTCCTTCATGGGCGGCGTGCTGCTGATCGGCTATCTGGTCTTCCCGGCGAAAAAGGGCGTGCAGAAGGTCAATCACATCCCCTGGTTCGACTGGGTGCTGATGGTGCTGGGCACCGCGGCCTTCGCCTATGTGGTGGTCTGCGCCAAGAGCCTCACGGTGCGCCTGGGCATGTCCCAGATCCGCCCCTATGAGATCGCCATCGCCGTGGTGGGCGTGCTGGCCGTGCTGGAGCTCTGCCGCCGCAGCGTGGGCGTGCCCATCCTGTGCGTGGCGGGCGTGTTCATGATCTACGCGCTGTACTATTACACCGCCGCCAAGCATCTGGGCTTCTCCGGCGCCGTGCGCAACGTGGCCATCAGCCTGTTCTACAAGGTGCAGGGCGGCGGCATCCTGGGCACGCCGGTGCAGGTCTGCGCCAAGTTCATCATCGTCTTCATCGTCTTCGGCGCCTTTCTCGAGCGCACCGGCATCTCCCAGTTCTTCATCGATCTGGCCAACTCCCTTGTCGGCCGCTTCTCCGGCGGTCCGGCCAAGGTGGCCGTGATCTCCTCGGCCCTGTGCGGCATGGTGTCCGGCTCCTCGGTGGGCAACACGGTCACCACCGGCTCGGTCACGATCCCCATGATGAAAAAGACCGGCTACAGGGGCGAGTTTGCCGGCGCCGTCGAGGCCGCCGCCTCCACCGGCGGGCAGATCATGCCCCCCATTATGGGCGCCGCCGCCTTCCTGATGGCCGAATATGTGGGCGTTCCCTATTCCAGCATCATCGTCCGGGCCATCCTGCCCGCGATCCTGTACTTCACCGGCATCTTTATCGCCGTCCACCTGGAGGCCAAAAAGCTGGGGCTCAAGGGCATCGACAAGGAAAAGCTGCCCGTTCTGAAAAAGCTGCTCCGGCGCGTGTATCTGCTGCTGCCGCTGGTGATCCTGGTCTACCTGGTCTCCTCGGGCAGCAACACCATGGCCTTTGCCGCCGCCATCGCCATCCTCTTCGCCGTGTCCGTGTCCAACGTGCACCGCGACCCGATCCTCGGCGTCATCGGGCTTGCCGCGCTTTTGTGCTACCTGTTCCTCGGCGTGGGCGGGATCGTGAAAACGGCCCTGCTCTTTGTGGGGATCGTCTGCGCGGCCGTGTGCATGTTCAAAAAAGAGGCCGTCATGACCCCCGCGGTGCTCTTCGACGCGCTGGCCAACGGCGCCAAGAGCTCCGTCACCGTGGCGGCGGCCTGCGGCGTGGCCGGCATCATCGGCGGCTGCATCACGATCACGGGTCTGGCCTCCCAGATCATCACCGCCATCATCACCCTGTCCCACGGCTCGGTGTTCATCGCGCTGTTCTTCACGATGCTCTGCTGCATCGTGCTGGGCATGGGCGTGCCCACCACCGCCAACTACTGCATCATGGCCTCCACCTGCGCGCCCATCCTGATCCAGCTGGGCATCCCGGTGCTCTCGGCCCACTTCTTTGTGTTCTACTTCGGCATCGTGGCGGACATCACGCCACCGGTGGCGCTGGCGGCCTACGCGGGCTCGGCCATCGCCCAGGCCCCGCCGATGAAAACCGCCTTCAACGCCTCGAAGCTGGCCATTGGCGCCTTCGTGGTGCCCTATATCTTCGCTCTCAACCCCGCCATGCTGCTCATCGACACGACGGCGCTGCAGGTCGGGCTGGTGGTCGTCACGTCGATCGTCGGCATCTTCGGAGTGGCCGCCGCCCTCAACGGCTATCTGCTGCGGCCGCTGGCGGTGCTGCCCCGGCTGGCTATCGCAGCGGGCGGCCTTCTGATGATGGACCCGGCGCCGCTGACCGATCTGGTTGGTGTGGTGCTGCTCGCCGCGGTGCTGCTCTGGCAGTGGCTGGGCGCGAGAAAGGCCGCCGCCTCCGGGACTTGAAAGAGCCGCCGCGCTGTGGTACAGTCGTGGCGGGAGGCGTCTGCCATGAGAGACTGTAAGGGCCGCTTCGCACCCACGCCCAGCGGCGATATGCATATCGGAAACGCGTTCTGCTACTTTCTGGCCTGGCTGGCCGCCCGGAAAGAGGGCGGGAAGCTGGTGCTGCGCTTTGAGGACTGCGACACCCTGCGCATGCAGCGCGGCGCTGCGGAGCAGACCATGTCGGACCTGGCCTGGCTGGGGCTGAACTGGGACGAGGGCCCCGCGCCCGGCGAGGAGAGCGGGCCGTATTTCCAGTCCTGCCGCACGGCGATCTACGATCGCGCCTTTGACGAGCTGCGCGGCAGGGGACTGGTGTACCCCTGCTTCTGCTCGCGCCAGGACGTGCGCCAGGCTGCCGCGCCGCATCCGGACGAGAGCTCGCCGGTCTATCCCGGCACCTGCCGGACGCTGTCGGGCGACGAGATCCGGGAGCGGTCGCGTCTGCGCGCCCCCGCCTGGCGTCTGCGCGTGACGGACGAGACCGTGGAATTTCTTGACGGCCTGTACGGTCAGCAGCGCTGCGCGCCGGCCGCCGAAAAGGGCGACTTTATCATCCGCCGGGCGGACGGGGTTTACTGCTACCAGTTCACCGTCGCCCTGGACGACGCCCTCATGGGCGTGAGCCAGGTGGTGCGCTCGCATGACCTGCTGTCCTCCACGCCCTGGCAGATCTATGTGCAGCGGCTCTTCGGATACGAGCCGCCGGCGTGGCTGCATATCCCGCTGCTGCTGGACGACGGCGGCAGACGGCTGGCCAAGCGGGAAAAGGCCCTTTCGATCCGCCAGATCCGCCGCTGCTACACCCCGGAGGAGGTCGTCGGCCGCCTGGCCTGTCTGGCCGGGCTGCAGAGCGGGCCGGAGCCCTGTGGGCTGGAGGAGCTGGTACCGCGCTTCGATCCTTCGGCGCTTCGGCGCGAGGATATCGTTCTTCCGCCGGACTTCTTCGCCCGCTGCCGAGAATAAAAAACCAGGAGCCTGCCTCAACAAGGCAGGCTCCTGGTTTTTCGCTTTTCCAGGGAGCGTGAGACTAGGCCGACAGCTCCTTTTTGATCCGCCCGATGGCGCCCTTTTCCAGCCGCGAGACCTGGGCCTGGGAGATACCCACCTCCCGTGCCACCTCCATCTGGGTGCGGCCGTCGCAGAAGCGCAGGGCCAGGATGCGCTTTTCCCGGGGGCTCAGCGCCCGGATGGCCTCCTGCAGCGCGATCTGCTCCAGCCACTGCTCGTCGGTGTTGCGGCTGTCGCGGATCTGGTCCATGATGCAGGCGCTCTCGCCGCCGTCGCCGAACACCGGCTCGTAGAGGCTCACGGGCTCGCAGATGGCATCCATGGCGAAGACGATCTCGCGCAGGGGGATGCCTGTCTCGGCGGCAAGCTCCTCCACGCTGGGCTCGCGGCCGCTCTTCGCGCAGAGCTTTTCCTTGGCCTGCAGCACCTTATAGGCCGTGTCCCGCATGGACCGGGAAATGCGCAGCGCGCTCCGGTCCCGCAAAAACCGCCGCAGCTCCCCGGCAATCATGGGAACGATTATCGGATGGAGAGAAGATGCTAAACGTTCCGGAAACCAGCGATTACTGCTCGATTTCCGCACTTTTCAAATACTTTCTGAGCTGCAGCTTCACGTCGATGCTGCCGTCCTTGTAAATGATGACCCGGTCGATGAGCTGCTGGCAGGTGCTCTGCCGCTGCACGTCGTTCATCTCCGGCCAGGTCGACTGCAGGGTGCGGAGGATGCCCTTGATCTTCTGCTTTTTCCTCTCGATGGTGGAATAGCGCTCCTCCTCGCGGATCTGAGACTCGATGTTCCGGACGCGCTGCCTGGCGTCGAGGATCTTTTCGCTGAGCACATCGTCGGTCTCGTCCTCGTCCTCGAAGTCGTAGAGACGGCTCAGGCGTTTGCGGGCTGCGGCCAGCTCCTTTTGCAGCACGGCGATGTTGTCAACGCTGTTTTCCGTCTTCCGCGTGTCGGGCTGCCCCAGGTATTTCAGCCGGAACAGCTCGTCGATGACGGCCTGCTCCACGTCCTTGCACCAGAAGCGTTCGCTGTCGCAGCTGTCGGCCTTGCCGAAGCGGGCGTTGCTGGATTCCTGAGAGGAATAGCAGACCAACTTGTGGCCCTTATCGCCCCACTTCTGATAGCGCATCTTCGCGCCGCATTCCCCGCAGTAGACCAGGCCCGAGAGCAAATAGTTGGAGGCCGTTCGGTTGACGCTGCGCCGCTGCAGCTCCTCCTGCGCCTCCTGCCAGGTATCCAGCGGGATGATGGCCTCATGGTTGCCCTCATACTCTTCGCCGTTGAAGACAATGCAGCCGGTGAGGGACTTGCGCATCAGGATCTGACGGATCGCCTGGTCGCCGCTGAAATGAAAGCGCTCCGCGATCTTCTGCGGCGGCATCTTTTCCTCGATGTACAGGCGGAAGATCTCCCGCACGACCTCCGCTTCCTCGGGCACGACCTCCAGCGAAGAGGTCTCCTTGTTGTAGCGGTAGCCGAAAGGCACCTTGCCGCCGCCCATCCACTTGCCGGAGGCCACCCGCGCCTGCCGCCCGCGCTTGAGCTTTTCCACGATCTGATCGCGGTCGAACTCCGCCAGCGTGGCGAAGAGCATCAGCAGGAACTTGCCCTGGGGGTTGTCCTTGTCAATGCGGCAGTAGTTTTCCGCCACGGAGACGAAGTTGATGTCCTCCCGGTTGCGGTTGACGGCGCTGTTCTTGCTGTCCTTCGCGGCGACGATGTAGTCCTGGATGAACTGCAGCGTGCCCAGCAGGGAGCGGCCCAGACGGTCGATGCGCGCCACCACCAGGGAGTTGACGCGGATGTGCGATTTCCCGGTGTTGAAGTCCGTGATCGCGCCCATGATCTCCTGCAGGGCGGGGCGCTCCATGTTGGTGCCGGTATAGCCGTCGTCGGTGAAGAGCACCAGATTTTTGTAGCCGTTGGCCGTGCACCAGCGGACGATATCGGCCTCCTGGATATCCAGTCCGAAGCCCAGATCCGCCTGCCGGTCGGTGGACACGCGGAGGTAGCCCACATTGATGAGGAAATTGTCGTCCTCGTCCAGCTCCACCGACTCGTCGATGACGATCTTCATGTTGTGCTTGAGATCCAGTATGTTTTTCAGGTGATAGGTTCTCTCTGTCTTTTTCATAAGTACACCTTCCTTGGTTCATAGAATAGCATAGTTTTTCTCTGTCCGCAATAAATCTGCGTTTTTTCTCGCGAGAACTGCGAAACGTGGGTATGGCGAAAAACGGTATGGGACTGTGACGGTCTCATACCGTTTTTGCCTCTTCACTTATAGCACCGGCTCTCTGTGGCGCGGTCTCTTGGGCGGAGGCATCGCGTCCCGCTGCTTCACCAGCTCCTGATTCCGCTGCAGCTTTTTAAGCATCGAGGGCTTCCCCTCCGCGGGAGGCTCGTCCGGCTCATCATCGAGCTCGTCGTCCAGCGCGTCCAGCTCGGCCCTCGTCAGCGGACGGCGCTCATTGCGCTCGTAGATCTCGTTCACGATCCTGTCCACGTCGGGGCAGTTGATCCGGATCTTGTCGTAATCGGACGGGTCGATCAGCTCGTCGCCGAGAAACAGTCTTACCTTAAATTCCATTGCCAACCCCTCCTTTCTCTTGGATTGTTGCCGAATCGGGCAAAAAGTAATCCCCCGCCGCACGGCGAGGGATCGTGGTGATCGGTATTCTTTTCATAAGCTCAGCACCTTCTTTTTCTGTGGGTCTGGCACGCCGCGCAGCAGCTCCGGCGCGTACTGACTGACCCGGCGGTACAGGTTCTGGTAATCTGCCTCCAGCTGCTTGGCCGCCAGCCGTTCGGTCAGCTTCTTTTCCTTGACCTGCTTGCTGAGGTCTGCCTTGTCGGCCTCCAGCTTGTCCACCTTACTTGTCAGACTTGCGTTCTCCTTCTGCAATTCCCGGTAGGCCTTCTCGTAGCCGCTCAGCGTCTCCTTGAATTTGGTCAGCTTGGGGAAGAGCTTTTTCAGCCGCTTCCGGATCTCTTCGATGTTCTTCCTGGCGGTAAAGGCGTTGGTCTCGTCCATGATCGCCAGGATGCCGCGCAGCTGCTTGTCCAGGTGCTCGGCCTCCTTGAAGAGCCGCGGCGGGATGTGGGTGCGGCCGGTGATGCTGGCGCTCTTGCCCCGCTCCAGGTCCGGGTACTTCTCCGCCATGTGCTGCCAGAAGCCGTCCTGCCACTCGGTCAGCTTTTTCTTGTTCCCCACGATCTCCTTGGCGCTCAGCCGCCCGTCCTCCGTGATCGGGACAAAAGAAACGTGCATATGGGGCGTCTTCTCGTCCATATGCACGACGGCGGATATGAAGTTTTCCCGGGCGATCCGGCCCTGCAGGAAGCCCAGCGCGTGCTCAAAGTAGGCGCGGACCTCTTCCCGCTTCTTTCCTTCAAAGAACTCGGGGCTCGCGGTGATGAGCGTCTCCACCACCCGGACGCTGTTGGAGCAGACCCTGGGACACTGGCACTCCTTGATCCGCGCCTCCGCCTGGGCGCGGTACTTGTCCCGCGGCTCGATCAGGTGGAAGTTGAACTTGCTGCGGCTCAGATCCACGTCGGGATTACTGGCGTAGGTCTCCTTGGTGCGCTCGTTGTGAGCCTCGATGTTGCTGATCTCCGGCCCCTTGTATTTGGCGAAGCGGAGGATGCCGTACTGTGCCTTTGCCATCAGCGCCTCCTTTTCTGCTTCCGCCACACGATGTCGTAACCGAGCACGGCGGCAAACTCCACGGTCTCACGGTAGCTGAAGGACCCGCGACTGAGCTTCTCGGAGAAAGAGACAATGGAATCAGTCCAACCGTACCGCTCGCGCAAACGCTCCAGCACGATCGTCTCCGTAAGACTGCCGCGCAAAATCTGCTCAGAGATATCATTGATGATTTTCTTGGAATTTTTCATTTTCTTACCCTCATTTCTTTTTTGATATTGATTTGAAATTCTCTGTACGTTCGTACGTTATGGGATCAGCGCGTAGATGCCCACATAGCCCCGGACGCGGCGGCCGTTGACATAGAGGTTATTAGTGCTCTCCAGCCGGTATTCCGGCGCGAGGGCGGCCATCTGATCCAGAAAGCTCTTTTTGGCCAGCGGGAAATAGGCGTTTTCCTCACACCACAGGACGTACAGCTCGTACAGGCGCTGGGACGTAATGTCGTAATCCGCCTTGAAGCCGATGTAGCCCTCGGATTTGAGAAACTCCGTCACGTTGTTCCCCTCGGACACACTCTCCCGCATGTTCTCCCGGCTGCGCTCGCTGAGCGTGAAGCGGAAGTCGTTATCCATCAGCCGCCGCAGCCCCTCCAGCGCCCAGAGAAAGATGCTGTCGATCTCGGCGATCAGTTTTTCGGAGAGAAAGGGATCATCCACCCGGTCGGCGGGCTTGTCCTTCACCGTCAGAATGATCTGGCGGCGGAAGAAGCCAACGCTGCGGTCATAGCGGGATTTCAGCGCCCCGTTGCCAAATCCGATGAAGCGTACATACATGGTGCCCTGGTAGCTCTGCTTGCCCTTCTTCTCCAGATCCATGGGCAGCTCCGCCGTGATCAGGGATTTCAAGATGTTCGTATCCGGCAGCGCCTCCATCTTCATGTCGTCATCCACCATCAGCAGCCCGTATTCCAGATCGGCGCGGGCAAAGGGACTGGTCTCCACCTTGGCGATACTGCCGCTGTACATATTGATGCCCAGCAGCGCCGACAGCACGATCCCGACGCGGGATTTGCCTTCGCCGCCCTTGCCCACCAGCATCAGCATTTTCTGGGCTTTCGTACTGGGGATCAGACAATAGCCCATGAACTCCTGCAGGGTCAGAATGTCCTCCGGGATCAGCAGATCCTCGAGAAAGCGCAGCCAGCGCTCTGGCTTTTGCGCCTCCGGATTGTAGCGTACCGGCAGCCGGTTCAGACAGAAGTCCTTGCTTTCCTCAAAGCGCCCGTCCAGGAACAGCGTGCCGTTGGCCACATGGATACGGTCGTGGTAGATGGGCAGCGGCGGGGAGAAGCACTCCGAACGCAGGGCCTCCAGCAGATTGCTGACCTTCTTGGAGACACCGGTGCGTACATAGGGCTTGATCATCTGGTAGATCTCGCTTTTCAAGCGGCTCTCGTCCGTGACCTTGCCGTCCCGGGTAAAGAAGGTCTCATGGATGCAGAGCATCGGGTGGCTCTCCCGAAAGCATTCACAGAAGCCCACCTCGTCGATTTTCCCGTTTCCGTCCAGCCAGATCGGCGCAGGCTCAGAAGATGTCGTCATACGCGATCACCGCCTTCTGCAAAACGCGCTCGTAGTGATCCAGCACGCCGCCGGTCAGATACGCGATCTCATCCACCTTCTGCTGCTCTGTACCCCCGGAAAGCAAATCTGCCAGACCTGCGATAAAATCGTACATCTGGCAGTTCTGTGCATATTCCGTTGTGATGGGATCGTCCATGGTCTGCGGCGCGGTCAATCGTTTTTGCCTGTGGAGCTGAACCTCCATCTGCAGCAGCACATCATGACAGCGCTGGGCCGGATCGGGCGGCTTGGGCGGAGCGGGAGAGGCAGGAAGCTCGGCTCCGTTTCCGAAGTCTTTGACCAGCTTTTCCGCTGCTTCCGGCAGCGACAGGTTGAAGAACTTCGCGGTGAAGTCGATCACGTCTCCGTC
>ONSQ01000058.1 GCA_900320465.1 uncultured Eubacteriales bacterium
AAAAGAGCGAAAAACAGCTTCGATTTTCGCGTATTCGTAGTGTCGACGCACAGCCCCAATGATTGTGTTCCAGTACAGATCGGCCTGTGCGTCGCTGTTATATGCCTTGAAATCCGGCGTAAAGGTGTGGCATTTCGCGGCATTCCAGATCATATTCTCGGCGCGCCGCTTTTGAAGCTCACTGACCTCGTTCATACCGTCTGAAAGAGCTCTGCCGCAGAGAGTCCGGCCGGGATTCGCGCGGCGACAATATCGGATACCAGCTGTCGTTCAAAGTCATCGGTAGATTTGTTGACGATGCCCATTTCCAGCGCCTGTCCCGCCGTCAGTCCATTACGGATCAGCTTGACGGAAGCGATCAAGCCGCGCAGGTCCAGTGCCTTGGTGGAAATCTCTCCGCTTTCGCATTTTCCGCGGATCTCGCCGAAGAGAGCGCAGAACTGGTCGGCGTAAACATCTTTTAATTCCTGATACTGAGCAGTCAGCAGCTTTTTCAAGTTTTCCTGGGAAATGAGAGGCATGTTGATGACCATGAAGCGGCTCATCAGCGCCTCGTTTAGCTCGCGTGTCCCGGCGTACCCGTAATTCATCGTGGCGATGAATCTGGTGGCCGGGTTCAGCTGAATGCGTTCATAGCCTGGCACATCGATTATGCGGCGGAAATCCAGTGTGGCATGGAGAACAGCCAGAGATTCATTCTTGGCCATGTTGATCTCATCCAGAACGCCGAAGCCGCCAAGCTCCGCGCACTGGTAGATCGGTCCTTGACGGAGCGTTACCTGACCGTCCCGGAAAGTGTCGGTGCCGATCAGGGATGCGGCGTCGGTATTCAGATAGAAGGAAATGTCCCACTCGGGACGGCAGAATACGGCAGCCAGGTTTTCAGCCAGCACATTCTTGCCGGTTGCCTTGGGACCGACCAGAAGTAGATTTTCTCCGCTGAGCAGAGCGGTCAGCGCCTTCTCCCATATCTCGGTACCGTAATACCGATAAGACGGCCTGGGAACGCGCAGCTGCGAGCCCTCCGGAACCGGGTATGATGCGCGAAAGCTCTGAATTTCATCAAGGATCTCTTGCCGGATCCCCTCCTGCTTCAGAAACGCAAGCATGTTGTTTCCTCCTGCGAATGATTAATTTGATGTTCAGGCGGTCGGCGCCTGCCAGTCAAGTACCGAGAGCTGCGGGAGATTGCGCTCTACGATTTCCAGAATCACAGTATCCGCTCCGCAATCGTCGATCATGTCCCCCTCGTATTTTACGCTGCGCGAGAAGGTGGCCTGCTCGAAGCTGTCCGCCAGATACGGATAAAGGGAGATCCCAAAGGAGTCTCGCCAGCAGAGGAGACTCCCCTGCTTACCCGCGCATCGGGTCGAAAACTTTTGCGCATTCCCACCGTTGGGGTCGCTGAGTACCGAATGGGAAAAGCCGGACGCGATGACGAACGACGGCTCAACCTTTGCTCCCGTTGGATAAAGCATATCATAAAGATCACCGCGATGCCCTTCCCCGGCCAGAAATGGAGAGGAAAAGAAATGGGAATCCCTGTTAAGAGCAGACAGAAGCGCGTCCGCCGCAAGGGCCGCGCCGCGGTCGTTCCAGTGCGAGTCTGTCGCATAGTACAAGGTCTCATCCTGCGTGGCAAAAGCTGCTGCAAGATTAACATAGTGCACGCCATACAGTTCCAGATAAGGCAGCAGATTCGTGAGATTGGCGTTTTCATGCGCGCTGGGAATATAGGCGGGCATGTTGGAAGTATACAAGGTGTTTTTGTTTGGTGCGACGGTGAAGAAAAAGCTGGCCCCGCGGCTTTCGGCATAGTCCTGTATGGCGCGGAGATTCTGCGCGGCCTTTTCCAGCTCGGCCTCTGTCAGCGAGCGGCCCATATAATCGTTCAGCGTGGAGGAATAGTAAAGCCAGTTGTCCCGACCGAGAATTACCTGGTCTTCTGCAGAGGTATGCAGAAGCGCAGCGTTCAGCTCAGCCCAGGCCGTAATAAGCTGCTTGCGGAAAGCAAAGCGATCCGCAATATAATCTGTTGCGTTTTTTAGCACTTTCGGATTGAAGCTGCCGTCCGCCCGCAGAAGCCTGGGTTTTGAGGTCAGGATCTCGTTGGCTGAAGACTTGACTTCTCCCTGGAAGAACATCCCCACGCTCGGAAGCAGGGAGAATACCAGAAACACGGCGATAAAGAGCCGCAATATGTTCTTTTGTTTCATGACAACTCCCTCAGAACTGGAAATAGATGAACGGATTGAAGCCGCCGCGGGCCAGATCCATCACGCACAGGGTGTACAGCATAAGGCTGAGAAGCAGCGAAAAGAGCCGGTATGTTCCCGTTGTGACAAAGGCGCTCTTCTCAAGGCAGTTGCGGAGTTTAACCGGCAGGTTGCCGGCAAACAGGACGGCGAGTACCAAAAAGAGTATGGCCGCGGGAGACAGAAGGGATTGCAGCAGATAGCTGCTGTACACGTCGGCGCGTCCGACGAACATATACCGGATCAGAGACAGGCCGTCTGCGATCGTATTGGCGCGGAATATCACAAAGAGGAGCATGACCGCAAGGAGTGTATATGTCTTTGCAACGATCCGCCCAAGCTTACTCTTTTCCAGCTTTTTGGCCGGAATCACGCCAAGATCCTCAAGACTGGAGAGCAGGCCGTGGCCCATACCCCAGAACACGAAGGTCCAATTGGCGCCGTGCCAGATACCGGTGGCGAAGAAAACAATGAGTTTGTTCAGAACAGTCCGAACCTTTCCCTTTCGATTGCCGCCAAGGGGAATATACAGGTACTCCTTGAACCAGGAAGAAAGGGAGATATGCCAGCGACGCCAGAATTCCTTGAGGGAAGCCGCCCCATAGGGATGCAGAAAGTTTTCCCGAAATTGAAAGCCGAACATGTGACCCATGCCGATGGCCATATCGCTGTATCCGCTGAAATCATAATAGATCTGCAGCGTGTAGCAGATGCCGCCGAGCCACATAAGACGCCAGTCGTGAATCCCGCCGGGCAGGCAGACATTGAACACCCGGTCGGCGATGTAGCCCACCGCGTTGGCTATCAACACCTTTTTGGCCAGGCCCTTGATAAAACGTTGGATTCCCAGAACCGTTTCTTCGAGCGTTTCCGTCCGGTTGTCGATCTGCTCGGCTATATCGTGATATTTTACGATCGGGCCGGCGATCAGCTGGGGGAAGAAAGAGATGTACAGCAGCAGCTTCAGGAAGTTTTTCGTGCCGCCCTTGGGGTCGCGGTAGGTGTCGATCACGTAGGACATGCCCTGAAAGGTAAAAAAGGAGATGCCAATGGCCGGAAGATCAAGCCCGCTTTTGGGCAGCGACAGGGAGAAGCCGCGATTGAGCTCGGTAATGATAAAGTCTGTGTATTTGAAAACGCAGAGCAGCGCTATATTCAGAATCACAGAAATCGCAAGAAACAGCTTGCGGCGCGAAGGCTTATCCGCACGAATCAGCAGCAGGCCGCTGAAATAGTTGAGAAGGATCGATCCGAGAAAGAGCGGGACATACTGCAGCTGGCCGAAGGCATAAAAGAGAATGCTGGACAAGGCAAGCAGCAGATTCTTACCCGTACGCATGGGAATGAGCCGGTAGAGCAGATACACCACCGGCAGGAAAACAAATAAGAAAACAGCGGAACTGAATACCAAATCGGTTCAACCTCGCTTACACAAGTTTCACTCAAGCGTATATTTTACCACGGATTCCCTCTCTTGTCACCTGTAAGATTGATTTGCTCGCTCTTCTCCTGCTTTCTCCTTAGAAATCAGACTTTCCTCTTCCCCGCAGGAAAGGGATATGCTACAATATAAAAAAAGTATCTGGAGGGTTGTTTACATGAACATTTTCGCTTATTGCCAGTTCAAAGAGGGCTATAACGAGGCTTTCCGTGCCAGAGTGCGCGAGATCTGCCCAAATGCCCAGATCGACTATTATGAAGATAAGGTTTGGGACGAAGCGGAATACCATGAAAAACTCCGCAAGACGGAAGTTATTCTCGGACATATTCCGCCAAAAGATCTCCCCTATTGCGAAAGCCTCAAGGTCATGCTGATGGATATTGCCGGTGCGGACATGTATCTTTCCAATCCCGCACTTCGTGACGATGTGATCATCTGCAACGCCAGCGGGGCGTATGGCGTCATTCTGGCGGAACACGCCGTGGCCATGATCATGGCCCTGCGGAGGAGCCTTCCGGAGTATGGGGACAAAAAGCATGCGCATCGCTGGGGCTGTATCGGTGCGGACAAAGCCATTGAGGAGAGCACTGTGCTGATCTTAGGCGCGGGGGATATCGGCGTCAATACAGCCAGACTGCTGCGCCCGCTGGCCGGAAAAATCGTGGGTGTGCGGCGCGTAAAGCGCGCTGTCCCGGAACTGTTTGACGAGATTATCGGCTTTGACGAGCTGGACGAGTGGCTTCCGCAGGCAGATATCATCGCCTGTTCGCTGCCCGCTACCCGGGAAACGAAGCATCTGCTGGATGAGAGAAGACTGCGCCTGATGAAAAAAGACGCAGTGCTGGTGAACGTGGGCCGCGGCTCGCTGATCCCGACCGAGGATCTCTGCCGTGTGCTGCAGGACGGCCATCTGCGCGGCGTCGGCATTGACGTGGCGGAGACGGAGCCGCTGCCGGAGAACAGTCCCCTCTGGGATTGCGAACGACTGATCATCACCCCGCATGTGGCCGGAAACTCCATCACGCAGGACAGTCCTACCAATCGCCGGATTTTCGAGATCATCTACCACAACCTGGAGAACTACGCGGCGGGGCGTCCGCTGGATCATGTCGTGGACCGTGTGACCGGTTATCGCGCCACGTCTGAGAGACTGTAATCCAACAGGAAAGAGGGCTGAGGCATGCTGCAGATCAGGCATAATTACATATCGGTCGGATACGCCGGCACACCGTCCTATGGCGGCAGCCAGATGCGCTCCAGTTCCAAAGCCATGCGTGAGGTCGGCTGCGGAGCTGTTGCGGCGCTGGATCTGCTTATCTATCTCGACCGCTGGCATGCCAAGCAGCCCTGCGGCTTTTTCCGGCAGGCCGCGGAGGACGGCGTGATTGACGCGGACGAGTATAACGAACTTCTGCAGAGGCTTTCGCGCCGTTTTTTCCCGATTATCCCGAAATTCGGCATCAACGGCATTATGCTCGCGGGCGGTCTCAACGCGTTTTTCATTCGCTACGCTCTCCCCTTTCGTGCCACATGGGGGCTGGGCTCCCGGCACATCTTTGAGCAGATCGAGAGCATGCTCCGGCAAGATATCCCCGTCATTCTGGCAGTGGGCCCAAACTTTCCCCTTTTCTGGCAAAAGAATGATCTGACCTTTTACGCCAGAACCCGTGCCGGTGTGCTGGGGCCCGTCTGCGGGATTCACGCACATTACGTAACCGTCACCGGCATCGATGAACAGCGCCTGCATATCTCCTCCTGGGGGCGGGAGTATTATATTGAAAGAGAGGAATACCTTTCCTATATCCGAAAGCACAGCGGGAGCATTGTGAGCAATATCGTCAGGATCCGCCAGCTGTAAATCTATGGTTGAACGTACTTTGAACCGATGCTATAATAATGTCAACAATCCGCACAGCGGAGAAACGGAGAAGAAACATGGAGCAAGATAAAATCACCAAGCGGAATCTATGGATGTTCCCTCTCGGAACAGTAGGCCGTGACATGGTCTACAACCTTGTCACCAGCTACCTGTATACCTTTGTTCTGTTCACACGCCAACTCACGGCGGCCCAGTTGTCCGCCATCGCCGGCATCATGATCGCCGCCCGTATCTTCGACGCGCTCAACGACCCCATCATGGGCAACATTATCGAGCGCACGCGAACCAAGTGGGGCAAGTTCAAGCCGTGGCTGGTCATCGGCATTCTGACCACTTCTCTGGTCGTGTACGCCGCGTTCAACACCAAGCTGCAGGGATGGAGCTTCGTCTGGTTCTTTGGCCTTGTCTATTTCCTCTACTCCATCACCTACACGATGCATGACATCTCCTACTGGGGCATGGTTCCGGCCCTGAGCTCTGACGCCAACACCCGCAACCAGTTCACCTCCCGCGCCACCCTCTTTGCCGGCATTGGCGGCATGATGGCCGCGGCCTTCATCCCGATGCTCACGGCCGGCGACAACGCCATCGGCGGCAACGCCGTTACCGCTTACGGCATCATCGCGCTGGGCGTTGCCATTCTCGGCCCCCTGTTCCTGGCTTTCACGGTCTTCGGCGTCAAGGAGCAGCGCGATTACAACGACGATCCCACGCCTCCGGTAAGCTTTAAGAAGATCTGGACCACTATCACCGGCAACGATCAGTTGCTCTGGATCTCGCTGATTTTCCTACTCCAGCAGGTCGGCAACGGCATCGTCCTCTCCGGTATCGGCTCCACTTACATCTATGTCGATTTCGGTTATCAGGGCGGTTTCTTCACCATGTTCCAGATGCTTGGTATGATGGTCACCGGCTTCCTGATGCTCTTCTACCCCGCAATCTCCCGCCACATGCACCGCAAGAAACTGATGGACGTGCTGATGCTCGTCTCCGCCATCGGTTACGCCCTGATGCTCCTTCCCGGCCTGTTCATGCCCAAGGGCCTGGCGGTCGTAGCAGGCTTTGATCTGAAGTTCATTATCATCACGCTGGGTTATATGCTGGCCAATTTCGGCCAGTACGGCTTCTACCTGATCATGATGATCTCCATCATGAACACGGTCGAGTACAACGAACTCAAGCACGGCACCCGTGATGAGGGCATCGTGTCCTCCCTGCGTCCCTTCCTGACGAAGCTGGCCTCCGCACTCACGATCGCGATCGCCAGCGGCACCTACATTGTCTTCGGTCTGCTGAAATACACCAACGGCATTGCCGAGCAGGAGCAGCTGGCTAACCAGGGCCTGATCACCGCCGATGCGAAGGCCGAAGCCATCACGCAGCTGCTGACCGGCGTTCAGAATGGTCAGACGCACGGACTTATGATCGTGATGACCATTCTCCCCTGCCTGCTGATGTTCATCTCCTATATTCTGTACAAGAAGTACTACAAGCTCGATGAGGATGAGTACGACAGGATCTGTAAGGAGATCGAGGAGCGCAAGGCTACCTCGAACAAGGCCTGAGTCTTCCCCAATCCATATGAAAACGGCGGTGAAGTCCGAAAGACTTCACCGCCGTTCTTTTTACGGGAATGAGGGATTCATCGCATAGACGTTCTTTTCGTCCAGCTTATCGAGTGCAAGCCGCAGCCCCTCGCCGAAGCGCTGATAGTGGACGATTTCGCGTTCACGCAGGTATTTGATGACGTCGTTCACATCGGGATCGTCGCTCAGGCGCAGAATGTTGTCGTATGTTACGCGGGCCTTTTGTTCCGCAGCCATATCCTCGTTCAGATCGGCGATCACGTCGCCTTTTACGCCGATGGCAGCGGCGCTCCATGGAAAGCCGGAAGCAGCCGTGGGATACACGCCGGCGGTATGGTCCACAAAATAAGTGTCGAAACCGGACTTCTTGATCTCGTTATCGGACATCTCGCGGGTCAGCTGGTGAAGAATAGAGCCCACCATTTCCAGATGCCCCAATTCCTCGGTTCCGATATCTGTCAATAGCCCTTTCAGTTCGGGGTAAGGCATGGAAAAGCGCTGGCTGAGATAACGCATGGACGCCCCCAGTTCACCATCCGCGCCGCCATACTGTGATACGATAAACTTCGCAAGAGCCGGGTTGGGATTCTTGATTCGTACGGGATACTGCAGTTTCTTTTCATAGACAAACATGGCTTAGTCCTCCCCTCTCTCCTTCACTTCCCAGGGCCACGGATCGTTGAGCCAGCGATACGCTTTCATACCCAGCATATCTTTCTTGCAGATCGGGCCGCATTGCTCCGCGTATTTTTCATGCGCTTCTTTTGAGAGTGCAAGGACGTTCTGATACAGCTCAAAAGCCTCACGGTCGTCCTTGTGCGTGTCGAGATAGAGGGAAAGCTCATCCGCCACAAAGTCGATGGCCATCAGCTCCCCCAGCGGCGTCTGGGGCAGCGGCTTGTTGACCATTCCGCGGAAAGGCAGATCCAGGCCGGGGAACAGCGTGCCGCGGCCGATCGCGCTCTGAGGCTCATAGCGCGGTTCCACACCCGGCTGCATCGGTACATAAGCGCTTGCCAGCGGGGCTATGGCCGGAAGCGCGCCAAAAAGAAAATCATTGTTGGGACTGTTATCCAAAATAATACCTCCCGTAAGCAGGGTTCATGAGCATGAGCTCAACTCATCCTATGCTTGCGGGAGGTTTTTTGCTTTTTTGTATAGGTCTTTATCGAATCATTTCGTCAAACTCATCTTCGGTGATGACGGGAATGCCCAAGGCCTCGGCCTTCGTCAGCTTGCTGCCGGCATTTTCTCCGGCCAGGACATAGCTGGTCTTCTTGGAGACCGAGCCGGAAGCTTTCCCGCCAAAACGCTCGATGATCGCCGACGCCTCATCACGGGTATACCGCTGCAGGGCGCCGGTCAGAACAAAGGTCTTGCCGGCAAAGCGCGTGTCCACAATACTCTCTGTGCTCTCAAAGCTGACGCCCGCTTCACGTAGCAGCCGGATCTGATGCTGCGACTGCTCCAATGAAAACCACTCGGAAATAAAGCCGGCGGTGATGGCGCCGATGTCCGGTACAGCGGTCAGTTCTTCGGTCGTAGCGGCCATAACGGCGTCAAGATTGGCAAAATGCATGGCGAGTGTACGGGCGGCTTTCTGGCCTACCTGACGGATGCCAAACGCACACAATAACCGCGCCAGACCGGCACGTTTGCTCTTTTCAATGGCGTCGATCAGATTCCGCGCGGATTTCTCACCCATCCGGTCCAGCATGGCGATTGCCTGCGGCTCCAGATAATACAGATCGGCAAAGCTTTTGACGAGGCCGCTGTTGATGAGGCTTTCACAGACGGAGATGCCCAGGCCCTCGATATCCATTGCCTCACGCGAGGCAAAATGCGCGATATTGCGCAGCCTCTGGGCCGGACACTCCGGGCTTGTGCAGCGCAGAGCGGCACCGTCCTCGTCCCGGACGACAGGTGAGCCGCATTCCGGACAGAACGCCGGCATCTTAAAGGGGAGGCTGTCTTCCGGGCGCTTGGAGAGATTGACGGAGACGACTTCGGGGATAATTTCGCCGGCCTTCTGCAAGACAACGGTATCTCCGATCCGGACGTCCAGCCGATCGATGTTGTCCTGATTGTGCAGTGTCGCCGCGGAGACCGTGGTACCGGCAATGCGCACTGGCTCCACGATGACCTTGGGCGTCAAAACGCCCGTGCGTCCCACCTGCACAGCGATATCCACGACACGGCTTTCCTTCTTTTCGGGAGGGTATTTGAAGGCAACGGCCCAGCGGGGCGCCTTTGCGGTACTGCCCAGTGCAGTGCGCTGGTCCAGATCATTGATTTTGATCACAGCGCCGTCCATTTCAAAGGGCAGCTCTCCCCTGTTCTCACCCAGCCATTCGATCCGCTCCACACAGTCGTGGATGTTATCGTATTCCTTATATTGAACCACAGGGAAGCCCATCCGCCGCATTGCCTCCAGCGTTTCGGCGTGTGTCCTGAAGGGCTCGCCGGAGGTATACTGGAGATTGAAGCAGATGATATCCAGCTTGCGTGATGCGGCAACCTTGGGGTCAAGCTGACGCATGGAGCCGGCTGCCGCGTTGCGTGGGTTGGCCAGCAGGTTTTCGCCCCGGATCTCGCGCTCGCGGTTCAGTTCTTCGAATACGGCCTTGGACATATAGACTTCACCGCGGACGATGAGCCGCTCCGGCGCGTTGTCGATCCTGAGCGGGATAGAGCGCACAGTACGCAGGTTTTCCGTCACATCTTCGCCGGTGGTACCGTCTCCGCGGGTCGCGCCGCGGACGAAAACGCCGTTTTCATATTCCAGCGACATGGAAAGTCCGTCGATTTTGGGCTCCACCACATAGCTGTGCGTCTCCGGAATCAGATTGTCCATGCGTTCGCCGAAGGCGAAGAGCTCATCATAGGAAAAAACGTCTGTCAGACTCTCCAGCGGAACCTGGTGGTGCACCTGTGTGAATTGGGACAGCGCCTGGCCACCGACACGCTGGGTGGGCGAATCAGGTGTGATCAGCTCGGGATGCTCTGCTTCCAGGGCCTTGAGGCGATGCATCAGCATGTCGAAATCATAGTCGGAAATGACAGGCGCATCATACACATAGTAGAGCTTGCTGTGATAATTGATCTCCTTGCGCAGCGCAAGGATTTCCTTTTCCACGCTCATGGCAATTCTCCTTTTACGCGAGCATGGCGCTCGCCGCCATCATGATGCCAAGCTTGCCGGACTCATAGGTCAGGCCGCCCTGCATGTACACAGTGTAGGGTTCACGGTACGGACCGTCTGCGGACAGCTCGATGGACGAGCCCTGAATGAATGAACCGGCGGCCATGATGACCGGGCAGTCATAGCCCGGCATCTGCCAGGGCTCCGGCGTTACATAGGAATCCACCGGCGCGCCGGCCTGGATTCCCATGCAGAAACGCTTCATGTTCTCACCGTTCTTCAGATGAACCATCTGAATGATGTCAGAGCGTTTTTCCGCCACGCCGGGAGAAGATTCAAACCCGATGCGCTTCATCATCGCTGCACAGAAAACGGCTGTCTTGAGCGCCTGGGCGACGGTGTGAGGAGCCAGAAACATGCCCTGGAACAGAAGGCGGTTGACACCGAGCGTTGAGCCGCACTCGCCGCCGATACCCGGCGTCGTGAGCCGCATGGCGGCGCGGTCAACCAGCTCCTTATTCCCGGCAACATAGCCGCCGGTGGGGGCGATGCCGCCTCCGGGATTCTTGATGAGAGAGCCTGCGATGATATCCGCCCCTACGTCGGTGGGCTCGATGGTATCTGTGAACTCACCGTAGCAATTATCAACCATGATGTGGGCAGCGGGATTGACGGCGCGTACCGTTTCACAGATCTTGCCGATCTCTTCCATGCTCAGCGCTTTGCGATCCTCGTACCCGCGGGAACGCTGGATCATCACGCCCTTTATCAGCGGCGCTGCGGCTGCTTTCGCAATGGCGGCGTAGTCCGGCCCACCGTCGGCTGCCAGGTCGACCTGCGCGTAGTTGACGCCGTAGAATTTCAATGACCCGAAGCAGTCTCCGCTGATGCCAATGGCACTGCGCAGCGTGTCATACGGCGTGCCGGTGACGGCCAGAATCGTCTCTCCCGGTGCGGCCAGGGAAAACATGGCGGCGGTCAGCGCATGGGTGCCGTTGACAAAGCCGGTCCGGACCAGCGCAGCTTCCGCGTGGAAAATCTGCGCGTATATTTTGTCGAGAGTCTCGCGCCCCAGATCGTCATAGCCGTAGCCGGTCGTTCCGGCAAAGCAGGCGTCCGACACGCGGTTATCCTGAAAGGCGGCCATGACCTTTTCCGTGTTTTTCGCCGCTCTGGCGTCGATTTCGGCAAACAGAGGCCGGATCTCCTCTTCGACTTCCGCAGCAAGGGTGTATATTTCAGGCTTGATGTCCGATATCTTCATCTGTAAGCTCCATTACCAACTGTTTGAAGTATTTGCCGCGCTCGGCGAAATTCTTGAAATGATCAAAGGCTGCGCAGGCCGGCGAGAGCAGAACGATATCGCCGCTCTGCGCGGCTCCAGCAGCGGCGTACACCGCGTCACGGAAGTCGTCGATCATCTCATAGGGCAGCTTGCTTTGGGCAAAGCTGGGTGCGTTCTCAATGGCGTCACGGATCTTTTCAGCCGTGTTGCCGGTCAGAAACACCTGCTTGGCCATCCGGCACAGATCCTCGCCCAGACTGTCGAAGGCGATGTGCTTGTCGTAACCGCCGACGATAATGATGGGCTTTCGCTTCATGGCGCGAAGACCGGCGGCGGTGCGGCTGGGGCTGGTGCCGATGGAATCGTTGATAAACAGCACGCCGGCCAGCGTCCGAACCTGCTCCAGACGGTGCTCAACGCCCGCAAAGGACATGGCCACTTCGCGGCAGATCTCATCGCTGACAAGCCCCTCCTGACAAGCCCCTCAACGGCGGAAAAGGCCGTCAGATAATTTAGAACGTTGTGCTCTCCGGGAATCCGGATCTCTTCAGTAGACATGACGCTGCGCGCCTCGCCGTCTTTGACGCGATAGAGCACGCCGTTCAAACAATAAGCGCCGTTTTCCACGCTGTGCTTATCGCTGAAATATGAAATCCTCGCCTGCGCCGCCTTGGCGTAATACGCTGTCTGGCCGTCGTCGGCGTTAAGCACCAGA
>ONSQ01000113.1 GCA_900320465.1 uncultured Eubacteriales bacterium
TAGGTCGGGATCGGGTACTGGAAGCCGCGGCCGTTGGCGTCGCCCTCGATCATGATGTCGATGAAGGCCTTGTTGACCATGTCCATCTCGGCCTTGCAGTCGCCGTAGGTGAAGTCCATCTCCTTGCCGCCGACGATCGCGGGCTGATCCTTCAGGTCGGCCGGAACGGTCCAGTCGAGCGTGATGTTGCTAAACGGCGCCTGAGTGCCCCAGCGGGACGGCGTGTTCACGCCGAAGACGAAGGACTGGATGCACTGCTTGACTTCCTTGTAGCTGAGGTTGTCGATCTTGACGAACGGAGCGAGATAGGTGTCAAAGGAGGAGAAGGCCTGTGCGCCGGCCCACTCGTTCTGCATGATGCCGAGGAAGTTGACCATCTGGTTGCAGAGCGTGGAGAGGTGGCTGGCCGGGGAGGAGTTGATCTTGCCGGGGATGCCGAGGCCTTCCTTGATCAACTGCTTGAGACTCCAGCCCGCGCAGTAGCCGGTCAGCATGCTCAGGTCGTGCAGGTGGATATCGCAGTTGCGGTGGGCGTTCGCGATCTCCTCGTCATAGACCTCGCTGAGCCAGTAGTTGGCGGTGATGGCGCCGGAGTTTGACAGGATCAGACCGCCGACGGAATAGGTGACGGTGGAGTTTTCCTTCACGCGCCAGTCCTCGACGTGCAGATACTTGTTGACGGTATCCTTATAGTCAAGGTAGGTGGACTTCATGTTGCGCAGTTTCTCGCGCTGCTTGCGGTAGAGGATGTAGGCCTTGGCCACATTCTCGTATCCGCCGCGGGAGAGGACAGCCTCCACGCTGTCCTGGATGTCCTCGACGGCGACCTTGCCGTCCTTGATCTTCGGCAGGAAGTCCGCGCTGACCTTCAGCGCCAGAAAGTCGATGACGCTGTCGTTATACTCGGTCTTGGTCGCGTCGAACGCCTTCTTGATGGCGTCCGCGATCTTGTTGATGTTAAAGTCGACGACCTTGCCGTCTCTTTTTACTACTTCGTACATATCCTTATCCTCCTGTTTGGAGCAACCGCTGTTCCATACGTCTTCGGCGTCTCGAGGACCATTTGCGTCCTGCCTTCACCACTTTTTCTTGAAATACACAAAGTATGTCTGCAAAAAAGTGTCATCGGCAGGGCACAAATTCTCTCGCGATCCGCTCTTGCCGCATGGAGCATCGTTTGCTCTTCTTTTCTCTCTCTTTTTTCGTTTGCTGTGCTTGTCTTTACACGCCCCGAACTTCAACGGAGGGGACGATCGGCCTGACGGCGTCCGCCAGCTCGTGCATCTCTTTTTCGCCGAACGCGCCCAATCCCTCGAGCGCGATGATGTCGCCGCTGTCCTTGAACTGCTGGAGGTAATACTCCTTCGCGCCCGCGATCCACTTCGCCGCCTCGACAAGACTCTCGGCGGTGTGCAGCCCGCGCACGACCGTGGTGCGGAACTCATACTCCACCTCGCCGCTCAAAAGAAAGTCCTTCGAGCGCTCGACCGGCGCAAGATCGAATTTCTCGATCCCGACGGTTTTGCCGTAGAGGGCGGGGGCGTTTTTGATGTCCATGGCCACGCGGTCGACGAGCCCGGCTCTGACGAGCGAGATCAGGTGGTCGGGAAAGGAGCCGTTCGTGTCCAGCTTCACGCGGAAGCCCAGCGCACGCACCTTCTCCAAAAACGCGCCGATATCCTTGTGGAGCAGCGGCTCGCCCCCCGTGATCGCGACCCCGTCAAGCACGCCCACGCGCTTTTTGAGGAAGCTCAGCACTTCCTCCTCCGTCGTGTCGCAGCCCAGCCGTTCGGGCAGGACCAGCGGCGCGTTGTGACAGAAGGGGCAGCGAAAGTTACATCCGGGCGTGAACACCGTGCAGGCGACATGTCCCGGATAGTCGAGCAGCGTCAATTTTTGAAGACCGGCGATCTGCATCTCTCTCTCCTTGCTTCGGGGTAAGAATTGCTTTCGCGTGTTATGATACGACTTTAGCAGTGCCCTGTCAAGAGGTTAAATACAAGATATTGAAAGTTTTACCGGATTGTTACCGTTATGACCACAAAATATAGTGTCAGGCGGTTTTCTCGTTACCGCCTGACACCGAGCGTTATTGTACTGCAAGGAGAGGGGAAAAGCAAGAGGGCATTTTTCATAAATATAGGGGAGAAAGCTTGTCGAAAATACAAGATATGGACAACCCGCCGCTCTTTCAAGCGGCGGGCCTATGCCAAACGGGGCAATCGGGCAACCGAAGGCGCCAGCCCCTGCTCCCTGGCTGCAGCGTCTTGGGTCCTTGCTGCGGCCGCTGATCTGTGATATATTGGAAATCAGAAAGCAGCCAGGAAAGGAAGGCGAGAAAATGCGGGGAGAATTCAACACCCTGTGGCGGTCGATCCGCTGGGTGCTGCTGGCTGTAGTAGGGGCTGCGCTGGTGGCCGACGGCACGATGGCGAGCCTTGCGCTTTGCTCAAACGGCGATCCGGAGGAATCTTTGCTGTCGCTCTACCCGGCTCTGTATACGGCGGGCGAGCTGCTGGCCTGGCCTATGGGGCTGCTTGCCCTGCCTGCCAGACTTCTTGCGGCGGTGATAAAAGCCGCACTACTGTTCACGCCGGACGCGACGGGAGACTGTGGCAATCCGGATGATCTGATGGTCGGCGTGCTGCTGTTCCTGCTTCTGATGCTGTTTCTTTTTCTGGCAGCGGCCGCCGTCTGGGTGATCGTGCTGATCGCCCGACGCTTTGCGGAGCGGCAGCGGCTTCCCAGCCGCCTTTCGCCCCGGGAAGAGGCGGTACAAAGCGTCGTTCCCGCCCTTATCTGGCTGCTGATCGCGGAGCATGCGATCTGGACGGCGGGGCTCCTGGCGTGCAGATTGACGGGACTCGACGAGGTCCCCGGCTTTGTGCGCTATTTTCAACTGATGGCGGCGGACGCCGTTCCCCTGTGGGACAGTCTGCTGCTTCTCTGTGTGCTTCTTCTTTTCAAGCTGCTGCTGATGCTGTGTCTCTGCCTGCTGCTGTATGCCTCTGCCCTGCGGGGGAAGGGAAACCATGGCCGCACGGCCGCTTTGGCGCTGCTTCTGCTTACTTTATTGTTCATCCTTCTTATAGTTTTGAATATCATCAGGAACAAGAAAGCGGGACGTAAGAATACGATCAAATCGCTGCTCTGGGTTAAGCCTGACATGGATAAGCTTAAGCAGGAGTATCTAGCAAGGCTTATGAAGATAGAGATGGAATTTGATGCCGATACCACTAAGATCAGACCTGCTTACGAGAAGATGAGTAAGCTTGTAAGAGACTTCGTTTACAAGTCCACGGGTATTGAAGTTCTTAAGTATACGCTGTCCGAGATACGTAAGACGGATCTGGACGAACTGGCCGATCTCATCGAAGAGTTCTATGCGCCTGAGTTCGACAAGATATCGGTGGGCGATGTTAAGGCCTCAATTGAGAATACGAGAAGGGTGATAACAAAATGGAACTGAAATACGTAGTCGCCCTTTACGCATGTGCAGCTGTTGCCCTGGCTTACCTTATTTTCTCCTTCGTAAGATTTAGAAGGAGGAAGAAGTTTAAGGGTGGCACCAAAGCCATTGAAGCCGAATACATGAAGGAGATCCCTCATTTTCGAAGGAGGCTCGCAGCATATAAGGTGCTGAAGTTCATACTTACCGTTTCTATCATGGTCAACCTGCTTCTGTCAGGCTTCCTCATGGCTGTGCCTTATAAGACACAGGTAAATGAGATCAAGCATATGAACAGGGACATAATACTCTGCATGGACATCTCCACTACCGTAGATCATCTGAACTTCGAGCTTGTCGGCAAGCTTAAGGAAATGGTCGAGAATCTTAACGGAGAGAGATTCGGTATCGTTATCTTCAACACAACACCGCTGTATTTATGCCCTCTGACTACTGACTATGAGCAGGTCCTCGAGGAATTGGACATAATCGAAGAGGCTCTTGATCTTCGCTATGATTACTACAACGGTTCGGGCTCATACAGTTCAAGATTAGTTGAACTTGACGAGTATATAAGCGCCGGTACGCTTATCGGAAACCAGGAGAGAGGATCTTCTATCATAGGTGACGGACTTGCTGCCGCAGCACTTGATTTTACTGGAATCGAAGAGGATCCTGACAGGTCAAGGATCATTATATTCTCTACTGATAACGATCTTCAGGGAGACGAGATTATCACGCTTCCCCAGGCGGGACA
>ONSQ01000097.1 GCA_900320465.1 uncultured Eubacteriales bacterium
ACGCGCTGGGACGACGTGGCCGACGGCGACACCTCCGATATGATCTATCCGGGCGATATGATGCCGCTGAACTACGACAGCTGGTACTTGCCGCTGATCGAGGCGGGAGAATCGATGCCCGCGGATTTTGCCGGACTGTACGACTGAATCACGAATACATCAAAGCGCCTCTCCTCCGAGCAAAGCTGGAGGAGAGGCGCACTTTGTGACTGCATTCTGACTGCATTATCCCCCAAAAAGAACGGAGAGAGCTTATGCGTAATTTCAAGCTCACGCTCTGCTATGACGGCGGGCGTTACGACGGCTGGCAGCGGCAGGGCAACAGTGACAACACAATACAGGGAAAGCTGGAGACGCTGCTGTCGCGGCTGTTGGAACAGAGCGTGGAGGTGGCCGGCTCCGGCAGGACCGACGCGGGCGTTCACGCGCTGGGACAGGTCTGCTCGTTCCGGGCCGATACGGAGGAGAGCTGCGAAAGCCTTTTGAGAAAGATCCGTACCTACCTGCCGGAGGATATCGGCGTGATCAGTCTGGAGGAGGCCGAGCCGCGCTTTCACGCACGCCTGTCCTGCCGGGAGAAGACCTATGTGTACCGCATCTGGAACAGCGAGGAGCCCAACGTGTTCGAGCGCCGCTGGATGCTCTCACACCCCGAGACGCTGGATCTGGAGGCCATGCGTGAGGCAGCACACGCGCTGATCGGCGAGCACGATTTTTCCACCTTCTGTGCCAACCGTCATATGAAGAAGACGGCGGTGCGGACGCTCAAGAGCGCTCAGATCGCGGCGCGTGACGGCGAGATCCGCATCTCGCTTACGGCCGACGGCTTTCTTTACCACATGGTGCGCATCATCGTCGGAACGCTTATCGAGGTGGGGGAGGGAAAGCGCGCGAGTACGGAAATGCGCGCAGCGCTGGCGGCCTGCGACCGGATGGAGGCAGGTCCCACCGCCCCGGCAAAGGGACTGACGCTGTGGCAGGTGCGCTATTGATGAGAAAACGAACAATAATCAATAGAAAAGCCCCCCAAAAAACTTGTTTCTTGTACAGTATTGTTATTGACATCCCTGTCGAATGCTGTTAAAATCATTGCGTCTCAATTGGATAGCGAGTTTATCCGAAGCAAGATAACGACCGCCGCGCCCGAGGGCCGCGGCCAAGGCCACACGGACAGCCGGGTCGAATGCCGAGTATCCGCGGAAGGCGGCGGCAACTTCTGTTGCCTTATTGATTGAGTTAAAAGCTCAAGTTTTCGTGCAGAAAGTCAACAGCCTATTCAAGTGACGTATGCCGTGCATACGTCACTTTTCGCATTTTCAGGAGGGGTGGAACATGAAAAAAATCGTTGAGCTCAAGGACGTTTCCAAGTCCTTTGACGGAGAACTGGTGCTGGATCACATCAATCTGGACATCTATGACAATGAGTTCCTTACTCTGCTGGGGCCGTCCGGCTGCGGCAAAACCACCACGCTGCGCATCATCGGAGGCTTCGAAACGGCGGATGAGGGCGAGGTCATCTTCATGGGTGAGGAGATCAGCAGCGTGCCTCCGCACAAGCGCAACGTCAACACCGTGTTCCAGCGCTACGCGCTCTTCCCGCACCTGAACGTATTTGAAAACGTGGCCTTCCCACTGCGGGAAAAGAAAGTGCCTAAAGACGAGATCGAGCAGCGCGTCAACGAAATGCTGTCTCTCGTGGCGCTCAAGGGTTTTGAGAAACGCAGCGTGACCAGCCTTTCCGGCGGACAGCAGCAGCGCGTGGCCATCGCCCGCGCTCTGGTGGGACGGCCGAAGGTGCTTCTGCTGGACGAGCCGCTGGCGGCGCTGGACCTGAAGCTGCGCAAGGATATGCAGCAGGAGCTGAAAAACATCCAGAAGGCCACGGGCATCACCTTTATCTTTGTCACCCACGACCAGGAAGAGGCGCTGAGCATGTCCGACACCGTTGTGGTCATGAGCGAGGGCCGCATCCAGCAGATCGGCACGCCGATCGATATTTATAACGAGCCGAAGAACGCCTTCGTGGCGGACTTCATCGGCGAGAGCAATATCGTCGACGGCATCATGCTGCGTGACCGCCGCGTCAGCTTCTCGGGCCATGTGTTCGACTGTGTGGACGCCGGCTTCGAGCCGAAGGAGCCGGTGGACGTGGTCGTTCGCCCCGAGGACGTGGACATCGTGCCGGAAGAGAAGGGCATGCTGCGCGGCGTGGTGACTTCCGTCACCTTCCTGGGCGTCCACTATGAGATCATCGTGGACATCGACGGCTTCAAGTGGATGATCCAGACCACCGATTTTGTGGACGTGGACGAGAAGATCGGCCTGTATATCGAGCCCGAAGCCATCCACATCATGAAAAAGAGCGAATACTCCGGTATGTTCGGCGACTATTCTTCCTTCTCCATGGAACTCGATGAGATCGGTGAGCTGGACCAGATCGAGGAGCTGGGCGAGCTGACCGAGGAGCCGAAGACGGAAAGTGAGAGCGCCGAATGAAGAAGAAAGCCTCCGGAAGCCTGGCGCTGGTGCAGCGTCTGGCACTCGCGCCGTATTCGGTCTGGGCGGTGCTCTTTATCGTGGTCCCGCTGATCTTTGTGGCTTACTACGCCTTTACCGATCAGCAGTTCCACTTTACGACCGATAATATCACCCGCTTTTTCACTGCCACGTCCCAGGTCACGGACGAGGCCGGGACCAGAGAGGTGCACACCTATCTTCTGATCTTCATGCGCTCGCTGAAGCTGGCAGTGATCTCCACGGTCATCTGCCTGCTGTTCGGTTACCCGTTTGCCTACCTGATTTCCAAGGCCTCGGAGCGTACCCAGAGCATCCTGATCACTCTCATCATGATCCCCATGTGGATGAACTTCCTGATCCGCACCTACGCGTGGATGACGATCCTGCAGGACAAGGGCATCCTCAACAGCTTTCTGGGCATGCTGGGGCTGGGGAGCATCCACATCATCGGCACCGAGAGCGCGGTCGTCATCGGCATGGTGTACGACTATTTCCCCTATATGATTTTGCCCATCTACTCCGTCATGGCAAAGCTGGACGTGAAGCTGATCGAGGCGGCCCGCGACCTGGGCTGCAACAGCGCGGGCGTGCTGCGCCGCGTGATCTGGCCGCTGAGCTTGCCGGGAGTGATCTCGGGCATCACGATGGTGCTTATCCCCTCCATCAGCACCTTCTATATCTCCCAGAAGCTGGGCAACGGCAAGTTCTATCTGATCGGCGACGCGATCGAGGGACAGTACACTGCCAACAACCTGCACTTCGCCGCGGCGATCGCCTTCATCCTGATGGTTATTCTGCTGCTCGGCATGGCCTTTATGCAGCGCTTTGCCAACAAGCGCGCCGCCGTCTGAAAGGGGGAGAGACAAGATGAAAGCCGCTTCCCGTATCTACACCGGATTCGTGATGGTCTTCCTCTTCGCGCCAATTGCGATCCTGTTGGTCTTTTCCTTCAACGACTCCAAGAGCCTGAGCG
Source organism: uncultured Eubacteriales bacterium (assembly GCA_900320465.1). Lineage (GTDB taxonomy): Bacteria > Bacillota > Clostridia > Oscillospirales > Oscillospiraceae > Limivicinus. The sequence goes on from ONSQ01000097.1 coordinate 3,491, forward strand.
TCTTTTCGGAGTTCTCACTGCACTGGTACCGCGAGCTGTTTCGCGACAGCGAAACCCTGGGGGCTGTGCGCAATACGCTGATCCTGGCGCTGAGCGCGGCCGTGATCTCCACGATCATGGGCACCGCCGCGGCCGTGGGCATCCACAAGCTGAAAAACCGTTACCTGCGCACGGCTATGGACACCGTGACCAATATCCCCATGATCAACCCGGATATCATCACCGGTATTTCGCTGATGCTGATGTTCGTTTTCGTCGGACGCCTGTTCGGCGCGGCCACCAGTCTGAACTTCGTGACCATGCTCATTGCGCACATCACCTTCTGCCTGCCCTATGTGATCCTGCAGGTGCTGCCCAAGCTGCAGCAGATGGATAAATCTCTGCCGGAGGCGGCGATGGATCTGGGCTGCACGCCCATGCGCGCCTTCCTCAAGGTGGAGGTGCCCGAGATCATGCCCGGTATCGTCACCGGTTTGATCATGGCCTTTACCCTGTCGCTGGACGACTTCGTCATCAGCTATTTCACCGCCGGCAACGGCTTCCAGACGCTGCCGATCCGAATCTACAACATGACGAAAAAAACCGTGACACCGAAGATGTACGCCCTGGCGACGATCATCTTCTTCGTGATCCTGTTCCTGCTGCTGCTCTCCAACGTGGTAGACAAGGACACCGCCCAGGCGGTGCGCACTGCCCGTGAAAAGAGAAAAGAGCGCAAGGGCAGCAAGTAAATCACTATGTAATTCATTTGAAGGAGGATATACCCTGATGAAAAGAACTCTCTGCCTGCTCCTGACGGTCGTGATGCTGCTGGCCCTTGTCGCGCTGAGCGGCTGCGGCTCCTCCAAGGCGCTGACCTTAAACGTCTACAACTGGGGCGAGTATATTTCCGACGGCTCCGAGGATTCCCTCGACACCATCAAGGCCTTTGAAAAGTGGTACGAGGAGACCTACGGCCAGAAACTGAAGGTCAATTACACCACCTACGCCAGCAACGAGGACATGTATGCCAAGCTTTCCTCCGGCGCCGTCAGCTATGACGTGATCATCCCCTCGGACTATATGATCGCGCGCATGAAGGACGAGGGCATGCTGCTGGAGCTGGATTTTTCCAACATCCCTAATTATCAGTATATCGACGAGAGTTTCCGCGGCCTGTACTATGACCCGGACGACGTCTACTCCGTGCCCTATACCTACGGCGTGGTGGGCGTGATCTACAACGCCAACGTCGTTGACGAGGCCGACGTGGGGGAGTGGGACCTGATGTGGAACGACAAGTACGCCGGACAGATCGTGCAGTTCAACAATTCCCGTGACGCTTTTGCCACCGCCATGTACAAGCTGGGCATCGACGTGAACACCACCGACCATGCCGAGTGGGAGCGGGCGCTGGAAGAACTCAAGACCCAGGCCCCGCTGGTCAAGAGCTATGTCATGGATGAGATCTACAACATGATGGAAAGCGGCGAGGCCGCCATCGGCGCCTATTACGCCGGCGACTACTTCACCATGCTCGACGCCCAGGGCGACGACGTGGACCTGCAGTTCTATTACCCCGAGCGCACCAACTACTTCGTCGACGCCATGTGCATCCCCAGCTGCTGCCAGCACAAGGAACTGGCGGAGATCTTCATCAACTACATGCTCAGCGAGGAGCCCGCGATCGCCAACGCCGAGTATATCTACTACGCCTCTCCGAACTCCCTGGTCTATGAGAGCGAGGACTACCAGGAGGAGCTGGGTGAAGAGGCTATGGAGATCCTCTATCCCGGCATCGAAAACTTCAGCGAGCTGTACAACATCTACGCCTATAAGAACCTCGACAGCGAGACGCTGGACTTCGTCAACACCCTCTGGGAGTCGCTGAAGATCACTTGACATAATTTAGTTTACATAATTTTATCTTGTGCAAATGTACCTGTGAGAGGCCAATGTTTTTGTTGGCTTCTCACAGTTTTGCTTTCTGCACACTTAGACACTTTGGGCCATTATATCTAAATACTCGGAAAAAAATGTTGACCGGGCGTGAGGGAAAAGTTATAATACAGGTATCATGGTTTAACCGTGCATATGCGTAAATTCAAATAATCAACAGGAGGGGAACACATTCATGAAGAAAGCAAAGAAGCTGCTTGTCATCGCCTGCCTGGGCGGTGTGGGCTATCTTCTGGTCAAGCTGCTCAAGACCGACTTCGCGCAGGAGAAGCTGTTCGAGGTGATGGGCGAGGACACTTACCTTGCGGTTCTTGACAAAGTCCGTCTGCTGGGCGACCTGCTCATGTGGCCGATCGATTTCGTGAGAGCTTTGCTTCCGTAATTCAAGACCAAACGGAAAATTCAAAATTTGAAAAAGGGGATATACTATGAATCAGAAGTATGAAGCTCTATTCACTCCCTTTAAAATCGGAGAGGTAGAGATTCCCAACCGCATCGTGCAGTGCTCCATGGGCGGCACCACCCTTTTCGGCTGGCTCGAGCCGTCCCACTTTGACCTTGAAGCCGCCAACTTCCTGCTGCAGCGCGCCAAGGACGGCGTCGGCCTCGTCCTGCCCGGTATGCAGGTCATCCGTGACACCATGGGCAGAAAGTGGCTGGACTCCAACCGCCAGATGTATCGTGTGCTCAAGCCCTATATGGACGAGTACCACAAGACCGGCGGCAAGCTGTTCATCCAGCTGGCCGGCGGCTTCGGCCGTTCCATGGCCGTCACCCCCTGGATGGCCGCACTGGGCAAGAACGACCTGCTCAACAAGCTGGCCAGCCCCATTGTGGACGTGCAGTACGCCTGCGCTTCCGCTTCCGCCACGCCCAACCGCTGGGCCGACGGTCTGACCTCCCGTCCCTTCACCATCGAAGAGATCCAGGAGATGGTGTGGCACTTCGGCGCCACTGCCAAGAAGCTGCGTGAGGCCGGCGTCGACGGCGTTGAGATCCACGCCGTTCACGAAGGCTACAACCTGGACCAGTTCGCCATCGCCAACATGAACTTCCGTACCGACCAGTACGGCGGCAGCCTGGAGAACCGTCTGCGCTTCGCCACCGAGATCGTTCAGGAGATCCACAAGCAGGCCGGCGACGACTTCCCCGTGTCCCTGCGTTACTCCGTCCGTTCCTGCACCAAGGGCTGGCGCAAGGGCGCCATGCCGGGTGAGGACTTTGTCGAGTTTGGCCGTGATATGGCCGAGTCTGAGAAGGCGGTCAAGATCCTGCAGGATGCGGGTTATGCCTTCCTCAACTGCGACAACGGCACCTACGACGCCTGGTACTGGGCTCATCCGCCTCAGTACATGCCCGACAACTGCAACCTGGCAGATGTCGAGCATATCCGCAACTTCATCGATATCCCCGTCGCCTGCGCCGGCCGTATGGATCCGGTCAAGGCCGCCGAGGAGATCGCCGCCGGCCGTCTGGACGCCGTGGCTATCGCGCGTCAGAACCTG
>ONSQ01000007.1 GCA_900320465.1 uncultured Eubacteriales bacterium
CACTCCGTCCTCTACGCCGCCGCGATTTTCGTCCTGGGTCTGCGCATCCCCTGGGAGCGCGTGCTGGGCGAAAAGGTCTGCGCGCTGCTGCCGCGGCTTTCGGCCTGCTCCTTCGGCATCTTTCTCATCCATCGCATCGTCATGTATGTGGAAATGCCCCTGCTGGGGCTGGACGGCCACAGTCTGGTCTGGCGCGTGCTCTGCCCGCTGCTGACCTACGGCGTGTCGCTTCTCATCACGCTTGTTTTGAAAAAGCTGCCGATTCTGAAATACACCGTCGGCTGAGCCGAGCGCGACCCGGGCGGCGCATAGCGAAAATCCTCCTGTAAATCCTGTCTTTGCCGCGTGCATCGACAAGGAAATGAAAAAAGAGACGATAAGCGGGCATAAGCCGCCGCGGAGTTCTTCTCCGCGGCGGTCTTCCGTCTGCCCGCGCCAAAACGGGAGAAAAAAGCAGTGGATATTTCTTCCGCACTGTGATATTCTTCTTCCGGCAAACCGCTCCCGTCTGAAGACGGGAGCTTTTGCGGAACTTCTTCGCACAGCTGGTGATCTTTATGTACACAAAACAGGACTTGCGCGAGAACCGGACGCGCGGCGCGATCGCGGCGAACATGCTGCTCGCGGCGGCGAGCCTTTTCGTCAACGGCTTCGGCGTCTATCTCACGATCCAGGCCAACATCGGCGCCGGCCCGTGGGACGTGCTGAATCTGGGCCTGTCCAAAACCCTCGGCATCCTCTACGGCACGGCCTCGATCTGCGTGTCGCTGACCATTCTTGCCATCGACGTGCTGATGCGCGAGCCGATCGGCATCGCCATGTTCATCGACGCGATCGTCGTGGGCAAGGCGGTGGATCTCTTCAACCGTCTGCATGTGGTGCCTGCCTGCCGCTCGCCCTTTGTCGGCGTGCCGGTCATGATCGCGGGACTTTTTGTGATGGCCTATACCCAGTTTGCCTATATGTCCGCGGCGCTGGGCTGCGGGCCGCGCGACACGCTGCTGGTCGGTCTGGCCAAGCGGCTGAACCGTCTGCCGATCGGGGCGGTGAGCATCGCGCTGCTCTCCCTCGCGACGCTCACGGGCTGGCTGCTGGGCGGACCGGTCGGCGTCGGGACGCTGATCTGCGCCTTCGGCACCGGGCCGATCATGCAGCTGGCCTTCCGCACGGTGCGTTTTGACGCGACGAAGATCCGCCATCAGCATCTGACGGAATCGATCAGAATCTTCCTTGCGAAAAAGGCCAAGGGCGGCCGAAACTGCGCCGCATAACCAAAAATCCTCCTGCAAATACTATCCGTGTCAACAGATAGAAATGCAGGAGGATTTTTCATATGAAAGCAACCGGAATCGTGCGGCGGATCGACGATCTGGGCCGGGTCGTGATCCCCAAGGAGCTGCGCCGCACCATGCGTCTGCGGGAGGCCGGGCGACGGAGGCCACAGCCGCCGTCTGCGACCGGGAGGGCGTGATCGCGGCCGCCGGCCCGGCCAGAAAGGAGCTGCTGGGCAAGCCCGTCGGGCAGGAGCTGGACGCGCTGCTCGCAAGCCGCGCCCTGCACCGGGCCTCCGATAAGCCCGTGGGCGTCCCGGAGGGCTCCGAACTCTGCGCGCTGTCCGTGGCGGCCCCCATCCTGTGCGAGGGCGACGTGGTGGGCGGCGTGCTGTTCGCCGGCGGCGCGAGAGTCTGCGGCGAGACGGAGGAGAAGCTGGCCCTGGCCGCCGCCCACTTCCTCGGCCGCCAGATGGAGGGATAAAGAGGCTTGAAAAGACACGAAGCAGATGATACAATACAAGCAATCAAACGAAAGGAGAACGGACGAGTGAGAATTGCCTGCTGAGTTTTCAGGTATGACGTGCCCGCGGCCCGCAGAAGGACCGCGCGTCTTGTCGTGCCTGCCTACGCGCAGGAAAGCTGTTCACCGGCCGTTTTGCGAGAGCGGGCCTCTTTGCGCTCATGCCCTCCGTACAGCCGCGGGATGTTTCCTGCGGCTGATTATTTTTTCAAGGAGGACACAACATGGCGCAAATCAAGGTAACCGACCTGAGCTTTGCCTATCCGGGCAGCTACGACAATATTTTTGAACAGGCGAGCTTTCAGTTCGACAGCGACTGGAAGCTGGGCTTCATCGGCCGCAATGGCCGCGGCAAGACGACCTTTCTGAAGCTGCTGATGGGCGAATATCCTTTTCAGGGGCGCATCGACGCGCCGATGGATTTCGACTATTTCCCCTTTGCGGTGCCGCATCCCGGACATCTTGCCGGGGAAGTGTGCGCGGAGATCGACCCCGACGTGCCGTCCTGGCGTCTCGCGCGCGAGATGGCGGCGCTTTCTCTGGGCGAGGAGCTGCTGTGGCGGCCCTTCGACACGCTCTCCAAAGGCGAGCAGACCAAGCTGCAGCTCTGCCTGCTCTTCGCGCGGGAAAACCGCTTTCTGCTGATCGACGAGCCGACCAACCACCTCGATATCCGGGGCCGCGAGCTGGTCAGCCGCTACTTAAACACGAAAAAGGGCTTTCTTCTCGTAAGCCACGACCGCGCCTTCCTGGACGGCTGTGTGGACCATATTCTGTCCATCAATCGCGCCACGATCGAGGTGCAGCGGGGAAACTTTTCCTCCTGGTGGGAGAACCGGCAGCGGCAGGATGCGTACGAGCTGGCCGAAAACGAGCGGCTGAAAAAGGACATCCGCCGCCTGCAGGCCACGGCCCGGGAAAAGGCCGGATGGTCCGACGCCGCCGAGCGCCGCAAGACCGGCGTCGATCGGATGCAGGTCGACAACATCAAGGGCTGGGCGCCGCTGCAGGGAGCCAAGTCAAAAAAGCAGATGGCCCGCGCCAAGGCCATCGAAAAGCGGCGGGACGCCGCGATCGAGGAGAAGCAGGGGCTGCTGAAAGATCTCGAGGAGGTAGAGTCGCTCAAGCTCATCCAGCCGCCCTTTTACACCGACCGGCTCGTCGAGCTGCGCGCGCTCTCAGTCGACTACGGCTCCGGGGCGCTCTTTGCCCCGCTGTCTCATACGCTGCGGACGGGTGATCGCGTCGCGCTGATCGGGCCAAACGGCAGCGGCAAGTCCAGCATCATCAAGCTTATTTGCGGCGAGGCCATCCCTCACGAGGGCCTGTGCGAGGTCGCCAGCCGCCTTACGATTTCCTATGTACCGCAGGACACAGGCTTTCTGCGCGGCGATCTGAGGGACTTTGCCCGCGAAAGGGGCATCGACGAGAGCCTGTTCAAGGCGATTTTGCGCAAGCTGGACTTCTCCCGTGTCCAGTTTGAAAAGGACATGGCCTCCTACAGCGCGGGACAGAAGAAAAAGGTGCTGCTTTCTGCCAGCCTGTGCGAAAAGGCGCAGCTGCACATCTGGGACGAGCCGATGAACTATATCGACGTCTATTCCCGCATGCAGCTGGAGGAGCTGATCCTGCACAGCCGCCCGACGCTGCTCTTCGTCGAGCACGACCGCGCCTTCTGCGACAGGGTCGCCACCGCGAAGATCGAATTATAAGGAACCGCGGAAAGACAGAAGGCGCGCCTCCCATGCCGTAACTATTTGAAACTTTTTTTGCAAAAGGCGCCAAAAATCCCTTGACAATCCGGAAAATCCCGGTATAATAATATGGCCTGTCCATACAGGCTAAAAATCCTTGCTCCCGACAAAGAGCGGGGGCCAAAAGACCAGAAGGAGGTGCAACCATGGCAAAAGCAACGGAAAAGTACGAGGTCATGTACATCATCAACCCCAATTTCTCCGAGGAGGAGACCGCGGCGGTTGTTGAGAAGTTCAAGGCTCTTGTTGAGGCCAATGGTACGCTCGACGAAATCGAGGAGATGGGTAAGCGCAAGCTCGCTTACGAAATCAACTACATTTCCGAGGGCTACTATGTTCTCATGAAGTTCACCAGCGGACCGGAGTTCCCGGCCGAGCTGGACCGTATCCTCGGGATCACCGACGGCATCCTGCGCCGTCTGATCACCATGCGCGCGGAATAAGGAGACACACATGCTCAACCACATCACGATCATGGGCCGTCTCACCCGCGATCCGGAACTCCGGATGACCCAGTCCCAGACGCAGGTCGCGTCCTTCACGCTCGCTGTTGACCGCGATTTCGGCGGCCGCGACGGCGGAGAGAAGCAGACCGACTTCATTGACTGCGTCGCATGGCGTCAGACCGCCGAGTTCGTCAGCAAGTATTTCGCCAAGGGCCGCATGGCGGTCGTCTCCGGACGGCTGCAGAGCCGTAAATGGGAAGACCGTGACGGCAACAAGCGGACCAGCTGGGAAGTGGTCGCTGACAACATCTACTTCGGTGACAGCCGCCGCGACGGCGGTGATGCCGGAGACAACCGCGGCAGCAGCTATTCTTATGAAGCGCCGAAGACCAGCCCCAAGGCCTCTTCTCCCTTTGAAGAGCTGGAGGGCGACGACGGCGAGCTGCCGTTCTAATAGGCAACGCCGCCCCATACGCCATCGGCGTCTTGCGGATGATTTCCGCCCTGCCTTCGTCACGTTTTCTTGACATACACAAAGTATGCCAGCGAAAAAGTGCCATCGGCAGAACGAAAAGCCTCTCGCAACTCGCTCTTGCCGCATGAGCCGCCGTTACCTGGAATCATATTTTAAGGAGGATACAGCTATGGCTTTCGATAAGAACAACCCCAAGAACCATAAGCGCAGAAAAGTGTGCCAGTTCTGCGTGGACAAGGCCACCTTTATCGATTATAAAGATACCGCGAAGCTCCGCCACTACCTGTCCGAGCGCGGCAAGATCCTGCCCCGCCGCACGACCGGTACCTGCGCCATGCATCAGCGCGAGCTGACCGAGGCGATCAAGCGCTCCCGCCAGATCGCTCTTCTGCCTTACGTTCTCGACTGATCGTACAACCAAACAGGGCTGCCGCAACTCTGCGGCAGCCCTGCTTTTCTTTATTCCTTATCTTTCCCCAGCCTCAGCGCGGCGGGGGAGGTCTCCACGCCGTTGATCTCCACGGTCTGCCCCACGGGCACCAGGAAGTACTCCCGCCCGTCGATCACGCGCGTCTCCAGCCGGTGGCTCTCCTCCGGCGCCACGGTGATGGTTACCTCGCCGGTGCGGATCACCAGATGCTTGCTGTCGATCACGTTCTCCGGCCGGATGGCGGCGCCGTCGCCCAGCGTGTCGCGGCAGCGCTCGGTAAAGGCTTTCACGGCCTTTTCGCTGACGCCGCAGTCGTCCAGCAGCTCGCCCAGCTCCTCGCTGGCCATCAGCAGCGGCTCGTCGCTCTTCTCCTCCTTGTGCTCCCGCACCCGGGAGGCCAGCGCCTCGTTCACGCTCTGCAGCACCTCAAAGCCGCACTCATCGCCCAGCTCCTGGCTCAGCGCCGCCTCAAAGGCGCCCCGCTGCGCGCTGGTGGACAGGGGCTCGGGTGTGTGGAACACGCCCGCGATAAAATCCGCGTGCACGTCGGTGCTGTTGCGGGTGTAGAACAGCGCGTTATAGATGTTGGTCGAGCGCCGGTCGAAGGCGGGAAACAGGAAGCCCAGCTCCGTGGGCGCGATGACCTGGCCCGGCACCGTGGCGCGAAACACCTTGTCGTCGGGGGAAAACTGCAAGCCGCTTTTCAGCTCCTTCGTGGGGCACAGCGCGCACAGCAGGTAGGAAAAGACCTCCTCCGACTCCAGCTCGGCCCCGTCCCTGCCCCTGCGGGGCACGTCGTAGGCGTCATAGGCCAGCAAGATCACATAGTTCTCCCCGCCCATGTCCACCGACGAGATGATCCGGCGGTAGAGCTCATCCCTTGTCTCGGGGTTTTCCAGATGCTCCTTGCGAAGACGCATCAGCAGCTGGTGCTCCTCGCCCCGCTGCACCTGGGCCGTGGCAAACTCGATGTCGATCAGATTGCGGCCCATTGTGCCGGACAGGCACTTTTTCAGCAGCGCCAGATAGCTGTCGCGCTCCTCCTGGCTCAGCAGAGCCAGCGAGCTGTCGATGGAGGAAACGATCTCACCGATGCCGTTCACATAGCAGCCGTATATGGTCCCCACGGCCACGCGGTCGGGGCGGAAATGACGGCGAAGCTCGCCGATATCTCTTCTTGTCATAACAGTCTCCTTTTCCGGGAATGCCCGGCAGACACTCAATATACCACAGCTCAGCGCGCCGTTCAACCGAAAAAACACCCTCCCGCTTGCTCCAAAATGCCGGCATATGCTTGACAAACGGCGGAAAAACGGTATGCTTTAATCTGGAAATTTACACGAAACAAAACGCAAAGGCGGACACGTCCCGCTATAGTATCTGACTTTCGTATGATAGGCGGCCCGGCCGCTTCCGAATAGAAGGAGAAACATCCATGAAAAAACTCGCTGCTCTGCTCCTGGCCCTGGCGCTGCTGCTCAGTCTCGGCGCCTGCGCGGCCAAGGACGCGCCATACCCCTCCCGCAGCCTCACCATCATCGTCCCCTACAGCGCGGGCGGCTCCTGCGACATCGTGACGCGCCAGTTTGCCGCGCTGCTGGAGCGGGAGCTGGGCCAGAGCGTCACCGTGCTCAACCAGGGCGGCTCCTCCGGCACCATCGGCATCCAGGCCTGCCTGGACGCCCCGGCGGACGGCTACACTCTGGTCATGACCGCCGACTCCCTGGGCACCCTGCGGGTCATGGACCTGTCCGACAGCCTGTCCTACCGGGACTTCACGCCCATCTGCGCCGTCACCAGCGACCCCAAGGTCATCGTCGTGGCCCAGGATTCGCCCTATGAGGACCTGCAGCAGCTGCTCGACGACATGCGCGCGCGGCCCGGGCGGGTGAAAATGTCCTGCACGGGGCCGGGCGGTTCGGGTCATATCCAGTCGCTGATCCTCAACGCGCTGGGCTGCGACATGGCCCTCACGGCCTACCCCGGCGGCAGCGACTGCCTGCTGGCGGTGCTAAACGGCTCAGTGGACTTCACCAACGCCAACTACTCCACGGTCATCGACTATCTCCAGGCCGGCACCATGCGCTGCCTCACGGTCTGCGGGCCGGAGCGGCTGGCGGCCATGCCCGACGTGCCCGCCCTGCCGGAGCTTTGCCCGGAGGCGGCGGACTATCTGCGCTTCCCCTTCACGCCCTTTGTGCTGCAGGTGAGCGCCGACGTGGACGAGGCCACGGTGGAGACGCTGCGCGCCGCCGCCCGCCGCGCCCTGGCGGACGAGGGCTGGAACGAAAACCTTGCCGCGACCTGCCAGGACAAGCTCTATGAGCAGTACCCCCTGCCGGAGGACGTGACCGGCTTCCTGGCCGGCTATGAGTCTCTGGTCAGCTGGATGCTCTACGACGCGGGCGCCGCGGCCCACAGCCCGGCGGACTTCGACATCCCCCGGCCCTGACCGCGGGCCGGATACCACCTTGGAAAGGAGGGCCGACGACGGCATGAACAGTCAAATATCCCCCTTGAAACGCCGGGAGCTGTGGGAAAGTCTCTTTTTCCTCGCCCTGTCGCTGGCCCTGCTGATCGCTTTTGCCCTGCGGCGTGACGGCGCGGCTGTGGCCTGGGCCCTGTCGCCCTGGCTCTTCCCGCTGCTGATCGCCGCACTGCTCTTTGCCCTCAGTGTGGCGGGCCTGTGCCGCGCGCTGCGATGCGGCCCTGACAGCGCACCCCGGCCCCTGCCTCACCGGGCGCTGACGGCGGCGGTGTGCGCCCTGTGCGCGCTCTACACCCTGGCCCTGACCGCGCTGCCCTTTGTGCTGGCAACGCCCGTTTTTCTCTCGCTGATGCTGCTGCTACTGGGCGAGCGTCGCCCGTGGCTGATCCTGGGCCTCAGCGTCGCCGTGACCGCCGCGCTCTATCTGGTGTTCGCCCTGGCGCTGCGCGTCCGGCTGCCCTGAAAGGGAGAAGAGAAGATGTTGTCCTTTTCCTCCGTTTTCGGCTGCCTTCTGCGGCCGGATATCGTGCTTTTTGTACTCCTCGGCGCCCTGGCCGGCACGCTGGTGGGCGCTCTGCCGGGCCTGTCCGTGACGATGGCCACGGCCCTGCTGGTGTCCATCACCTATTCCTGGGAGACCGACCGCGCCCTGGCCATGATCATGGGCGTGTACGTGGTGGGCGTCTTTTCCGGCGCCATCAGCGCCATCCTCATCAACATTCCCGGTGCCCCCTCCAGCGTGGTCACCACCCTGGACGGCTATCCGCTGGCCCGCCGGGGCGAGGGCTACCGGGCCCTGCAGTACGCCGCGCTCTACTCCTTTGTGGGGACGGTGGTGGGCGTGCTGGCCCTCTGGGCCTTTGCCGGGCCGGTGTCGGCCCTGGCGCTGCGCTTCCGGCCCATGGACTATTTCCTGCTGTCCCTTTTCGCCCTCAGCACCGTGGGCTCGCTGACCGCCAAACGCTTTGAAAAGGGGCTGACCGCTGCCTGCCTCGGCCTGCTGCTCAGCCTGGTGGGCACCGACCCCGTGGTGGGCACGCCCCGGCTGACCTTCGGCATCCGGGCGCTGCAGGGCGGCGTCAACACCGTCTGCGCCCTGGTGGGCCTGTTCGGCTTTGCCGAGGTGCTGAGCGTCCTGAGCGGTGACGAGCTCTCGCAAAAGCCTCCGCGCGTCAGCCGCCGCGGCGCGTCCGCGGGGGAGCTGCTGCGCCACCTCCTGCCCTCGCTGTATTACAGCGCCATCGGTGTGCTGGTGGGCGCGCTGCCCGGCGCGGGCGGCCCGGTGGCGGCCTTTCTGGCCTACGGACGGGCCAGAGCGCGCACCAAAAAGCCCTCCGTCCCCTTCGGCGAGGGCGCCGTGGAGGGCATCGTGGCCTCCGAGAGTGCCAACAACGCCGTCATCGGCGGCGCGCTGATCCCCATGCTGACCCTGGCCATCCCCGGCGACGCCACCACCGCGGTGCTTCTGTCGGTCTTTACGATCCACGGGCTGCGCCCCGGCCCCACCTTCCTGGCCACCAACGCCGATAAATTCGCCCTGCTGATCGGCGCGGCGCTGCTGGCCGCGGTGTTCCTGCTGCTGATCGGCCTGTTTCTCTGCCCCCACCTCAGCGCCCTGGTGGCGCTGCCCAGGCGTCTGATGATGCCGGTGGTGACGGTGCTGTGCGTCGTGGGCGCCTACGCCTGCTCCTCGCGCCTGTTCGACGTGGCGGTGATGTTTCTCTTCGGCCTGCTGGGCTGGGCGCTGCGCCGCCATGACTATCCTACGGCCCCGGTCATCCTGGGGCTGGTGCTGGGCGGCATGATGGACCGCAGCTTCCGCCAGGCCGTGTCCCTGGCCATGAGCGAGGAGCACTTCCTCCCCGCCCTGCTGGGCCGCCCCCTGACGCTGCTCCTGCTGGGGCTGACGCTGCTGTCGCTCCTCCTGGCTTTCCTGCGCCGGGACCGGGCGTTGACAAGCGGCCGCTGACAGGATACAATAGAATTGCTTACATGCTAAACATTTGCTTACAGAGGACAACCGTATGACCCAGAGAGAGCGGCAGATCCTGCGATGGATCGAAGAAAACCCCATGATCTCCCAGCAGGAGCTGGCCACGCGCGCGGGCATCACGCGCTCGAGCATGGCGGTGCACATCTCCAACATGATCAAAAAGGGCTACATCGCCGGCAAGGGCTACATCCTCAGCGAGCAGAGCTACGCGGCGGTGGTGGGCGGCGTCAACATGGACGTGGGCGGCCGCAGCCACAGCGCGCTGATCCCGGCGGACTCCAACCCCGGCCGCGTACACATGAGCCCCGGCGGCGTGGGCCGCAACATCGCCCACAACATGGCCCTGCTGGGACTGGACACCCGGCTGGTGACCGTGCTGGGGGACGATCTGTACGCCGAGAAGATCGCCGCCTCCTGCAGCGAGCTGGGCATTGACCTGACGCGCTCGCTGCGCCTGGCGGGGGAGAGCACCTCCACCTATCTCTATATCAGCTCCCCCACGGGGGAGATGGCGCTGGCCGTGGCGGATATGGAAATCTACCGGCATCTGACGCCCGCGGCCCTCGCGCCACGGCTGGGACTGCTGAACAACGCCCAGCTGCTGGTGCTGGACACCAACCTGCCCGCCGAGAGCATCGAATGGCTCTGCGAGCATGTGGAGGTCCCGATCTTTGCCGACCCGGTCAGTGTGACCAAGGCCGAAAAGCTCAAAAACGTGCTGGGGCGGCTCAACACCCTCAAGCCCAACCGTCTGGAGGCCGAGCTGCTCTCGGGCGTTGCCATCACCGACGAGAAAAGCCTGCGATGCGCGGCCGAAGCGCTGCTGCAGACCGGACTGCACCGGGTGTTCATCTCCCTCGGCGCCGAGGGGGTGCTGGCCGCGGACCACAGCACCATGCTGCGGCTGCCGCCGCTGGAGGCGGCGGTGGTCAACACCACCGGCTGCGGCGACGCCTTTATGGCGGGCCTCTGCTGGGCCTATCTGCAGGGAACCGATCTGGAGGGCAGCACCCGCGCCGCACTTGCCGCGGCGGCCATCGCCAGCGAGAGCGATCAAACCGTCAACAGCGCCATGAGCGCCGAAGTGCTTCAGGCACGCCTGCGCCGGGCATAATACAGGAGGAATATAGAATGGATTTCAACAAGCATCTGGATATCGCACCCGAGGTGGCCGCGGCGCTGGCCGCCGGCAAGAGCGTTGTCGCGCTGGAGAGCACGATCATCTCCCACGGCATGCCCTACCCCAAGAACGTGGACACCGCCCTGCGGGTGGAGCAGGCGATCCGTGAAAACGGCGCCGTGCCCGCAACCATCGCCGTCATCCACGGCCGTCTCAAGGCGGGACTGAGCCGGGACGAGATCGAATACCTCGGCCGCACCGGCCGCGGCGTTGCCAAGGCCAGCCGCCGCGATCTGCCCGCGCTGGTCGCCCGCGGCACAGACGGCGCCACCACCGTGGCCACCACGATGATCATCGCCCACATGGCCGGCATCAACATCTTTGCCACCGGCGGCATCGGCGGCGTACACCGCGGCGCAGAAGTCACCATGGACATCTCCGCCGACCTGGAGGAGCTGGCCCAGACCCCGGTCATGGTGGTCTGCGCCGGGGCCAAGTCCATCCTGGACCTGGGTCTGACGCTGGAGTATCTGGAGACCAAGGGCGTCCCCGTCATCGGCTACGGCACCGAAGAGCTGCCGGCCTTCTACACCCGCCGCTCCGGCTTCGGGGTGGACTACCGTGTGGACAGCCCGGAGGAGCTCGCCGCCATCTTCCGCGCCCAGCGCGAGCTGAACTACCGCGGCGGCATGCTGGTCACGAACCCGATTCCCGAGCAGTACGCCATGGACAAGGACGTGATCGACGCGGCCATCGAGCAGGCTCTGGCCGAGGCCAATGCCCAGGGCATTCACGGCAAGGAGACCACGCCCTTCCTGCTGGCCAAGGTGGTGGAGCTCACCGGCGGCGAGAGTCTGGAGAGCAACATCCAGCTGGTGCTGAACAACGCCCGCGTGGCGGCCCGCACGGCCTGCGCCCTCTGCTGCTGAGCACTGCCATGCAAATCCGGGCCCGCGCGGCCCAAGGGAGGGATACCATGCCGCCTGTACTCTATATCGTCGTTCCCTGCTATAACGAGGAGGCGGTGCTGCCCATCACGGCGCCGCAGTTCCTCGCTGAGCTGGAAGAGCTTGCCGACAAGGGCAAGATCAGCGATCAGAGCCGGGTGCTGTTCGTCAACGACGGCAGCCGGGACAAGACCTGGGACATCATCTGTGCGCTGTGTAGTGCCGACGGGCACTACCTGGGCGTCAGCCAGAGCCGCAACCGCGGCCATCAGAACGCGGTGCTCTGCGGCCTCATGGAGGCCCGGGAGCGCTGCGACATCACGATCTCCATCGACTGCGACGGCCAGGACGACCTCAGCGCCATGGAGGCGATGGTGGACGCCTACGCCTCCGGCTGCGAGATCGTCTACGGCGTGCGCAGCCGCCGGGACACCGACAGCTTTTTCAAGCGCAGCACCGCCCAGGGCTTTTATAAGCTCCTGCGCTTCCTGGGCGCCGAGGTGGTCTACAACCACGCCGACTACCGGCTGATCTCCGCTCGCGCCCTGGCGGAGCTGGCCCGCTTTGAGGAGGTCAACCTCTTCCTGCGGGGCATGGTGCCGCTGGTGGGCTTCAAGAGCACCAGCGTCTACTACGAGCGCCATGAGCGTCTGGCGGGCGAGAGCCACTATCCCCTGCGCAAGATGCTGGCCCTGGCCTTTGACGGCATCACCAGCCTCAGCGTCAAGCCCCTGCGCATCATCACGGTGCTGGGTCTGCTCATCAGCCTCGTCAGCTTCATCGGCGTGATCTGGGCGGTGGTGACCCAGCTGACGGGCCGCGCCGCGGTGGGCTGGGCCAGTATGACCAGCATCATCTGCTTCATCGGCGGCATCCAGATGATCAGTCTGGGCATTATCGGGGAGTATATCGGCAAAATCTACCTGGAGACCAAGCACCGGCCCCGCTATATCGTCAGCGAACGCACCTGGGCTGACAAGGAAAATTAAGAAACGCAGCAGCCCCCGGAAGCCTCCGAGGGCTGTTTTCCGGTTTACAAGCCGCGGCAAAGAGAGTATAATGCTCCCGACCCGGACGGAATCCGGGAACGCGCCCGGATGCGTCGAATGCACCGAGCCACTTTCAGGAGGATACCATGAAAAGAATTTACGCCATGCTGCTGGCCCTTGCGCTGCTCTTCTCCCTTGCGGCCTGCGGCAATTCCGCTTCTCCCGCCGCCGCCCCCGCCGGGGACGCCGCCGCGCCGGAGAGCCAGGAGACCGAACCCGTCGGCACCGTACGGTTTTTTAACGACCAGCCCCAGATCGAGAACACGCTGAAGGACCTGGCTTCTCGCTACACCGCCCAGTCCGGCGTGGAGGTCGTCATCGAAAGTGCGGCCGGCGCGGACTATGAGGACGCCCTTGCCGCCGCTCTGGCGGGCGAGAATGCGCCGACCCTCTTCATCCTGGGCGGCGAGAAGGCGCTGGACCGCTTCGGCGCGTCCTGCCTTGACCTGGGCGACAGCGAAGCCGCGGCCGAGCTCATCAGTGATCACTATGCCCTGCACCGCAACGGCGCCGTGGTGGGCCTGCCCTGCACGCTGGAGACCTACGGTCTCGCCACCAACCAGACCCTGCTTGCCCAGGCCGGATACACGATCGACAACATCAACTGCCTGGAGGACCTGCAGAAGGTGGCCCAGGTGATCACCGCCCGCGGCCACTCCCTGGGCTTTGCGGCCTTCACCTCCGCCGGGCTGGACACCACCTCCGAGCCCCGCTTCAACACCGTGCTGGCCAGCCTGCCCATCGCCGCCCAGCTGCAGGACGGCGCTTCCGGCGCTCCCTTTACCGACGCGTATCTGGACAACCTGCACGCCCTGTGGGATCTGTATCTGGACAACGCCACCTGCAAGCGCGAGGAGATCGCCGGCAAGACCGCCGAGGACAGCCGTTTTGAGTTCTGCGAGGGCAAGGCCGTGTTTTACCAGACCAGCGCCGCGGACTACGACAACCTGAAGAACAGCTTTGACGAAGACGAGCTGACCATGATCCCGCTGTATTTCGGCGTGGGGGACGAGGCCTATCAGGGCCTGATCACCGGTGCGCAGCACTATTGGTGTGTCAACGGCGGTGCTGCTGCCAAGGACCTGAGCGCTACGCTGGACTTCCTGGCCTGGCTGCTGGGGGATGCCTCGGCGCTGAGCGTGCTGACAAACCAGCTGGGCTGGCGCGCGCCCTACCGCGCTGCGGCAGAGCCGGACAATCGCTTTGAGCGCGCCGAGCGGGACCTGACCCTGTCCGGCCGTGTGCCGGTGGCGCTGCATTTTGACGCCATCCCCTCCGAGAACTGGAAATACAATCTCAGCGCGTCCCTGGCCGCCTATGCCGACGGCACCGGCGACTGGGAGGGCGTTGTGGCCGCTTTCACCGCGGCCAACTGATCGCGCTCCCCTTTCCCGGAGAACAGCCGTATACTCCAGCCCTTTATATAAAAAGCGGCGGGCAAAAGCCCGCCGCTTTTACAATATGGAATTCCTTATAGCCTTCCCCCTCGGGGGAAGGTGTCAGACTTTGTCTGACGGATGAGGGGCGTATCGTCCTTCTGAGCGGTAATTGCAGCTTTTGTCCCCCGGCAGCGGCGGGCCGCAATTTCTTTAGTTACAATTAAGGCTGATCGGGTATCCTCTGCTCAGACAAGGGGAAAAACCCACCTGTCGCTCTGATGAAAGCGAGGTTATTTGATCATGAAAAATAAAAAGACAGCGGCCGTTCTTCTGGCCTTGACCCTCAGCTTCTCCGCCGTGGGCTGCGGCGCGGCCTCCTCCGGCAACACCGCCGTTGCCGCCGCGCTCCAAAACGCGGTCAGCACCCAAAGCCAGGCCGTCACCCTCTCCGGCTCCGAGCTCTTTACCGAGCGCGACCTGTCCGGCGCGACGGATGAGATCGTCACCGTCACCCTCTCCGGCAGCTCCGCCACCGCGGACGGAGCGGGCGTGGAGGTCTCCGACGGTCTGGTCACCATCACCCAGGCGGGCAGCTATCTGCTGACCGGATCCTTTACCGGCCAGATCCGCGTGACCGCCGGCGAGGAGGACAAGGTCCAGCTGATCCTCTCCGACGCCTCCGTCACCGCCGACGGCCGGAGCGCCATCCTGGCGCTGAGCGCGGACAAGGTCTTTCTGACCCTGGCCGAGAATACGGCCAACAGCGTCTCCGCGGCCGGAGAGCTGGCCGAGATCGAGGGCGTCAACGCCGACGGCGCGATCTTTGCCAAGTGTGATCTGACCGTCAACGGCGACGGCAGCCTCACGGTTGACTGCGAGACTGGCCACGGCATCGTCTCCAAGGACGATCTGAAGATCGCCTCCGGCACCCTGAGCGTCACCGCGGCCAAAACCGCCCTCAACGGCAAGGACAGCGTCAGCATCGCTGACGGCGTGCTGAAGCTCACTTCCGGCACCGACGGCATCCACAGCGAAACCGAGAACACGGAAAAAGGCGCCGTCACCATTCTGGGCGGCAGCATCACCATCGTCTCCGGCACCGACGGCGTGGATGCCACCAACACCGTGACCGTCAGCGGCGGCGATCTGACCATCACCGCGGGCGGCGGGGCCGAGAGCGTCAGCCGCGCCATCTCCCGGGGCTGGAGCGCGTCCTCCGCCGACGTCAGCGGCAAGGGCGTCAAGAGCGACGCGGGCGTCACGATCTCCGGCGGCAGCATCAGCGTGAACAGCGCCGACGACGCCGTCCACAGCGGCGGCGACGTGCGCATCACCGGCGGCACGCTCAGCCTTGAGAGCGGCGACGACGGCGTCCACGCCGACGCCACGCTCACCATCGAGGGCGGCACCGTCCGGGTGGAGCAGAGCTACGAGGGCCTGGAGGCTGCCGATATCGTCGTCAGCGGCGGCGACGTGAGCGTCAAGGCCTCGGACGACGGGCTCAACGCCGCGGGCGGCAGCGACGGCTCGGCTGGCGGCGGCTTCTTCGGCGGCGATCCCTTCGCCTCCCAGAACGTGTCCATCACCATCAGCGGCGGCAGCCTGCATGTCAACGCCGACGGCGACGGCATCGACTCCAACGGCGACCTCACCGTCAGCGGCGGCACGATCACCGTCTCCGGCCCCACCAACAGCGGCAACGGCGCGCTGGACTACAACGGCAGCGCTCTTATCACCGGCGGAACGGTGATCGCGGCCGGCGCCTCCGGCATGGCCGAGAACTTCTCCACCGGCTCTACCCAGTGCAGCATGCTCGTCTCCTTCGGCGGCGCCGTCAGCGGCGGCACGGAGATCTGCGTCTACAACGCATCCGGCACGCTTCTGGCCTCCTTCACCCCCGAGAAGGACTACCAGTGCGCGATCATCTCTCTGAGCGAGCTGAGCGTGGGCGAGACCTACACCGTCACCGCCGGCTCCCAGAGCCAGAGCGTGATCCTCAGCTCCACCATCACCGGCTCCGGCATGGGCATGGGCGGTTTTGGCGGCGGCATGGGCGGTTTTGGCGGCGGCATGGGCGGTTTTGGCGGCGGCATGGGCGGTTTTGGCGGCGGCATGGGCGGCCACGGCGGCGGCCAGGGCGGCTTCGGCGGCGGTCAAGGCGGCTTCGGCGGCGGTCAGGGTGGCCATGGCGGCGGCCAGGGTGGCTTCGACGGCAGACCGTAAAAAAGAAAGGGAAGCATTGCTTCCCTTTCTTTTTTTAGTATTTAGCTTAAAAGAGGCAGTGAAAACCACCGGTTTTCACTGCCTCTTTTCTTGCCCAAAGGATCAGTCCATGATCTCCACGGAGACTTTTTTGCCCTTTCTCTGGGCAACGGCGCGCATCAGGATGCGGATCTGCTTGACGATCCGGCCCTGGCGGCCGATGACCTTGCCCATGTCGCCGTCGGCGACGCGAACCTCAAACACGGTCTCGCCGTCGGCTTTGCGCTCGGTCACAGAAACCTCGTCGGGATGATCGACCAGGCTCTGTACAAGATAGGTCAGAAGTTCTTTCACTGTTGATCGCTCCTCAATTACGCTTCGATCTTCTTGAGCAGACCGCGGACCGTATCGGTGGGCTGAGCGCCCTGGGAGATCCAGTACTTCACGCGCTCGGCGTCGAGATTCAGCTTGCTGCCGTCAGCCATCGGATCGTAAGTGCCCAGCTCTTCGATGAAGCGGCCGTCACGCGGGGAACGGGAATCGGCAACGACAACACGATAGTAAGGAGCCTTCTTGGCGCCCATTCTGCGGAGTCTGATTTTGACCATGTATATTCACCTCCATACATTTTTCTGCAAATTCATACTCTATTACAAACACTTTTTCAAGTGCCGTAACCAACCTTAAAAACCGAAGCCGCCCAGACCGCCGAGACCGCCCAGACCACCCATGCCGCCCATGCGGCCGAGCTTCTTCTGCATCTTCTTCATGTTCTTGCCCGAGAACTGCTTCATCATCTGCTGCATGGCCTCGAACTGCTTCAGAAGACGGTTGACGTCCACCACCTGGGTGCCCGAACCGGCGGCGATGCGCTTTTTGCGGCTGGAGTTCAGCAGCGACGGGTTTTCCCGTTCGGCCGGGGTCATGGACAGGATGATAGCCTCCTGACGCGCCATCAGCTTGTCGTCGATCTTCGCACCCTTGAGTGCCGAGGCGTTCATGCCCGGGATCATGGACATCAGACTGTCCAGATCGCCCATGTTCTTCAGCTGGCCCATCTGGTCGAGATAGTCCGCAAGCGTAAAGCGGTTGGCCCGCAGGCGTTCCGCAGCCTCCAGCGCCTTTTTCTCGTCGTAGCTCTGCTCGGCCTTTTCGATCAGCGTCAGCACGTCGCCCATGCCCAGAATGCGCGAGGCCATGCGGTCGGGATGGAAGGGCTCGATCATGTCCAGCTTCTCGCCCACGCCGATGAACTTGATGGGCTTGCCGGTGGCCGCCCGGATCGACAGGGCCGCGCCGCCTCTGGCGTCGCCGTCCAGCTTGGTCAGCATCACGCCCGTGACCCCCAGCGCCTCGTCAAAGGCGGTGGCGGCGTTGACCGCGTCCTGACCGGTCATGGCGTCGACGACCAGCAGGATCTCCGCAGGCTCGACGGCGTCGCGGATGTTCTTGAGCTCGTCCATCAGCTCCTGGTCGATATGCAGACGGCCCGCGGTGTCCAGGAATACCAGATCATTGCCGTGGCGCTTGGCGTGCTCGATGGCGGCCCGGGCGATGTCCACGGGATTGGTCTGGCCCATCTGGAACACCGGCAGATCCAGCTGCTTGCCCACGGTCTCCAGCTGCTTGATGGCGGCCGGACGGTAGATGTCGCAGGCGGCCAGCAGCGGGCGCTTGCCCTGGCGGCGCATGTAGGCGGCCAGTTTGGCGCCGTTGGTGGTCTTGCCCGCGCCCTGCAGGCCGACGAGCATCACCACGCTGGGCGATTTCGAGGAGATGTTCAGCTTCTGGTTTTCGCCGCCCATCAGACTGCACAGCTCGTCGTTGACGATCTTGATGACCATCTGGGCGGGGGAGAGGGATTCCAGCACGTCCGCGCCGCTGGCGCGTTCGGTCACGGTCTTGGTGAAGTCCTTGACGACCTTGTAGCTGACGTCCGCCTCCAGCAGCGCCATACGCACCTCGCGCATGGCCTCCTTCACGTCGGAAGCTGTCAGCCGTCCCTTGCCGCGCAGACGCTTGAACGCCGCATTGAGTTTTTCGGATAAGCTTTCAAATGCCATGGCTTCTCCTCATTCCAGCAGGGCCTCAAGCCCCTGTGACAAACCGGCGGCGAGCGTTTTCGCCTCGCCCGTCAGTCTCAGTGCGCACAGCTTGTCCGCCGTGTCGCGCAGCGCCTCCAGTGCATGCTGTGTCTCGGAAAAGCGGCGGACCAGACCGGTTTTCTCCTCGATCTGCTCCAGCGAGGCCACGCCGCGGCGGATGTTGTCCCACACGCCCTGGCGCGAAACGCCGCACTGCTCGGCAATTTCGCTCAACGACAGGTCCTCGTTGAAGTGCAGCTCGCAGCACGCGCGCTGTTTGTCGGTCAGCAGCTCGCCGTAAAAGTCCAGCAGAAGGCTCTGCCTTACTCTGTCCTCGGTCACGCTGCCGCACCTCCTGTCAAGCGAAACGCCTTTACACTCTTCCGAGCCAAGGCATACTATACCAAATCCCGCCGCCGCTGTCAAGGCTTTTTTCTTGTCACCGCGTGAAAATGGCGCGCTGCCGAAGCCGGACGCATAAGAGGCGCGGACGAGGAAAAACTATCCTTACCTATTTCTACAGGACAGAGGGAAAGCATGGATATTGTATCATCCGGACTGAACATCGACGACGGCCGTCTTTATTCTTACGCCCAGTCGGCCGCAAAGCTGCTGAAAACCGACGGCGAGGGAAGACCGCGCGCCGAGCGCAGCCGCCTCCGGCGCGAGAGCGCCGCCTTGCGCCGTGCCCACGGCGCGCTTGTGCGCGCCGTAGCCGATCGCGAGCCCAACGCCGCGGAGGCCTGGCTGCTGGACAACTATTATCTCATCGCCCGCGAGACGCGCCGCTGCGCCTCCGAGCTGAAGGACTGTGCAACGCAGCGCCTGTGCGAGGGCGAAAGTCTGGGCTTTGCCCTCAGCAGCTCGCTGCTGCGTGCCGGCGGCGGGGCGTGGAGCGAAGAGCGTCTCGTCCGCTACCTGGACGGCTTTCAAAGCGTCTGCGTCCTGCGCCAGAGCGAGTGGGAGGCTCTGGGCGTGCTGTCGCGCTGCGCCATCCTCTCGGCCCTGGCGGAGGTCTGCCGCGCCATGGAGCGGGGCGGGGATGTTGCGCGCTGCGCCGCTCTTTTTTCCAACCTGTTCGCGGCCCTGCGCCGCAGCGCCGTCATGGACTATGACGCTGTGGCCGATCGGGTCAACGTGCCCGGCCTGATCCTGGCCGGGGACGCCACGGGCGAATATCCACGCATGGACGCGCCCACCCGCCGCGCCTATCTCCGCCGACTTGAGGAGTTGGCCGCGCGCCGGGGCGTGGAAGCCCAGACACTGGCCCGGACCCTGGTGGAGCGCTCGCAGCGCGAGGGCCGCCATCTGGGCTTTTATCTCTTCGGCAGGCTCGCCGAGGGCCGCGCCGAGATATTTCTCTCCGTCCGTGCGGCGCTGAGCGCGGCCCTCGCCCTGCTGCTCCTGTGGAGTATGGGACCGCTGACACTGGGACTGCTGGGCCTTCCGCTGCTGGAGACGGTCTCGCGCTTTTCCGAGCTGGTGCTCTCCCGGCTGGTGAGGCCCCGGCGTCTGCCCCGTCTGGATCTGAGCCGCGGCATCCCGCCGGAGGGGAAGACCGTCTGCGTTCTCTGCGTGCTTTTAACGGATGAGAGCGCCGCCAGCCGCGCCGCACGGCGTCTGGAGGAGCTATATTATTCCTGCGGCGGCGACAGGGAAAAGGGCGTGCTGAGCTTTGCTCTGCTGGCGGATCTGCCGGAGGCGGACGAGCAGACCTGCCAAAGCGACGAGCCCATCCTCAACGCGGCCAGGGAGGCGGTGGGGGCGCTCAACCGCCGCCTGGGCGGAGGCTTTTGCCTGCTGACGCGTCCCCGCCGCTTTGACGGCGAGCGCTACACCCCCAACGAGCGCAAGCGCGGAGCGCTGTGCGCTCTGGCCGCGCTGCTGCTGGGCCGCGAGAGCGAGCTCGTCTGCCACGGCGACACGGCGGCTATGTCCGGCGCGCACTATATCCTGACGCTGGATGCCGATACCGTTCTCTATCCGGATTCTGCCCGTGAGCTGATCGGCGCCGCCCTCCATCCTCTCAACCGACCGCAGATCGATGAGGCGCGCGGCGTGGTCACGGCCGGTCACGGCATATTCCAGCTGCATGTGGGAGCCACGCTCTCCAGCGCCACCGCCACGGATTTCTCGCTGATTTTCGCCCCGCCGGGCGGCAGCGACCCCTATACCAGCCTCTGCGGTGAGCTGTACATGGACGCCTTTGACGCCGGGGGCTTCACCGGCAAGGGCCTGCTGGACGCGCATGCTCTGTATGTCTGTACCGCCGAGCGCTTGGACGGACGCGGCATCCTGTCCCACGATGCGCCGGAGGGGGCGTATCTGCGCGGCGCCGTGCTGGGCGACGAGAGCTGCTTCGACACCTTTCCCGCCAGCCCTAACGCCTATTACCGGCGGCTGCACCGCTGGGTGCGCGGGGACTGGCAGAATCTGCGCTTTCTCTTTGACGGCGCGCTGCGCCACATTGAGCGCTATCGTTTCCTGGACAAGCTGCGGCACAGCCTGGTGGCGCCTGCCGCTCTGGCGGCGCTCTTAACGGGCTTCCTGCGGCCGGACAAGGCGGGGGCTGCGGCAATGGCGGTGTGCTTCTGCCTGCTGGGTGAGCTGCTGCCGGCCCTGCTGGGCGAGCTGCGCCGCCGCGGTGAGCGCTCCAGGCGAAAAAGCCGTGTTCTGGCCCCCTTGGGCGGGGCAATCCTGCGCTGCTTTGTGCGCCTGTGGTTGCTGCCCTGGGAGGCCTGGATCTGCGCCTCTGCAGCGCTGACGGCCCTGTGGCGCATGGCGGTGAGCCACCGCCGTCTGCTGCAGTGGGAGACCGCCGCCCAGAGTGAGGCCCGGGGCGAGTCCCCGGCGGCTTACGCCCGCGCCATGGCCGCGGCCCTGCCGATCGGTCTGGGTGCCATGTGCCTGTCCCGGACGGTCATCGGGCACGCCGCGGGGCTCATGTGGCTACTCTCTCCCCTGGCGGCCTGGGCCCTTTCCCTACCCAGCGCGCGGCCCGCGCAGCTCAGCTCGACAGACCGGGCCTATCTGCGGGGGGCGGCGGGGGAGACATGGCGATTTTTTTCCGCGCTGCGCGACGAGGCGGACCACGGTCTGCCTCCGGACAATTTTCAGACCCAGCCGCGGCGGGGCGCGGCCCACAGCATCTCCCCCACAAACCTGGGTCTGGCGATGACGGCGGCGGTCGCAGCCGTTGATCTGGAGGCGATTGAGCCGACAGAGGCGCTGGACTATATCCGCTCGCTGACGGACACCGCGATGCGATTGAGGCGGTACAGGGGGCATTTCTATAACTGGTATTCGACCCGGACGCTGGAGGTGCTGCAGCCGCCGATGATATCCACGGTGGACAGCGGAAACCTTTGCGCCGCAATGCTTACGGCCGCAGTCTTCGCCAAGGAGCAGGGGGATGAGGAGCTGGCCGGAAGGCTGGACGGACTGGCCGGGGAGATGGATTTTTCGTTCCTTTACGACCCGGCGCGCTCGCTGTTTGCCATCTGCTACGATCCGCTGCGCCAGAGAAGGACCGGCGGCTGGTATGATCTGATGGCCAGCGAGGCGACGCTGACCAGCTATCTGGCCGTGGCGAGGGGCCAGGCACCGCGCCGCCACTGGCGCGCGCTGGGCCGCACGCTGCTGGGGCGGGACGGCTACCGGGGTCTGGCCAGCTGGAACGGCAGCATGTTTGAATATCTGATGAGCGCCCTGTTCCTGCCCCTGCAGCGGGGCAGCCTGCTGGACGAGAGCTGCCGCTTCTGTCTGCACGCCCAGCGGCGGAGGGCGCTGCCGGGTCAGCCCTGGGGCGTTTCGGAGAGCGCGTTTTTCTCGCTCGACGCCGCGGGGCGCTATCGCTACAAGGCCCACGGGGTCGGCGCGCTGGCGCTCAAGCGGGGACAGGACGCGGAGTATGTGGTTTCGCCCTACAGCAGCTTTCTGGCCCTGTGCGTGGACCCGCAGGCCGCCGTACGCAATCTGCGGCGGCTGGAGAAGCTGGGGATGCGCGGGCCATACGGCTTTTACGAGGCGCTGGATCTGACGCCCTCGCGCTGTCGCGGCGACAGGGGCGAGCGGGTATGCACCACGATGGCGCACCACGCGGCCATGAGTCTGTGCGCCGCGGCCAACGCCCTGTGCGAGGGCAGCATCAGCCGCCGCTTTATGAGCCGCGCGCAGCTCGCGGCCTTTCTGCCGCTCCTCTCCGAGTCTCTGGATGAGACCCGGAGACCCATGCGCCGCGGCGAAGAGAAGCCGGGCAGACGCCCTTGCGCCGCGGCCGCGCGGGGCCCTGTGCGCGGGGAAAAGGGCGAGAAGGGCTGCACGCTGCTGTCCAACGGCGCCTACACCGTGGCGCTGACGGAAAGGGGCGAGCAGGCGGCCTGGCTGAACGAAACGGCGGTGTCCGACGCGCGCTTCGGCGGCGTGTCGCTGCGGCTGCGCGCAGGGGCGGGGGAGGTCGTGCTGATGCCCTCTCTCTGCCGCCGCTGGGAGCTGGGCGAGGACTACGCCCGCTATGAATACGCCACGCCCTGGGGAACGGCCGGACTGTGTATCTCCGTGGGCGGGGCGGAGAACGGCACGCTCTACGAGCTGGAGCTGCCCGCCGGGGCCGGAGCATGCACGGTGACGCTGCAGCTTGTGCCGCTGCTCTCGCCCCGGGGGGAGTACGCCGATCACCCGGCCTACGCGCGCCTGGGCATCCGGGCAGAAGAAAAGGATGGAGCGCTGCTGCTGCGGCGCATTGCCCGAAGGGGCCGGGATCTGTATATGGCCATCCGCAGCACCGCGCCGATGAGCTTTACCGCAGACGCGGACGGCTCGAAGGGACCGGTGCTGCTGCGGCCCGCGCTGCGCCTGCGCGTGACGCCGGAGCCGGACGCGGCCACGCTGCGCTTTGCCCTGTGTCTGGCCCGGGACGAGGCGGAGGCCCTTGCAGGCAGCCGCCGGCTGCTGGGAGCCACGGCACTCCTGCGCGCCGGCTTCACCCGGGGCGCGGCCACGCTGCTGGGCCTGTCCGGCGAGGGCCTGCGCTATGCCATGGCGCTGTACAGGGCCTGCTACGATCACACGGGACGCGACGGCTGCGCGCGGCGCGAGCTGTGGGCTCTGGGCCTGTCGGGCGACCGGCCGCTGCTGGTATGCCGCGCCGGAAGCCGGGAGGAGACGGACTTTGTGCGCGGCTTCTGTCTGCTGCGCGCGCTGGGTGTGGACTGCGAGGCCGCGCTGGTGACGGACGAGACCGGCGAGTACGCCGCGCCGGACCGCGAGCGGGTGGTCGGGGAGCTGTCCCGGGTGGGACTGGAGGCGCTGCTGGGCACGCCGGGCGGGATTTTCCTCTGCCCGGCGTCGGCGGAGAGGGCTCTTGTCTCCCGCGCGGCCTTTGCGGCGGGTGAGAAGCGCGTGCAGCTCGAGATGCTGCCGGCGCCGGAGGCGCCGCCGCGCTCGCTCGCAGAAGGGCCGGAGGGCGGCTTTGACGGGGAGGGCGTGTTTTCCGTCACCCTCCCGGGCCGCCTGCCGAAAAAGCCCTGGCAGCAGCTGCTGTTTGCCGCCGACTGCGGCTGGCTTGTCAGCGAGTGCGGCAGCGGCTGGCTGTGGCAGGGAAACGCCCGGGAGGGCCGCGTCAATCCCCCGCCCCGGGAGCCGGAGGACAGCCGGGGCAGCGAGTGTCTGTGGGCCGAGACGCCCGGCGGGCGCGTGTCCCTGTTCGCAGCGGAGGACGGCATCCCCTGCCGCGTCAGCTACGGGGCGGCCTTCGCGCGCTGGGAAAAGGAGATCGACGGGCGCAGCGTGAGTCTGACGGGCTTTCTGGACCCGGAGAGCGGGGCGAGGGTGCTGCTGCTCTCCGGCGCGGCGGGACTGACGATCCTGTGGCGCATGGAGCTGGAGCTGGGCGCGCCGGGCGGCGCGGCGGTGCGCGCAAGGGTGGACGAGGACGTGTTTTGCGCGGAGAATCCGGACAGCTTTCTGCCGGAGATGCGCTTCTCCGCCGCCGTCAGCGCAAAGGCGCGCTGGCGCTGCGACTATGCCAACAGCGGTTTTCTGGCGGCCTTCACGGCCTCGGAGCACGAGGTGCTGGTCTGCCGGTGCGGCAGGCCGGAGACTGTCCGGGCACTGTGCGGGCAAAAGGCTGCCCTGGGGGCCTATGCCGCGGCCGTGCGCGCGGCAGCTGAGCGCTATGGGCGCTTTAGGCTGCGCAGCAGCGACGCGGCGCTGGACCGCTATATGAATCACTGGTGTCTGCACCAGATCTACGCCCGGCTGGAGGCGCGCACCAGCCTGTATCAGAGCGGCGGCGCCTACGGCTTCCGTGATCAGCTGCAGGACGCGGTGAACCTGCTGCTGGTGGACGAGAGCGCGGCGAGAGAGCGCATTCTGGACTGTTGCCGCCACCAGTATACCGAGGGCGACGTGATGCACTGGTGGCACCCCCACCCGGCGGGGGATCGGGGCGTGCGCACCCGCGTCAGCGACGACCTGCTGTGGCTGTGCTGGGCCCTGGGCGAGTATGTGAGCGCCACGGGTGACCGGGCGATCCTGCGCGCGTCTGCGCCATGGCTGCGCTCCGAGCCCCTGCGACAGGGCGAGCGTGACCGCTATGAGACCGCGGAGGAGACAGAAGAGGAGAGCTGCGTGCTGGATCACGCCCTGGCGGCGCTGCACTGCGTCGTCGGGCGGGGCTTCGGACCCCACGGTCTGCCGCTGATGCTCGACGGGGACTGGAACGACGCCCTGTCCGACTGCGGCGGCGAGAGCGTTTGGCTGGCCTTCTTCCTCTGCGCCTGCGCCAGGGCCATGGCCGCGCTGCTGTCCGGCGAGGAGCACAAGCGCGAGAGCGAGAGCTGCCGGGCGCTGGCCGCGCGGATGCTGGAGGAAGCGGAGAAGAGCTTCAACGGCAGATGGTACGAGCGCGCCTACAGCGCTCACGGCGACTTCACCCGGGGAGGAGAGCGCATCGACGCGCTGGTCCAGAGCTGGGCCGTGTTCTGCGGCGCCGCCCACGCCCGGGAGGCGCTGGAGTACGCCCTGCTGCGTCTGGTGGACGCGAAGGACCGGACCGTGGCCCTGCTGAGCCCGCCCTTCGGCGCCGATGAGGAGCGCTTTGGCGCCATCACCGCCTACGGCGAGGGCGTGCGGGAAAACGGCGGGCAGTACACCCACGCCGCCGTGTGGCTGGCGCGGGCCTGCTTCCTGGCCGGCCGGCCCGAGGCGGGGCGCGAGATCCTGGATATGCTGCTGCCCGCGGGGCGAGGGGCGCGCTACGGGGCGGAGCCCTATGTGCTCTGCGCCGACGTGTGCCGCGCGCCGGGACATGAGGGCGAAGCGCTGTGGAGCTGGTACACCGGCTCGGCGGGCTGGTATTTCCGCACGGTGACGGAGAATCTGCTGGGGCTGCGGAAGGAAAAGGGCGCGGTATACTGCCGCCCCGGCAGCTGCGCGCTGTTTTCGGTGACGGAGCTGACGGTCAACGGCGAGCGGCCGGAGGAAAAGGGAAAGAAAGGACTACCCAATCTGCCGGAGGGATGATATAATAAAATATTAGGTAAGCGATGATTAATGGCGCAAGAGCAGATTGCGAGAGAATTTGTGTTCTGATGAAGGCAGTTTTTTGCAGGAATACTTAAGTGAGCCTCCAAATCTTTGATTTGGCTAAGGCGAACTTATGCATGCGAGCGCAGCGAGTCGTATTGTGTATTGCAAGAAAAACTGACAAAGTCAGGGCGCAAATTGTCCGCAAGATGCCGATGGGCCATTGATCAGCGTTTACTTAGAAAAAAGACCGCATCGGGGACAAGCGCTCCGGGCGCGGCGAAAACGGAGGGCGGAAGATGGAATACGCAAGATCCGAGATCCAGAACGGCGTGTGGCTGACTCACATTCGCTCCGACAAGTTCAAAACCGCGTGCCTGAGCATCACGCTGCTGACACAGCTGCGGCGTGAGACCGCGGCGATGAACGCGCTTCTGCCGCTGGTGCTGCGGCGCGGAACGGCGCGCTACGGCGACATGGAGGCCATCTCCCGCCGCCTGGACGAGCTGTACGGCGCGGCCATCGAGCCGGTGGTGCGCAGGATCGGCGAGATCCAGTGTCTGGGCTTTTACGCCAGCGTCCCGGAGGAGGACTTCCTGCCCGCCGGGGCCGACACGCTGCGCGGAACATGCGAGCTGATGGGCCAGATGCTGCTGGCTCCCAACACCCGCGGCGGACTGCTGCTGCCGGACTATGTGGACAGCGAGCGCGGCAAGCTCATCGAGATGATCCGCGCCCGGCTCAACGATAAGCTGGGCTATTCCGTCAGCCGCTGCATCGAGGAGATGTGCTGCTGCGAGGATTTTGCCGTCTCCCGCTTCGGTGACGAGGAGAGCGCGGAGGCGATCCGCTATCAGAAGCTGACGAAGCAGTACCGCAGCCTTGTCCAGTCCAGCCCCATCGAGATCTTCTACTGCGGGCGGGCGGAGCAAAAGCGCGTGGAGAGCCTTTTGCGCGACGCGCTGTCCACCCTGCCGCGGGGCGAGATCGATTATGAGATCGGCACGGACGTGCGTCTCAACGCGCTGGAGGCCGCGCCGCGAGAATATACCGAACAGATGAACGTGACCCAGGCAAAGCTCGTGATCGGCTGGCGTCTGGGCGAGGCGATGGAGGATCCGAATCCCGCCGCGCTGCGGGTGTTCGGCTCGCTTCTGGGCGGATCGACGGCGTCGAAGCTGTTTGTCAACGTGCGGGAAAAGCTGAGCCTGTGCTATTTTGCCAGCGCGGTGACGGATCTGCACAAGGGACTGCTGCTCGCCTACGCGGGAACGGAGTTCGACAAGGTCGAGCAGGCCCGGGACGAGATCTTCGCCCAGCTGGCGGCGATCGCGGAGGGCGAGATCACCGATGAGGAGCTGAAGGCCGCCAGGGCCGACGTGAAGAACGCGCTGCGCAGCGCCATGGACGTCCAGGGCGCGCTGGAGGGCTTTTATCTCTCCGCCGCGCTGGACGGCGCCGACTATTCGCCCGAGGAGCTGGGCGAGCTGGTGGACGACGTGACGAAGGAAGAGCTGGTCGCGATCGCACGGGGCTGCGAGTGCGACATGATCTATACGCTCACCGGCGACGGGAGCGAGGACGACGGGGACGACGGAGATATCGCGGAGATAAGCGAGGAAGAGCTGCGCGCCTTTGAGGAGGATGAAGATGGAGATCCTGACGAAGAGATTTGACAACGTCGGCGAAACGCTGCAGACGGCGGTGCTGGACAACGGTCTGCGCGTCTGCGTCGTGCCGAAAAAGGGCTTCTCCACCTTCTTCGCCTGCTTCGGCACCTATTACGGCTCGGTCATGCGCAGCTTTGATCTTGCCGGTGTGCGGCACGACACCCCCGCGGGCGTGGCCCACTATCTGGAGCACAAGATGTTCGACATGCCCGACGGCGACAACGCCCTGCAGAGCATGACCGCCACCGGCGCAGACCCCAACGCCTTTACCAGCTATGACGAGACGGTGTATTACTTCCACTGCACCGAGCGTTTTGAGGAAAATCTGCGCACGCTGCTGCGCTTTGTCACCACCCCCTATTTCACGGCCGAGACCGTGGAAAAGGAGCAGGGCATCATCGCCCAGGAGATCCGCATGTACGACGACGAGCCGGACAACGCGGTGTACGTCGATCTGATGAAGCTGCTCTACAAATCCCACCCGGTGCGCGACGACATCGCCGGCACGGTGGAGAGCATCGCTGAGATCGACGCCGAGACGCTATACGCCTGCCACCGGGCCTTTTACACGCCGGGCAACATGTGCCTGTGCGTCGCCGGCGACGTGGACGCCGCGCGCGTGTGCGGGATCGCGGAGGAAATACTGGGCAAAGAGAAGGGCGAGGTGCCGCGGCCGGTGGTGTATGAAGAGGACGAGGCGCCCGAAAAGCTGTACACCGAGCGGGTGATGAGCGTCTCCGCCCCGCAGTTCGCCATCGGCGCGGCCTTCCGTCCGACGGAGGGCGACGTGCTGCGCGAGCGGATCGTGGCAAGACTTGCCATGCGCCTGCTGTGCGGGACCTCCTCGCCGTTCTATACCCGCCTTTACGGCGAGGGCGTGCTGAACCGCAACTTCTCCTACGGCACGGATTTCCCCGCCAACACGGCCCAGCTGACCGTCAGCGGAGAGAGCAGCGACCCCCGGCGCGTCTGTGACGAGCTGCTGGCCGAGGTCGATCGCATCAGCGCCGAGGGCTTTGACGCCGACGCCTTCGAGCGGGCCAAGCGGGCCTCCCTGGGCTCGCGCCTGCGGGGCTTTGAGGATTTTGACAGCGTGTGCCTTTCCGGCTTCGAGGCCGAAGGGCGGGGCTACTGCATCTTCGACGCGCCGGCGGTGCTCGCCTCCGTCACGGCGGAGGAGTGCCGCGCCTTTCTGGCGCGGGTGCTGACGAGAGAGCGCACGGTGCTCAGCGTGGTCCGCCCGCCCCGCACGCAGGGCGAGACGGAATGAGGAGGGACCATGGAAACAGCCTTTGAAACCATCCAGCGTACATCCACCATCAGCTTTCCGGGGCTCTTCGGCTCCTTCAGCATCAACCCGCCGGCCTCCTTCAGCCTCTTCGGGCGCAGCATCTATTTTTACGGCGTCATCATCGCCCTGGGCTTCCTGCTGGGCATCACCTACTGCGCGAAGCGCTCGGCGCGCTTCGGCATCCGGGAGGACGACCTGTACGATCTGGTGCTGTGGCTCATCCCCCTGTCCATCCTGGGGGCGCGGCTGTATTTCGTGCTCTTCAAGCTGGATTATTACATCGCCAACCCCGGCGAGATCCTGGCCATCTGGAACGGCGGACTGGCTATCTACGGCGGCGTCATCGCCGGCGTGATCGTCATGATTCTCGTCTGCCGACACAAAAAGATCCCCTGGCAGGCCATGCTGGATCTGATCGTCTACGGCCTGCTGATCGGCCAGATCCTGGGCCGCTGGGGCAACTTCATGAACCGCGAGGCCTTCGGCGCGCAGACCGATATCTTCTGCCGCATGCAGCTGACCGCGACCGACGGCAGCTTCATCTGCGTCCACCCCACCTTCCTGTACGAGAGCCTGTGGAACCTTGTCGGGCTGATCGGACTGGTGATCTGGGAGAAAAAAGGCGGCCGCCGCTACGACGGCCAGGCGGCGCTGGGCTACTTCTTCTGGTACGGCCTGGGCAGGACCTGGATCGAGGGGCTGCGGACCGACAGCCTGTACATCGGCCAGACCAATATCCGCGTGTCCCAGCTGCTGAGCGCCGTGCTGTGCCTGCTGTCGCTGACGCTGCTGATCGTGAACGCACGCAGAAAGCACCCGCCGGAGGAGCTGTACGTCAACCGCGTCGCCGCGGCCGCAGTTCAGATCGCGGAGGGCGAAAACGAAGAAAAGAAGGAGGATACACAACATGAGTGATACCATGGATTCCATCCTCGGTACCCTGGGGGGCCTCGCCAAAAAGGCCAGAGAGGTCGGCGCACAGGCCATCGAGGCCGTCGACCGCGACGGTACCGTGCGCGGCACCTATCAGAAGGGCGCCGAACGCACAAAAGCCTATGCGAAGATCGCAAAGCTGACGCTCGCGCTCAACAGCGAGAACGAGGAGCTGAGAAAAATCTACACCGAGATCGGCAAGCTCTATTTCGAGCAGACCAGGGGCAGCGCCGGGGGACCCTTCGCGCCGCTCTTCGCCCAGGCCGAGGCCAAGGCCAGAAAGCTGGGCGAGCTCGAGACCGAGATCGCCGCGCTGCGCGAGAGTACCGCCGAGAACGGCGGGAAGGATATCGAGGTGGAGATCGGCGCCTTCGACGATATCGTCTCCGCCGACGAGAATCAGGCCAGAGGAGAATAAAAAACAGCTGTGAAAGCCGGCCGGCTTTCACAGCTGTTTTTTCAGGACGGGGAGATCATTTTTTCAGGGAGGCCGAGAGGCGGAAGCTGACCACGATGGTCACCAGACTCAGCACCACGGCGGTGGTGATGAGCACCACCTCAAAGCGCAGCGGCAGCAGATCGCGCGTGAAATAGACCGCCGCCAGCGCCGCCACGTCCACAAATGTGCGCACAAGACTCATGGCGGTCAGCATGTTGGCGCCGCCGCGCATCATCTTTCTGGTCACGAGCATGTTCGCAAGTCCCACAAGACCGCCCCAGATCAGCCCGGCCAGCACGGAAAAGACCACGATAGACATACAAACCCTCCCGGAGAGACTGCTTTGCTGCATCCACTATACCACAGCGCGCGGCGCTTGACGAGCCGTTTTTTTCAAAAAATCGGAATAAGACGGGGACGGATGCAGATACTAACTGCGGCGGGCGCCGGGGAAAAGCACGCCGCGCCCGAACTTTTCGACGAGGTGATGGACATGAGCCCCAAAGAGCTGCTTTATATCGAGGACGCGCTGGGACACACGCAGTTTCTGATGACCCAGTGCCGCACGGCGGCCAGCCAGCTGACCGACCCCGCGCTGCGCAGTGAGGCACAGCGGCTGGTGGCCGAAAATCAGCGGCTGTTCAGCGACTTTTTCAATCTGGTCTGAGGAGGAGAGACATGAACGACAAGGAGATCATGGAGGGCATCCTCCTGACGACCAAGGGCGCGATCGACCTGTATATGCACGGCGCGGTGGAGTCCGCTACGCCCAACGTCCACGGCGCCTTCAGCGGCGCGCTGGAGAGCGCCCTGTGCATGCAGAGCGAGGTCTATCGGGATATGGCCGAGAGAGGCTGGTATCCCAGCGAGCAGGCGCCGCAGCAGAAGCTGGACGCCGTGAAGCAGAAATACGCCGGCATCGCGTAAGGGAAAAAGAAGGAACGCCAGAGGGCGTTCCTTCTTTTTGTTCAGCGGCGGAAGACGCCCGCTTCGGTGACCAGTACGGAAAAGGAGCGGTCGTGACTCTCAGTGGGAACGGCGCAAAGCCGCTGGGCCTCGAAGGCCACGAGGATCGCCGCGGCGTGAGCGCAGCGGGCCAGATACCGGTCGTAATAGCCCATGCCGTGTCCCAGACGGCGGAGCGAGCTGTCAAAGCCCACGCAGGGCACCAGCACCGCGTCCAGTTCCTCCGGCGAAACGCGGCGGGAGCGGGCGGGGTCGGGCTCGGGAACGCCGAAGCGCCCCGGAAGAAGCGCGCCCTCGGGAACGAGGGCCTCCATGCTGCCGTCGGCGGCGGTCAGCGGAAAGGCCAGGGCCACGCCCCGCGCGCGCAGGGCGGCATAGAGCGCGTCCAGATCACACTCGCTGCCCGCGGCGGCGTAGCCCAGCACCACGCGCGCCCTGGCCAGCTCGCAAAGCTCCGAGAGCGCGCGGCAGATCGCGGCGCTGTGCGTTTGCCGCTCGGATGACGACAGCGCGGCGCGCCGGGACAGCGCCAGCGCCCGGCAGGCTTTTTTCTCTTCCGTGACGGCCACAGCCCTTTCCCCCTCTTTCCGTTTCCTCTAAGGATAGCACAGCCCGGCGCGCGCTGGCAAGAGCGGGGACGAAAAACGCGCGGCGCACTTGACGAAAAGCACGGGAAAAGGTATGCTAAAGGATAGCGAATAAAAACCCTTTATGATAGACGAAAGGATGAAAAAACCATGATTCTTGACTGCAAGAAGTACCTGGGCCCCTGCGAATGCGGCCGCGACCACGAGCTGCGCACCAAGCTGGTGGTGTGCGAACACGGCGCGCTGAAGAACTTTGACAAGTATATGGCAGACTGCGGATTGATGGGCTTCCGCACCGTCATTTACGACACGAATACCTATAACCTGCCCACGATGACCCACGTGGCCGCCGACCAGGAGATCGTGCTGGAGGCCGCGGGCCTGCACAGCGAAAAGGGTCTGATCGAGGACTGCATGAAGCGCTTTGTCCGCAAGCCCGACTACGTGGTCGTGGTGGGCGGCGGCACGCTGATGGACTTCGGCCGCTACAGCGCCTGGAAGCTGGGCATCCCCTTTGTGGCCATCCCCACCATCGTCTCCTCCGACGGCTTCACGGCCGATATCTGCTCGATCATCATCGACGGCCAGAAGAAGTCCATCCCCATGCAGGCGGCCGACGCGGTCATCTGCGACATCGACATCGTCTCTGGCGCGCCGCGCTTCCTGACCATCGCCGGCGTACAGGACATCATGGCCAAATACGTCTCCATCGCAGACTGGAAGATCGCCCATGTGGTGGCCGGCGAGTATTTCTGTCAGAAGGTCTGCGATATGGCCCAGGAGGCGCTGGACATCATGGTGCGCTGCGCCCATGACCTGGCCGACGGCAAGGAGCCGGATTATGAGGCCATGGCCTATACGCAGATGCTGTCGGGTCTGACGATGCAGATCCTGTCCAACTCCCGCGCCGCCTCCGGCGCCGAGCATCTGGTGGCCCACCTGGTCGAAATGAAGCCCCGGGGATTCGAAAAGGCCCACGGCCTTCACGGCGAGTGCGTGGGCGTCGGCACGATCCTGTGCGCCGAGGCCTATCACAAGCTGGCCGAGCGCGAGACGATCGAGGTCAAGCCCTTTGAGCCCATCGACGAGCAGTGGGTGCGCGACGTGTTCGGCCCCCTTACCGACGGCATCCTGAAGGAGAACGAGAACGACGTGCTCAAGACCTTCGACCCCGAGAGCATCCAGGAGCACTGGGGCGAGATCCGCCAGATCATTGCCGCCATCCCCAGCGCCGAGGAGCTGATCGCGCTGTACACGAAGATCGGCGCCAAGCACTCGCTGGAGGAGCTGGAGATCGACCCCGCCGTCAAGGACGAGTTCCTGGACATCTCCTCCGCCATCCGCAACCGGCTGACGCTGGCCCGCATGACGCGGCTGATCGTCAAGTAAAAGGAAAGAACACCGGGGGAAAAGATTCTTCGTCACGGCGTTCCTCAGAATGACAGGGGTGCTGCACTTCTCGGAATGACAGTACTGTTTGAACGCACGGGGTTTCCACAGTTTAAAACGCCTGAGCGGCATTGCCGCTCAGGCGTTTTTGTTCATTCGGTTTTGCCCAGCCAGGCGTGGACCTTGTCCGGGTCGACCCCCAGGCCGGTGGAGATAAAGGCGGTCAGCTCGTTGTAGTTCAGCGACTTGATACGTTCGTAGTTTTTGATACCGGGCTTGACGTCGTTGGTGCGCCCCTCCATGTAGCCGCATTCGTAGCACATGTTGACCGGGTATTTGCGGTGGGTGTCCAGCGTCATCTCGCTTCCGCAGCGGGGACATTTCATGTCTGCGACCTCCCTTCAAATGTGGGCTTGGCTCCATGTTAGCGCATGTGCGCGCACAATGCAAGAACTTTCTTAAAACGGCCAGGTTTTCAGCCAGCGGTAGAGCAGCGAGGCCTTCGAGGTGTCCAGATACTGTCCCCAGAGGGCCGGATAGAAGAAAATGAACACGAGCACGCTCAGCGCCGTCAGACCGAGGACGGCCCGGCGGCCGGCGCGCACATTGTCGCGCAGCAGGCAGAACACATAGCCCAGCACCAGCGTCAGGAACAGCGCGCAGGGGAAGTAGTGGTAGGCGAAGGTGATGCGCGAGATGAACACCCAGGGCAGCAGCTGGGCCAGATACCCCAGCAGCAGGAACAGGGCGCGCCGGTCGCGCCGGGCGAGGGCGCACCAGCCCAGCACGAACAGCCCCAGCAGCCCCGCCCAGCACAGCACCGGGTTGGTGAAGGCCCCGAAGCTGGCGCGCGTCGAGCCCTCGTAGTCCAGATAGTACAGGATGGGCCGGATGTCCAGCATCCACTGGTACCAGCGGGAGGAATAGGGGTGGGAGGCGTTCACGCCGCTGTGATAGCGGAACATATAGCTCTGGTTGTCCAGAACGCATTGCAGATACTCGCCCCGGAACAGCAGACCCGTGCCGGGCGTAAGGCCCTTGCCGACGCCGTAGGGATAGTAGGACACATAGTAGATCGCGGCGGGCAACGCCACGAAGAACACCAGACAGAAGAGGATGTTCTTTCCCAGCGCGCCGAAGGCCCGTCTGCCCTCGCGCCGCAGGCGCAGCGCCCAGTGCAGCGCCCAGATCAAGCCCAGCCCGGCCCCGGCGTAGAGGCAGGTCCACTTGCAGGCGGCACCCAGGCCGAAGAACAGCCCCGACAGGGCCAGATTCCGCTTCCTCCCCTCACCGGAGGAGGGGGCGAGCGGGTCGGAGCCCTCCGGGAAGAGCCAGCGGTACATGAAAGCGTACATCAGCAGCGTGAAGAACACGCCGTAGGTGTCGATGGTGGCGATGCGGGTCTGGACAAAATGCATGAAGTCCGCGCCCAGCAGCAGCGTGCAGCAGATCGGCACCAGCCCCCGGCCGAAGAGCCGCCGGGCAAAAAGATACAGCAGCGGCAGCATCAGCACGCCGAAGAGCGTGCCCATGAAGCGCCAGCCGAAGGGGTTGACGCCGAAGATCACCATACCCAGGGCGATGAGCAGCTTGCCCAGCGGGGGATGGGAGATCTCGTAGGGGTAGATGCCCCGCATATGCTCCAGCGCCGTGCGGGCGTGGTAGATCTCGTCAAAATAGCAGGAGTTGAGGAACGTGGGCTTGCCCGGCGTCAGACTCTGCTCGTCCGTGAGCGGCCCCGTTGTACGCCAGGCGATGGGCGCGCCGGTCTCGTCATACACGGTCAGCGAGCCCAGCTCCGGCTCGCCCCAGGCGGTGAGGCGCACATAGCGCGCGCGGCCGCTCAGCTCCAGGTCGTGCCACTTCAGCAGGGCAACGTAGTTCTGCTCCAGCTCCAGGGCGTCGGTGAAGCTGACGCCGTCCTCCGACAGGGCGAGAGTATAGCCGCCGGTGCCGATGACGCTGTAGGCCATGGCGCGGGAGAGGGAATGCGGCCCGTCCAGTTCCAGCGTCACGCTCTCGCCGGAGGTGAAGACATGGGAGGTCTTCGGCGCCTGGCGGTCTCCCAGATGGGAGAAGGCGGCCAGGGCGTAGAGCAGCGTGATGAAGCACAGGGCGAGGATCTCGCCGGTGCGCTCCTCGCGGCCGGACTTTTTGTGCAGCCGGGGCGAGAGGGCGCAGCTCTGCAGCGGCGGCAGCAGACAGTAAAAGAGTACGATCAGCGCCGCGGTCAGAACAGGGAAAATGGCAGTCAGTTTCATGTGATTCTTTCCGTACAGAGATGAGGATAGGGACGCTCCTGCCCGGAGGACGGGAGCGGGGGAGACTTTAAAACGGATGCAGAAAGAAAGCGACAGACAGGCCGAGAAAAATCAGAAACCATGTAAGGCATCGGATGGCCGTGCCTCCGCAGCGGCTTGTGCAGATCTCAAAGGGATCGCGGGGGTTGATAAAAATGGGGTATTGGGGATGCAGATTGTCGATCTGGAGAAACTCATTTTGAAAATGAATATTTGCGTACGCAGTCGTTATGCAATAATGCCCATTCCATTCAAAGCCGAATACAGGGTAGCAATAGGGGAGCCGGAGAGAATGCTTGAGAAGAAGGAAGTCCGCACAGACGCGCTGCGTACAGCGCAGCGGAACGACGACACCGTAATAAACGGCAAAGAAAAGCATGAGGAGGGCGCAGCTGCCGCAAAGAGCGCAAAAAACGATGCCGCGCGTTGCGGGAACGAGATAGAGAACGGCGGCAACCAGGCTTATCAATACAAGAAAAACGCCGACAAGCTTGTGGATCGATCTGTCCTCCTCGCGGTCAAAAAAAGAAGTGACCTCCCGGATTGTCGCCGTCTTGCCCTTCCAGTCTTTTTGAATGGGGCGGTGGCCTTTCAGCTGCGCTACGCCCAGATTAAAAGAAATAAAGGAAAAAGAGAGTATGGCAAGAAGCGAATAGAGTTCGACCTTTGTCATCGGATGATCTCGTGCAGCTCTTTGACGCTGGGCAGGATATAGTCGGGCTGCCGCTCGGCCGCCGCGGCCATCTCCGCGCTCGTCTCGCCGGAGAGCACCAGCACGCTGACCGCCCCGGCGTTCTGCGCCACGGCGATATCCGTGTAGAGCCGGTCGCCCACGCAGCAGATCTTTTCGTTGGGCACGCCGGTCATGGCGGAGATCACGTCCACCATGTTGCGGTTGGGCTTGCCAATATAGGTCGGCTCTTTTCCACTGGAGGCCGTCAGCAGCGCGCAGATGCTGCCGCAGTCGGGCAGCACCTCGTCCGCGGGCATGGGGCAGACCCAGTCGGGGTTGGCCGCGATGAAGGCCGCGCCGCGGCGCAGGAAGTGACAGGCGCGCTCCAGCTTTTCATAGACAAGCTCGGTGTCAAAGCCCTGGACCACCACGTCCACCAGATCGGCCTCGGTATGGCCCAGCTCGTCGTTGACCAGGTTGATGCCGTAGCTCTTAAGCTCGCGGTGAAAGGCCTTCGTGCCGGCGAGGTAAACGCTGGCACCGGGGTGGCGCTGGTTCAGATACATGCCGGTGGCCATGCCGGAGGTGAAGACGTTCTCGCGCTTGCAGGGGAAGCCCAGGCGGCGCAGACGGGTGATGTAGTCCTCGCCGGCCCGGGAGGAGTTGTTGGTCAGATAGATGTAGCGCTTTCCCATCCGGGGGAAGTCGAACATCAGCTCCCGCGCGCCGTCGTATACCTCGTCGCCCAGATACAGGGTACCGTCCATGTCGAAGAGGAACAGCTCGCAGTTTTTCAGTTTTGTGTAATCCATGTGTTCGGTTCCTTTATTCTGATTGATGTGATTGAGAATGTCCTCGCATACGCCGCGGAAGTTCTTATGGATTTCCGCATTCGAATAGCGCAAAACGGTAAAGCCAAGGTCTCGCAGATCGGCGTCGCGGTCGCGGTCGGCGTTGATCGCATTGGGCTCAAAATGCTGAGAGCCGTCAAGCTCAATGATGAGGCGAGCCTCATAACAGCAAAAATCCACGATATATGGCCCAATGACCTTCTGACGATTGACCGTGACAGGAAGAGCCTTCAGAAAGTCATACCAAAGGCGACGTTCTTCTTTCGTCATGTTTCGCCGGAGAAGTTGGGCGTTTTTTGTAAGAGATGGATTGCTGTTATACATAGGCGTTTGCAAAAATGCGGTTTTCTCCCTCATCCGTCAGCGCGCGATGCGCGCTGCCACCTTCCCCCAAGGGGAAGGCATGGGGCGGGTGCAGGTCGGGGCAGCTTTGCTTTTTTCGCCCC
>ONSQ01000059.1 GCA_900320465.1 uncultured Eubacteriales bacterium
CTTGCAAATATATCTCCATTATTCGCTGCGGGCTCCGCCTTGTCTGGCACAATTCTGACTTGCAAATCTTTGTCTACTTTCTATCGGGTATCAGTATAAGGACGCTTTTGCCAAGCGGGTGAGTGATAAAGCGAAGGTTTTTAAACCGGAGCACAAGATTCTTCGTCGCTACGCTCCTCAGAATGACATATTGGGGGTTTGCCTCACACCCCCAATGCCTTCCCCTTTGGGGAAGGGGGACCGCGTCAGCGGTGGATGAGGGCCTTTCATACTGTCCCCATGCTTGGAAAATTGCGGCTATTCGCCCCCTTACGGAATTCCCGTCTTTCCAAAAAAACAGGCTGTGAAAACTTTTGTTTTCACAGCCTGTTTGTATTCTGTTACCTGCCTCATACTATTATCTGATAAGAAGTAGACAAAGATTTGTGAGATGGATTTGTGCCAGGCGAGGCGTCGCCCGCAGAGAATACTCTGTGTATTGTCAAGGGCGATAACGAAGCATGGCGCAAATCTAGCCGCAAAGATTGTCTTGTTTCTATCAGATAATAGTATCACACCTCGATACGCCAGATGTTCTCGGCGTACTCGCGGATGGCGCGGTCGGCCGCAAAGACGCCGCTCTTGGCGGTGTTCATGATGGCCAGACGCGCCAGCTCCTCCTCGTCGCCCAGACGCTCGTACAGCCGCTTCTGAGTGTCGGCATAGGCGCGGAAGTCCGCGATCAGCATGTACTGGTCGCCGCCGTAGAGCAGCATGGACACCAGATCGGAGTAGCTCTTTCCGTCCCGGAAGCCCTGGCTGAAGCGGTCCAGCACCCGCTGGATCTCCCAGTCCTGGGACGCGACCCAGGCCGGATCGTAGCCCTGCTGGCGCACGCGGGCGATCTCGTCGGTGTGCAGACCGAAGAGGAACATGTTCTCGTCGCCCAGACGCTCGTACATTTCCACGTTGGCGCCGTCTAGCGTGCCGATGGTCACAGCGCCGTTCATCATCAGCTTCATGCAGCCGGTGCCGGAGGCCTCCTTGCCGGCGGTGGAGATCTGCTCGGACACCTGGGCGGCGGGGACGATGGCCTCGGCCGCGGACACGCGGTAGTTCTCCACAAAGTAGACCTGCAGCTTGCCGCGGCAGGCGGGATCGTTGTTGATGTCGTCCTGCAGGCTCAGCAGCAGCTCGATGATGCGCTTGGCGGTGCGGTAGCCCGCGGCCGCCTTGGCGCCGAAGACGAAGGTGCGCGGCGTGAAGTGGCGGTTGGGGTCGTCATGCAGCTGCATCTGCAGGCTGGCGATGCTCATGGCGCACAGCAGCTGGCGCTTGTACTCGTGCAGACGCTTGACCTGCACGTCCATGATGCCCTCGGGATTGAAGGCAAAGCGGTCGTTGCGGCGGGCAAAGTCGGCAAAGCGGCGCTTGTTTTCGGCCTTGATGGCCAGCACGCGGCGGCGCACCTCCTTGTCGTCGGCAAACTTCGCCAGCTCCTCCAGCTTCTCCGGGGCGGTCAGATACTCCTCACCGCCCAGCAGCTCGCA
Source organism: uncultured Eubacteriales bacterium (assembly GCA_900320465.1). Classification (GTDB taxonomy): domain Bacteria; phylum Bacillota; class Clostridia; order Oscillospirales; family Oscillospiraceae; genus Limivicinus. Next base: position 1,530 of record ONSQ01000059.1, read on the forward strand.
GATCAGGCTGTGCAGGCCCGGGTTGATCTGGGCAAGCCAGCGACGGTGGTCGATGCCGTTGGTGACGTGCGTGAAGTGGTCGGGACGCAGCTGGTACAGGTCGCGGAACAGGTCGTTCTTCAGGATCTCGCCGTGTAGGCGGGACACGCCGTTGACCTTATAGCAGGTGGCAAGGCACAGGTTAGCCATGTACACCTGGTCGTCGCGGATGATCAGATTGCGGCCCACGCGCTCGTCCGAGCCGAAGTTGTAGATCAGGTAGTTGACCCAGCGGCGGTTGATCTCGCACAGGATCTCCCACACGCGGGGCAGCAGCTGCTGGATGATCTGCTGGGGCCAGTGCTCCAGCGCCTCGCTCATGACGGTGTGGTTGGTGTAGGCCACGCTCTTTTTGACGATCTCCCAGGCCTCGTCCCAGCCCAGCTTGTGCTCGTCCATGAACAGACGCATCAGCTCGGGGATGATCAGCGTGGGGTGGGTGTCGTTGATCTGGATCGTGTGGTGCTCGCCGAAGGAGCGGATATCGCCCCACTTGGCGATGTGCTTGCGCACGATATCCTGGGCCGTGGCGGAGACGAAGAAGTACTGCTGCTTCAGACGCAGGATCTTGCCCTCCAGCTTTTCGTCGGCGGGGTAGAGCACCTTGGTGATGACCTCGGCCATGGTGCGCTCTTCCAGACTCTTGACGTACTCGGCGTTGGAGAACAGGTACATATCCAGCTGGCTGGGGCTCTTGGCGTCCCACAGGCGCAGCTTGTTGATCTCCTTGCCCTCATAGCCGGCGATCAGCATGTCGCGGGGGATGGCGATGACGGGGGTGTAGTCGGTGTGCTCGGCGGTGTAGTGGCCGAAGGCGTCCCAGTGGGCGCTGATTTGACCGCCGAAGCGGACCTCCACCGCGTCCTCATAGCGGGGCACAAGCCAGCCCTCGGACGCCACGCGCCAGTTGTCGGCCACCTCGGTCTGGCGGCCGTTGGCAAATTTCTGCTTGAAAATACCCAGCTCGTAGCAGATGGAGTAGCCGGTGGCGTCCATGCCGAGCGTGGCCATGCTGTCCATATAGCAGGCGGCCAGACGGCCAAGGCCGCCGTTGCCCAGACCGGCGTCGGGCTCCGCCTCAAAAATGTCCGTGGCGTTCTTTCCCATGTCCGCCAGAGCGCCGATCAGCGCGTCGGACAGGCCCAGGTTGAAGGCGTTCTTCATCAGACTGCGGCCCATCAGGAATTCCATGGACATGTAATGTACTTCTTTTTGTTTGTCGCGCTTGCTCTCGGCGGCAAGCAGACGGCTCATGATCTCGCGGATCACCATGGCGCAGGCCTGGAACAGCTGGTCGTCGGTGGCGGTCTCGCTGGTCACGGCAAAATACGCGCAGAGCTTATCCTCTATCGCGCTTCTCATTTCATTTTTGGAAATCTGGCTGGTCAAATTCATATCCTCCGAAAAAAACTTGCGGTTTCTCTCATGGGAGCCCTCACGGGCTCCCATGAGACAGATGAAAAAACAGGTAAACGGGAGTTGCTTAAATGGCGCTGCCCTTGGGGATGACCAGAGGCAGACGCTCGTTGCCCTTCAGTTCGGTGCCGGCGGCGATGACGCAGTCCTTGTCGGCGATCACGCAGTCAAGCTGCGCGTCCTTGCCGATGACGGTGCGGCGCATCACGACGCAGTCCTTCAGATGGGCGCCCTCCTCCACGACGACCTCGGAAGAGAGGATGCAGTTCTCCACCGTGCCCAGGATGCGGCAGTTGTCGCCGATCAGGCTGTTGGAGGAGACGGCGTTTTCGCCGTAGTAGGTGCTGACCAGCGAGTGGTGGCGGGTGCGCACCGGGCGCGCGTCGGTGAACAGATCGTGGCGCTTGTCGCTGTCGAGCATGTCGCGGTTGGCCCGGTAGTACAGATCCACCGAGCGGATGGGCAGATAATAGCCCTCGTGCAGATACACGTCCATCTTGCCGCCCTCGGCCAGATACCGGGCGATGGCGTCGCGGTGGAAGCGGTACAGGTTCTTGGCCGCGCACTCGTCCATCATGCGGACCAGCAGGTCCTTGTCGATGATGTAGCCCTCCATCGAGCAGAAGCCCTCTTCGTCGCCCTCGCGATAGAAGCGGGCCTCGCGTACGAAGCCGTTTTCATCGGTGATGTAGCGGTGCTGGGCGGTGGGAGGCGTGGTGGAGGCGCAGATGGCGGTGATGGGCGCACCGGAGCGGATGTGCTGCTCGCCGGCGGCGTTCAGATCGATGTTGGCGCACATGCTGCCCAGCAGCAGCACCACGTACTTCTGCGGGATGTCGCGGATATAGTCGCCCACGCCGTTGAGCGCTTCCATCGTGCCGAAGTAGTTGCCGCTGTGGTAGCCGGGCATGCCGAAGGGGGGCAGCAGACGCACGCCGCCGTCCTTGCGGCTCATATCCCAGGACTTGCCGTTGCGGATGTGGTCCATCAGCGACTGGTAGTCGCGCTGCATGATGACGCCCACGTCGTGGATGCCGGCGTTCATGAAGCTGGACAGAGCGAAGTCGATCACGCGGTAGCGGCCGAAGATCGGCATGGAGGCGGCGGTGCGGTGGGAGACCAGCTCACGCAGCTCGGGCGCGGCGCTGTAGGCAAAAATGATACCGTGGAAATTCTTCATTTCTCAAACCTCCTCGCCGGTGTAGATCATGGCCGAGGCGCCGACGACGGCGCCCTCGCGGATGGTGATGTCCGGGCCGCAGGTGGCAACGCCCCAGCCGTCCGTCCCGTCGGGGGCGGCGCCGATATGGGCGTTTTTGCCGATGACGGTGTTCTCGCCGATGATGGCGTATTCCACCACCGCGCCGTCCTCCACGACGGCGCCGGGCATCAGCACGCTGTAGAGCACCTTTGCGCCCTTGCCGACCTTGACGGAGGAGGAGAGCACCGAGTTCTCCACCTCGCCGTAGATCTCACAGCCCTCGGTGACGATGGAGTGGACAATTCTGGCGTCCTCGCCGGTGTAGTGAGGCGGGCAGATGGGGCTGCGGGAGCTGATGGGCCACTCGGGATCGAAGAGGTTGATCAGATCGGGAGAAAGCATGTCCATGTTGGCGTCCCACAGGGAGGTGATGGTGCCCACGTCGCGCCAATAGCCCTTGAAGCGATAGGCCAGCATCCGCTCGCCCGCGCCCAGCATATTGGGGATGATGTTCTTGCCGAAGTCCTTGCTGGAATTCGGGTCGTTCTCGTCGGCGATCAGCGCCGCGCGCAGTTTCTTCCAGTTGAAGATGTAAATGCCCATGGAGGCCAGATCGCTCTTGGGCTGCTTGGGCTTTTCCTCAAACTCGGTAATGAAGTCGTGTTCGTCCACGCTCATGATGCCCATACGGGTGGCCTCGGCCATGGAGACCTGCTGCACGGCGATGGTGCAGGCCGCGTCGTTTTCCAGATGAGCGCGCAGCATCTCGGCGTAATCCATCTTGTAGATGTGGTCGCCGGAGAGGATCAGCACGTTGTCCGGATCGTACATCTCGATGAAAGCGATATTCTGATAAATGGCGTTGGCGGTGCCGGAGAACCAGGAGCCCTGCTCGTGGGCGCCCAGGTAAGGCGGCAGGATGTACACGCCGCCGTCGGACACGTCCAGATCCCAGGGCTGGCCGTTGCCGATGTAGCTGTTGAGCTTCAGAGGACGGTACTGGGTCAGCACGCCGACGGTGTCGATACCGGAGTTGGCGCAGTTGGAAAGCGGGAAATCGATAATGCGGTACTTACCGCCGAAGGGGACGCTCGGCTTTGCCACGTCCTGGGTCAGCGCGTACAGGCGAGAGCCCTGTCCGCCGGCCAGGAGCATGGCGATACAGTTTTTTTTCATGTGTCACGCTTCTTTCCTTTTTTTTCCGATCTATCAATAGGGGTTATTTGCCCTGATTGAACTGGGTCATGGCCTTGTCCGGCCCGTGTTCGATGTAGCAGACCGCTGCCTGCGCGGCACGCCTGGCGGCGTCCTGCATGGTTTCCAGATCCTGTCCCGTAAAGCGGGAGAGCACCCAGTCGCGCATGTCGTAGTCCTGGTGGGGCTTGCCGCCCACGCCCAGCCGGATGCGGGGGAAGTCCTCGGTCCCCAGATGCTCGATGATGTTCTTCAGCCCGTTGTGGCCGCCGGCCGAGCCCCGGGTCCGCACCCGTACGCGCCCCAACGCCAGGCTCGTCTCGTCGGAGATGACGATCACGCGCTCCGGCGGGATCTTGTAGAAGCGGGCGGCCTCGCCCACCGCTTCGCCGGACAGGTTCATAAAGGTCTGGGGCTTTACGAGCAGCACGCGCTCGCCGCCGATCTCGCCCACCGCGGTCAGCGCGCGGAATTTGGCCTTGTTGATGGAGAGCTTCAGCAGCTTTTCCATCTCGTCGGCGGCCAGAAAGCCGGCGTTGTGGCGGGTGTTTTCATAGTCGCGGCCGGGGTTGCCCAGAAAGACGATCATCCAGCCGGGGGCGCCGCCGCTTTTGAAAAAAAACATGGGTGATATCCTGTCGGCTCAGTCGAACAGATTGGAGATCGAGACCTCTTCGTAGATGCGGCGGATCGCCTCGGCGAACACGGGCGCGGTGGAGAGGTAGCGGATCTTGTCGCACTTGGGCTTGTCGGCGGGGTAGGGGATGGTGTCCAGGAACAGCAGCTCCTTGATGCAGCTGTTCTCGATGCGCTCCAGCGCCGGGCCGGAGAGCACGCCGTGGGTGGCGCAGGCGTAGACCTCCTTGGCCCCGCCGATCTCGGAGATCGCCTTGGCGGCGCCGACGAGGGAGCCGGCGGTGTCCACAATGTCGTCCAGGAGGATGCACTTCTTGCCCTCCACGTTGCCGATGATGTTCATGACCTCGCTCTGGTTGGCCTTTTCGCGGCGCTTGTCCACGATGGCCATGTTCACGCCCAGCTTCATCGAGAAGGCGCGGGCGCGGGCGGTGCTGCCCACGTCGGGGGAGACCACCATGAATTCGTCGTTGTTCTTGCCGAACTGCTTGATATAGTGCTTGGCGAACAGGTGCGCGCCCATCAGGTTATCCACGGGGATGTCGAAGAAGCCCTGGATCTGGGCGGCGTGCAGGTCCATGGTCAGCACGCGGTCGGCCCCGGCGGCGGTGATCAGGTTGGCCACCAGCTTGGCCGAGATCGGATCGCGGCTCTTGGCCTTGCGGTCCTGGCGGGCATAGCCGAAATAGGGGATCACGGCGGTGATGCGGCCGGCGGAGGCGCGGCGCATCGCGTCGATCATGACGAGCATTTCCATCAGATGGTCGTTAACGGGATTGCAGGTGGACTGCACGATAAACACGTCCTTGCCGCGGACCGGCTCCGCCACGGAAATGGAGCACTCGCCGTCGGCGAACTGGGAAACGGAGGCGTCGCCGAGACGGGTATAGAGCTGGCTCGCGATCTCTTCGGCCAGCTCGGGGTTGGAATTGCCGCAGAACACTTTGATTTCCTTGCCGTGAGCGATCATGTTTTCTCTCCTTAATTTATTGCCGGCGCGCCGGGAAGAACGGCGGCGCCGCCATGATTTTCCCGCGTCGCGGGAAGTCATAACTTAACACGTTAATCTTACCATACTTTCTCCCCGTTGGGAAGAGAAAAAGCCCTCCGGATGCGGCAAAAAAGCAGATAAAAATACCGATTTACAAGTTGGGGAAATTTGTATATAATATTTAAGTTAACACCGACAGGCAGGAGAATGTTCGATTATGCTGGAATTTGAAGAATACAAAGCGAAATTACAAGCCGCCCGCCCCACGCTCGACGTGCTGCGCACGGCGCTGAAGCTGGAAGCCGCCGCCAAGGAGATCGAGGAGCTGGAGGCCATGAGCGCCCGGGACGGCTTCTGGAACGACGTGGAGAAATCCCAGAAGGTGCAGAAGCGGCTCAAGACGCTGAAAAACAAGGTGGAGAGCTATGAAAAGCTCTGCTCGTCCTGGGAGGACATGCTGACGCTCTGCGACATGGCCATCGAGGAGAACGACGAGTCCATGCTCTCCGAGCTGCAGAGCGAGTACGCCCTCTTTGCCGAGAAGGCCGAGGCGATGCGCCTGTCCACCCTTCTGACGGGCGAGTATGACGCCAACAACGCCATCCTGACCTTCCACGCCGGCGCCGGCGGCACCGAGGCGCAGGACTGGGCCTCAATGCTCTACCGCATGTACAACATGTGGGCCGAGCGTCACGGCTACAAGGTCAAGCTGATGGACTATCTGGACGGCGACGAGGCCGGCATCAAGAGCGCCACCATCATGATCGAGGGCGAGAACGCCTACGGCTTTTTGAAGAGCGAGCACGGCGTCCACCGTCTGGTGCGTGTCAGCCCCTTTGACGCGGCGGGACGGCGCCACACCTCCTTCGCCGCGGTGGAGGTCATGCCCGAGATCGCCGACGCCGGCGAGATCGAGCTGCGGGACGAGGACATCAAGATGGATGTGTACCGCTCCTCCGGGGCCGGCGGCCAGAAGGTCAACAAGACCTCCTCGGCCGTGCGTCTGACCCACATCCCCACCGGCATCGTGGTGTCCAGCCAGGTGGAGCGCAGCCACTTCCAGAACCTGGAGAACTGCAAAAACATGCTGCGGGCGCGCCTGGCCGAGATCAAGGAGCGGGAGCACCTGGAGAAGATCAGCGACATCAAGGGCGTGCAGATGAAGATCGAGTGGGGCAGCCAGATCCGCTCCTATGTGTTCATGCCCTATCAGCTGGTAAAGGATCTGCGCACCGAGTATGAGACCGGCAACATCCAGAACGTCATGGACGGCGACCTGGACGGTTTCATCAACGCCTTCCTGTCGATGAAGGCGCAGGTGTGAAAAAACCGTCCGGGGAGAGCGTTTTTGCTCTCCCCGGACGGTTTTTTAGTTTTTAGTTCTTAGTTTTTAGAGGATGCGGATAACCGGCAATCCGCAGATACCGGGAGAAATTCCGGCTTTGCGCCCGCCCCAAGCCTTCTCCCATGGAGAAGGGGGACCGCGTCAGCGGTGGATGAGGGCAATTCGTCCCCTGCCGCTCTTCCTACTTAGCCGCCTCCAAGGCCCCCTTGTGCAAAGGGGGCTCCCGCAAAGCGGGTGGGGGATTGTCAAGACCTTGCACAGCGAAAAGCGGTGCAATTATCCATTTTCCGGCGCAAAAGGGCGCGAAAAGCGGCGCTTATCGGGAAAAACGGCAGGGAATACCAAAACGGGATTTTTCAAATACTCCGTTTTGGTATGCTGAAATCCGTAAGAAAGGGGAAACTGCGATGCGCCGATTAAAAGAACTGCGCGAAAAGCGCGGCATATCCCAACTGAAGCTGGCCATGGACCTGGGCCTGACGCAGAACAGCGTCAGCCGGTATGAGTCCGGCGTGCGCGAGGCGGATTACAAAACACTCATCGCCCTTGCGGATTATTTCAACGTTTCGATCGACTATCTTCTCGAACGGACAGACAGTCCTGCGATCACCCGATAAGAGGAGCGCGCATGAACAGAACAAGTATCAAAGCACTCTGGCTCTCAACAGCGCTGCTCCTGCTGCTCCTGCTCGGCGGCTGCGGCGCGGGCGCATCTCAGACCGTTCCGGAAGCGCCGACGCCCACGCCCGTCCCCACGCCCACGCCCTGCCCCCATGACTGGCAGGACGGCGTCTGCGCCATCTGCGGCCTGGTCTGCACCCACGACTGGCACGAGGGGGTCTGCGCCATCTGCCAAAGCGTTTGCGACCACAGCTATGACGGCGGCGTCTGCACCAACTGCGGCTATGCCTGCCCCCACCCCAGCCACGACCGGGAGACCCTGATCTGCCCGGACTGCGGCGCGGCGGCCGACCATCTGCTGGAAAACGGCGCCTGCGCCCGCTGCGGCCTTGAGCCCACCTTCCTGCGCCAGCCCAAGGACTATCCCGGCGAGATCCTCGCCGGCGTGGACGAGCACGGCACGCTGGAGACCTGGCACTTCCCGCTGGAGGAGGGCGACGTGGTCCCCGGCCCCAGGGAGGAGAAGACCCGCGAGGACAAAAAGGCCCGGGAGATCGTGGTCTACACCCCGCCGGGCTACGACCCGGAAAAGCCCTATAACGTGGTGGTGATCGTCCCCGGCGCCGGGCATAACGCCCACCAGTGGCTGGAGAAGGTCAACCGGGTCAACAGCCTGTACCCGCGCATCACGGGGGCAAACCTGCTGGACGGCATGATCGTCTGCGGCTACTGCGATCCGGTGATCGTGGCGGTGGTGGAGTACTACCACCTGGGTCGCCCGATCGAGATCGCCGTCCCCTACGAGCAGAGCCTGCGCGAGCGGGTGCTGCCCTTCCTGGCCACGCAGTACAGCACCTACGCCTCGGTATCCGAGGACGGCAGCTTTGAGGCCGCGCCGGAGCATTTCGCCTTCATCGGCGTGTCCTTCGGCGCCATGATCGGCTGGCAGATGCTGCCGGGCTGCGCCGATCTGTTTTCCTACTGGGGCCTGTACTCCGGCGGCTACCAGAACGACGCGGTGCTCACCGAGAGGCTCAACACCGAGCTGGACGCCGAGCACCCCATCCACTATCTCTACGCCGGCGACGGCACGCTGCTCAACAGCTGGATGCCCTACTGCAACCGTATCGAGATCCTGGCGGAGACCTGCCCCTGGTTCGAGCTGGGCAAGAACATCCGCTTTTTCCCCATCGACAAGACCGAGCACAACTACGCCGACTGGAATATCAGTCTGTTCAACACCATGCAGCTGTTTTTCAAAACCCGCTATGTCCCCGGCTGATCATCCGGAATACCTGAAAAAAGGAGAGAGCGTATGAAAAAGCTTCTGAAGATCCTGCTGAGTATCGTATTGGTGCTGGTCCTCGTCCTCGGCGGTCTGCTGGGCTGGCTGACGGCGACGGAGTTCAACCCCGCCTCGATCGAGGTGGCGGAGGTCGAGCGCGCCGGCGACGCGGACACGCTCAAAAGCGGCGAGACCCTGCGCGTCCTGAGCTGGAACGTGGGCTACGCCGGGCTCGGCAAGGCGGAGGACTTCTTTATGGACGGCGGCACCCGCGCCAGACCCGACAGCCGGGACACCGTGCTGGGCTATCTGGACGGCATCTCCGCCTCGCTGGAGCGCATCGCGCCCGACCTGGTGCTGCTGCAGGAGGTGGACAGCGACTCCGCCCGCACCTACAGCATCGACGAGCGGGACTTCCTCAGCCGCGGCATGTCCTGCGAGACTTACGCCCTGAACTATTCCTGCCCCTTTGTGCCCGTGCCGCCCATCGGCAAGGTCCACAGCGGCCTGTACACCATGACGGACGACCTGCTGATCGAACGTGCCGAGCGCCGGTCGCTGCCCTGCCCCTTCTCCTGGCCGCTGCGCATCGCCAACCTCAAGCGCTGCCTGCTGGTGAACTATCTGCCTATCGAGGGCAGCGACAGACAGCTTGTGCTGGTGAACCTGCACCTGGAGGCCTATGACGACGGCGAGGGCAAGATCGCCCAGACCCGCCAGCTGATGGACTTTCTGGAGGAGGAGTACCGCAAGGGCAATTACGTGATCGCCGGCGGCGACTTCAACCAGATCTTCCCCGGCGGTCTGGATGCCTATCCCAACCTGAAGCCCGAGCTGTGGACGCCGGGCATTCTGGAGGAGAGCGCGCTGCCCTCCGGCTTCCGCTACGCCTTCGATCTGTCCGTTCCCAGCTGCCGTCTGCTGAACCAGCCCTACGACCCCGCCGACACGGCCAACACCCAGCATTATGTGATCGACGGCTTCATCGTCTCGCCCAACGTGACCGTGGAGAGCGTGGAGGGCCAGGATCTTGGCTTTGAAAATTCCGACCACAACCCGGTCCTGCTGACCGTCACGCTGGGATAAGAGCATGGAAGCGCTGATCCTGCTCCTCATCGGCGCCATCGCCCTGCCGATCTTGGCCCTCGCCGCCCGCGGCGACGGCCAAAAGCGGGGAAAAACCGCCGCTGCCCCGCGCCGTGCGCGCCGCAGCCGCTGTCCCAACTGCGGCAGCCCGGTCATCGATCACGGCTCATACTGGGAGTGCGGCTGGTGCGGCGATCACGGCAACTGAATAAAAATAAAAATGAAAATAAAAAAAGCTTCGTTCCTGTGAACCGAACCAGTAAAAACGGACAATAGACAAAAAGCCCCCTGATGTAGGAAAATAGGAGTACTACATCAGGGGGTAAAATTATGGCAAGAAAGTAT